>DATENM010000054.1 GCA_035275065.1 Blastocatellia bacterium
GTCTTCGTCCATGCGGTTGTCGCTGATGAGTCCGAGCAACTTGAAGCCCATATCTTGCAAGCTCATGTCTTCAAGAAGTTGCTCCGTCTGTTTGTCTTTGGCTTTCTTGGCCATCTTCTTTTTCCACCTGGCAAGGTCTAAAACTCGCGCCGGCTTCGGCTGTGGTGTGGGTGGCTGACTCAGCTCGCGCTCCGGCATGGCCAGCACATTGTAATTAGGCGAGCCGACAGCGACGACTGAGCGGCGCGCTGGCCTCAAGTCCTCAGCGGTTTCGCGCCATTCAGGATAAGCATGAGTGAATGGCGAGGCAAGGACTACGCGCATAATGTTTCTTGCTTCGTCTTTGCGGCCCACTTCACCAAGCTCAACGGCATAGCTGTTGAGCAGATCGAAGTAGATGTGTGCTGGCGCATGCTTGATAACGGGTAAGATGCTTTCCAAGTCTTTTATTGCCTGCCTGTGATTACCTTCTATCGCTTTCAGAACAGCGAGGCCTCTAATAGCTTGTATCCCAGCTAAATTCAATTTTCCGGTTTCAAGCGCTTCTTGAAGGTAATAAAAAGCCGAATCAAAATCCCCTCTGTTATACGACAATGCGCCCAATGAAAGAATGCCCTTCACCTTGTAAGCGTCAGGGGCCTTATCCACTGTCAGTTCAAATAATTTCCTGGCTTCATCCTGATCGCCGTTGCCTTTGCTGTTCGTAGCGACCGCTAAAAAGTAGTGCCCTATCGCTTGATATTTCTTGATGGGCAGGTTCGATAACATCAATCCCATCTCTTTAATTTTATCGAATTGCCGGAACGCATAAGCCTGTTCCGCAAATTGAATAAGCCGATTACCTAGCTGCTGATAGTTTTCAATGCCGCGCAGTAATACCTGATACAATTCAGCCGATTTTGCTTCAGAAGGAGAAGCTATGAAGAAACTTGTGGCTGTTTGTCTTCTCATTTTTGCTCTGTCCTTTCCGGCTTTCGCAGGGCATACGTTTCCGGGGAACGAGGCTTGTGCCTGCGGTACGGCGGGGTGTCTGCCGGATTATCCTGGCGAATGTGGCAATCTGCTTTCGACATCAACGGAAGCTCCCGGTGACGGTACAGCGGCATGGGGAATCGTTTTAGTCGCGCTGCTGTTGTGGCTTAGACTGAAAGCCTAACAGTCAAGAAAAACCTGACACTGCGGTTGCTCTCGTGGCAACTAAGTATTTGTCTGTCGCATTGTAGCCGAAAGCACAGAAAACGCAAACTAGAAGTTACAGAGACGGGATTCTGAGGCGGGCAGGGTGCGGGGCTTGTGATATACTAGGTGGGCTAATTTTTTGTGCAAGTCACGGCTTTCTTGTGCAAGAGCGATTATTTATGCCAAGCCTTTCTTGTTCACCCAATATGGTGGCTCGGTGGCCGTACTTGTTTCGCCGCTCTGGTTTCTGCTTTCCTCTATTATGAACGCTTCCATACTGCCAATGCCGACGATCACTTGGCGTGCATTCGCTGCGTCCCTCGCCGCCGGCGCAGCCTTTTTCGCGTAAGTATTACTGAATGACTCAATCGGTAAGACTTTACCCTTTATGGTTGCTATTGTAGAATTTCCCGGCAGTATTAATCCTTTCGGTTCTTATAGTCCTATTATTTCAAAGGATTTGTCTCCGCTCTGTAGGCTGTTTTAGGAGATTCATGTTGCTTTCTGATGTTAGCTGGCCCATTGTACTGGATACTTCGTCAGCAGACTTGATCAAAGATTTTTTTACACCTGCATTAGCCAGGGCATCGCGCTACGACCGAGGTGTCGCCTTTTTCAGTTCTGGATGGTTGCGCGCGGCAGCCGAAGGGATGATTCCTTTTGCAGCCAACAAGGGGCGCGCACGTTGGGTGACGAGTCCCATTCTTGATGAAGCCGACTGGAAAGCGATGCAAACCGGCGATGATGCATGCCGTAACGAAGCATTACGCCGCGCCTTGAGTCACAACATCAATGATCTTGCCGAAGCGATTGAGCGAGACACGTTATCAGCGCTGGCATGGATGATTGCCGACAAAGTGATTACTTTCAAGCTAGCCGTGCCATACAACAAACTGGAGGGCGGTGCGTTTCACGACAAATTTGGTATCTTCACCGATGTGAAGGGCAATCAGATCAGCTTCAGTGGTTCGTACAACGATAGCATTCAAGGGCTGCGCAATTATGAATCCATCAAGGTATTTTGCTCGTGGCAGGCGGCCTTCGCGCCGCTCGTTGCCACTGATGCCACGCGGTTTGAACGGCTTTGGCATAATAAGGACGCTAACGTCCGCGTCTATGACCTGCCTGATGCAGCGCACGAACAAATACTTACACTGCGCACCGGCGACCGGCCTTATCCTGAACCTACCTGGCTGAAGCCACCTTCACTCACATTCACTTATCGCCCTCCACGACCATTCCTGCCTGAAAGGATCACATTACACAACTATCAACTAGAAGCGATTCAAGAATGGTTCAATCATGATTGCCAGGGCCTGCTTGAAATGGCGACCGGCACGGGCAAGACCATTACCGCGCTCGCGGCATCGGCGCGATTATTTGAACGCGAGAAGCGCCTCGCAGTCATCATCGCCGCGCCGTATCAGCATCTGGTCGATCAGTGGAGTGAAGAGGCCGAACGCTTCGGTTATCGCCCCTTGCTCGCTTATCAAAGCAAGGCGCGATGGCTTAATGAATTGAATGAGCAAATCGCAGAATATAGCGCTGGGCATCGACAGTTCATTTCCGTCATCACAACGCACACAACGTTTATCAGCACGGAATTTCAGAAGAGCGTTGCGCGGCTAATGGGTCCGTCGCTGGTGATTGCTGACGAAGCGCACCATCTCGGCGCGGAACGCAGCCGAGATAGTTATCCAAAACAAATTCCGTTCCGCCTGGCGCTATCAGCGACGCCTGACCGCTGGTTCGATGACGTGGGAACTGCTGCACTACGCGATTACTTCGGTGAAACGGTCTTTTCGTTTCCGCTCGAACGCGCCATCGGAGTCAGCTTAACGCCTTACTACTACCATCCGCATCTCGTCTCGCTCACTGATGACGAATTGGAGAGCTACGAAGATTTATCAGCAAAGATTGCTCGCTTGATGAACCGCGAGGACGATGAAGGCCAGCGAGTGTTCAAGTTACTGCTGATTCGCCGCGCCGAACTGCTGAACAAGGCAGCCAACAAACTCGAAGCGCTGTCGCAACTTGTAGATGCGGAGGATAACATCACGCATACGCTGTTTTATTGCGCGCCGGGACAGGTCGATGACGTGATGAGCTTGCTGGGATGGGATAAGGGATTGCTCGTGCATCGCTTCACCGCCGAAGAGAGCAGTGACGAGCGCCAGGAGTTGCTCGCAGATTTTGCGAGTGAGCGATTGCAGGCGCTGGTGGCGATGAAATGCCTCGACGAAGGCGTTGACGTGCCGAGCACGCGCACGGCATTCATTCTGGCAAGCAGTAGCAACCCTCGCGAATTCATTCAGCGTCGCGGGCGCATCCTGCGCAAATCGCCAGACAAAGAGTTTTCTGTTATTCATGATTTGATTGCTGTGCCGCCAACAGCTTGGACAGCATCAGCAGGCTCGCCGACCTGCCAGGCCGAACGTAGCATCATTCGCCGCGAACTAGGGCGGTTCAAGGAATTCGCCGCGCCCGCTCTCAACAAGCATCAGGCGCTCGATGTCGTCTGGAATATCGCCAGCCGTTACGGGCTGATGGACTTTTAGGAGGAAGGATGCTCAAAGACCGCGTGATGGAGTTGTTCAAGAATTATGAAAAAGATGTGCAGCAGGTCATCGCCGAAGTCCTCACGTTTGAACAGGAACACATCAGCCTGGAACGGTTTCGCGTAAAAGAACCGATTAAAGAGATCATCGACCAAGCGGTGAAGAAATGAAGCTCGAACGCATCACGCTGGAAAACTTTCGCCAGTACCATATCCGCCAGCGGCTTGCGTTTGCCAAAGACCGCAAGCGCAATGTGACGATCATTCACGGCATCAACGGCGCGGGCAAGTCTTCGCTATTTTTAGCCATCAACTGGTGCCTTTATGGCGAAGGTATATCCAACGTCGCCGAGTTGATGAGTAAAGAAGCCATCAGCCACGCACAAGTGGGAGAAATTGTGCGACTAATCGTCGAAGTGGCTTTCCAGCACGATGGCGAACGCTACGTCGTCACTCGCCGGTTAGCGGGCGAGAAGCGGGCGGATGGCTCGGTCTCCATCGTCGGCGAAGATGATTTCACGATGATGCAAACGCGTAGAGACGGACAGGCCCGGCGTGCAGGCAATCCCATCAGCCGAATGAATTCTATCCTGCCGAGCAATGTGCGAACTTATTTTCTGTTCGACAGCGAGAAGATAGACAATTTCGCCAAGTCGGAGGCAAGTAACGAAGTGCGTTATGCCATCTACAATGTACTCAAGCTCGAAGTGCTGACGCGAGGCCGCCGCCACCTCGAAGAAGCCGCCGCTGAATATCGTCGCGAGTTGAAACGCATCTCGACCGGCGAACTCAAAGAGTTAGTCGAGCAGGAGGAGAAGGCGCTCGCAGCAAGAGACAAGGCCGTCGCGCGCAAAGAAGAACTGGAACGCGAAATCGAATCGGCCCGCCGCAAAATCAGCGACATAGATCAGCGACTCAGCGAGATGCAGAGCGCGCAAGGGTTGCAGCAACAGCGAGCGACGCTTGAGCGCGAATTGAAAGAACGCGAAGACGAGTTAGACCAATTGGTCGGACAAATCAGGAATCTTGCGGCAAGCGGATTCATTATCATCGCGCAACCGGCCATCGACCAAGCGCTTGCGATATTGGACGAGAAACGCGAGCGCGGCGAGATTCCAAGCAATATCCGCCGGCAATTCGTGCAGGATTTGATTGAGCGGATGCGCTGCATCTGCGGGCGCGATTTCAAAGCGGGCGGCGCAGAATACAAGCGGTTGCTCGCACTGATGAATTCAAGCCTGTCCGGCTCACTTGAAGACGAAGTGCTGAACGCCGCCGCCGCGCTCAAATCGTTTGCTGAGCGCGGCGAAAGGCTGCGGGGTGATTTGAACAATGCGATGCGTCGGCGTGTGGAACTGGTCGACATTATCAACCGTCTTGATGAAGAAATCACAGATGTAGGTAATAAGCTGAAAGGCTCGCCACAGGAAGAAATCAGCCGCCTGGAAAAACAGCGTGAGGACTTTCGCGCCGATATCGAAAGCAACAAGAGCGGACAGGGCAGCCTTGATGCGCAGCTTGAATCGTTAAGCGGACAACTGGACGAGTTAAAGAAACAGATACAGGCCGCGAAAAAAGTGAAGAGCGCCGAGCGGGTATTAACGCGCAAAGCCGAGCTTGCGCAGAGCGCAGCGGACGCCATTGGCGAAGTATACGAAACGTTTGCGGGCGATATGCGCCGGCGCATCGAAGCGAAGACGAAAGAGATATTCAAACTGCTGGTCTGGAAAGATAGCCACTTTTGTGACGTGCGGTTGGGCGAAGATTATAACCTCGAAGTTATCGACCGCTACGGCCTGCCCGCCCGCCCTGATTTATCAGCAGGCGAGCGCCAAGTGTTGAGCCTGTCATTCATCACGGCGATGTCGCGCGTATCGGAAGAAGAAGCACCGCTCGTAATGGACACGCCGTTCGGGCGCTTGTCGTCGCATCATCGAAATAGTATCACCAAGCACTTGCCGGAACTGGCAGACCAGTTGGTATTATTCGTGACTGACGAAGAGCTGCGCGACCAGGCCCGCAAGAATCTTGAAGCACGCATCGGTGCTGAGTACCGCTTGGTGTTTGATCGCAAGACGAGTTGTACAACCATCGAAGAGGAATGAGTATGCCTGAAACAGAAACTTCGCGGAGTGATCGTGTCAACATTGATGAGTCAGTGATACAGAACTACAAATCGTTGACGGAGAATCCGATCATAGAGGAATCACCTTTTGACACATATAAAGACGTGTTTATGTTTGCAGCCTGCCTGGGATATGCCGCAGGAGATCGAAAGAAACTCTCTGCGGGGAAAAAGCATACGATTCGCAGAGAAGTTTTCACAGAAAATGACTTTATCCTGCTGAAAACGATTGCGATTGCCGAGACAGGTGATGTACAGGTATTGTCACGGTTTGACGAGATTCTGACGATAGCTGAAGAGTATGCTCACGCCGGCATTCGCGCTCTAAAGGCGGGCTTGCTTGACCAGCACGGGCGACCTTTGTGGAATTTGGTTGAACTTCTTAACTCGTAATGAGGAGCAAGGAGTTGATCTGATGACTACCAGCTTTGAAGAAGACGTTAGCCCAGGACAACAACTGCACGTTTTGCTTAAAAGAATGTTTCCAATGGATGACGGTAACGATTCTTCTTTCGCAGCAAGAATAGACTATGCCTTACGTGCTGATGGAGAGCTTGTTGAAATAATGTATAACAGCACTATCAACTATATGACGCGAAGGCTTATAACTACAGCCAGGTATTTGAAAAGAAAATCTGAAAAAGAAGGGGCTTCTGATAGGGATTTTATTTACACTCTAAGAAGGTTTCTTGAGAATGAGTTGCATATTCCAGGTGATAAGATAGAACTTATTCTCGTGCTATTACGAGAATGCGTCAGGATGAGCGAAAAAGAATTGACCAGAAAAACAATAAGACGCATCCGAGCACAAAGAAGGAATTGCTACATTTGCGGCATCGTACTTAATAGGGACGAAGATCAGCCATACGATTCTGCAACAGTAGAACATTTATGGCCTCAATCAATAGGTGGGGCAGATAAAGATTATAATCTCAAGCTGGCATGCAAGAATTGCAACGAAAGCAAAGCAAGCTATGTTGATGCGAGTGACTATCATTATGAGGAGATGTGCCTAATATCCGACAAGGAAGATGAAAGTTTTTCCGCTGATATGAGCAGAGTTTATGAAGTGGCTATATGGGCAAAGAATGGATATAAATGTACTGTTTGTGCTAAGGATGCTGTGTACATGGGCAAGCTAAACTTTGGTCGCCGCAATCCAAGAGACAGCTGGCATTTCCTGAACATCGATGCATATTGCAGCAGGCATCTGCCTGAATAGAAGGGAATAATGAAAAAGAGTGCCTCAGAGAAGAGATGTTTCTTTGGCTTTCGAGTCAAGCAACGAGTGGATACTGATACTGTGTCTTTCTTCGTTTTCTTTGCTCGAGCAAAAGATATTAAGCAATGGACTGGCATTAAGCGTTCAGCCGAATTCCCGGAAGGAATTCAACGAATACTAAGACCGTCCAGAAAAAAGGCGATTACACGGTTCCTGGCGTCAAATCCAATGAATACCATTCCCAATAATATCCTTCTAGCGTTTGAGCCAACCAAAACACGATTTGGTTCTTTGACAAACAAAATGCACAAATGCATTCCTAAGAAAGATATTCTGAATAAATGCAAAGGCCAACTTGACTGGGGATTCCTTGAGTTTTCATTCAATCCTGACGAAGAGGAGCATTTAAGACCTGCGCTTATAGTGGATGGACAACACCGACTTTATGGAATATCGGCTTATAATGAAGAGGATTTGCCCTTGCTTGTTGTCAGTTTGATTGATGCTCCGCTTCAAGAGCAGGCGTTCCAGTTCATCGTAATTAATAGCAAAGCCGTAAGAGTCCAGGCAGATAATGCGAAAGCTATAATCGCTGATTTAAGCCAAGATGTTGAAGATGAGCTTCGGAAACGTCTGCTGAATTCAGGAGTAAAATATGGAGATCAGACTCCGTTACTCATAACAATTAATGACTTACCTACAAGTCCTTTTCAGAAGTTACTGAAATGGAGCTATAACAGAGAAGGAATACACCTAGTTGAACTCACTACTATTGAACAGGCTACAAGCCATATAAGAGCACTTTTTGCCAGATACTTGGAAGATGATGAGGATTCGTTAATTGAAATCTTCTGTGCTATTTGGAGGGCTGTGAAAGCAAGCTACCCAGAACTTTGGGGCAAAGAGAAACTTGAGGGCGAAACGAACAAGTTTATGACCAAAGTAAACATCAATGCCTTAAATGAATTCATTGCTGATCGATTGAAAATCGCACATGAGATGGGATTCTTGAAGAATATATTTGAGTCTAAGGAAGTCGAAAATATTGTTTCAAATGTTTTCAGTTCAATCCCTAAAGAGTTCTGGGAAGCGAAATGGAAGAAAGAGATAAAAATTCAAGACAATGCCAATGTTAGAAGAATGATTAAAGAAGACCTGGAAACCCTTATGGAGAATACCAAATTGAAGAGACAGTGGAATGAAGATTTGAAACTTACGGAAGATGCTACAGAAGATGCTTCTCAAGAGGTTTCTTGAGGAAACTTGCGTTTTAGCCTGTAGCCAGAGAGACGCACGCCATGTTCATCTAGTACTCCTTGCCAGCCTTCCCTTGTACCTATCAATTCGGGTTTGTCGTATAGATGCCATCGCTCTTCTTGCAGCGTTAGCCGTGCGAATTTTTCACGCAGCGAGTGATCGGTTGGGATGAATTCTTCTTTGCGGTGTAGAATTGGCGGGTTCTTTGAATGCGTGTACTCTCGGTACTGTACACGAAAAGTTTGCAGGTGAACGACGAGCGAGGCCGCCAATGCTGGATGTGGGTCTCGTTCAAATTTGGGGTAAGACAAATAAGAAACCTGTGGCGTGTTGCGGTGGAGCTTGATTATGTTCGCACCTTCAACAGCGCCGATGTAAGCGCGAGCACAGCCCTCATAGACACGCAGTACCGGCGGCAGATGAGCAAGTGCAGTGATGTGAACGTAAAGCGCGCTAGGGGTCAGCTTTCCAACGCTCCCGCTTCTGTAGGCTTCGTCAAGAAGTTCTCTGTTGCCAGCAGCAAAAAGTAATTCGTCAGCCTTAACACAAGCGCGATTATATGTCGAAAAAAACGCGCGAACATCGAGTTGAAGGCTACACGAAAGTTGCGAGAATCGAGGACGCCCGCCGAACCGAGCCAGCGCCAGATAAATGAGCAAATCCTGAGTCCGATCTTCGCGAATTCGCTTCCACTGTTCAGCCCCAGTTACCCGACGAATAACGTCAAAGGCACGGTTCAAGCTTCGCAATTCGTTGCGAATGAGTGGGACCACATTTAACTCCGAATCATCCGGTAGACGACCGCGTGAAGCTACGAACTCCATTAGCGGTTCAAGCAATGTCTTGTATTGCTCAAAGAGAATATCGCTACGTTTCTGGCGCGGCGCGGCGGTGCGTCGCCTGTAGCGCGAAGCGACGAAAGACTGTCGCAATTCGTCATCGCGGAAGACATAAAATATCCCCGGCGCGGCAGGCAGGCTCGATACGTCAAGCACACTATCAATCCAATCTCGGAGTTCGTGTTGTTCGTAGTATCTCTGAAAAGTTCCAGTTCGCGTTAACCAGCCATCTTCATAACGAATCTGGTTCGTTTCTTTCGCCTCTACAGTAAGCCGTGCAGATATTACTAGCAGTTTTTTAGTCAAGCTCCAGGCTTCCCGAAGGACAGAAGTCCTCTCCATGGGATTTTCAATAACATTGATCACGTAGCCGAGATTGACAATGTCAGCTAAATCACGCTGAGTTTCTGGGCGGTAAACCGGATCCCATCCTGCGCAAGCGATTCCCTGGCTACGGAGGTGCCGAAGATCGTCACCTTGTCCGCAGCCATAGTCAAAAACGTTGGTGTCCTGATTGATCAATCCGTTTTCAATGGACAGCCGAAGGGGACGAGATAGCTCAGGACGACGGAGAGCTGTGCGGTGTCTTGCTATCGGCGTTGAGGACATTACTTTGAAGCAGCATTGATGGAGACTCGTCTTGAGAAATCCGAAATACTTTTTATGCGTCGATCCGCAGCCAGATACCCAATTCCACGGTGCAGGTGGAGCCGAAACTGCGCGGTCAATACTTCATCCGCAGTGCCTAGCCCATCAAGTCGACACCTCTCCTTAAGAAGAGCCAAATAGATTTCAGAGTACTGGCCACCAAAGACCTTCCAAGACATCTCTACCGAGCTATCTGAAGGAATCCTTGCTGATGGGGGGATGCCTGGTTCCGCTAGCGACAGACAAAACGCCCAGCGGCACAGCACATTCCAATGCTGAATCTTAGTCGAGCGCTTCAATTTGATGAGTTGATCTTTGGCCTGCTGCGAAAGGTATATATTATCAATTGGCATGGCAAACCACCTTTACATAAAATAGCCAGGCTGAATGCGTGTTGCCCCGATAGAATCATCAAACTCCAAACTGTAGGAGCGACCTATCCAGGGCTTCAGCTTCTCATAGTACTGGTTGTTAATTTCTTTATCAGTTGACAACAACAGCACTTGATGGCTTGCGTGCGGGAAGTATCGCTCAACAAGGCGCTCGCGGTGAGAAGCATCAAGGCGTCCGAGCGGCGTATCAATGATGGCGGGCAACTGCCGATCAGCAGCGCGAGCAAGACCCCATAAAATCGATATGGCTAATAGTTGCCTCTCACCAGCCGATAGTCTATCCGGCGACAAAACACGGCCATCTGCTCCTCGCAATTCGATGGAAAAATGTTCTGGGTCTATTCTCAAATCTGATACCAGCGACTCCTTATGAAGCAAATGCCGCAGGCTACCCATCACAAGGCGTTCGATCCGGGTCACGTGATGTTTTACTACCGTATCACGAAACTTCGCCAATGTCTGCCGAGCCTTCCGCGAATGCAAGAGCTTTTGCGAAATGTCTTCTTGCTCAAAATCTTGTTCTACGGCTTTTTCAATCTGAGCAATCAGGCTGGCGTTCTTTTGATCCCGTTCTCTTTTGACACGCTCAATTTCTAGCCCAAAAATCTCCAGCCGCCTGCGAGATTCATCAATTGCGGCTCGCGCTTTTTCACGCGACTCAATCAAGTGGGCGACAGTATCTTCTGCGGGAATGCTAGCAAGCTTGCGATCCAGATCAATCAAAGCGGCTTGCAACCCCTCTGCTTGTTGAAGCAATTCATCCACATGGATTTGAATATCAGGGAGTACCTTTGTCTGAAGCAATCGCAAACTTTCTATATCCTCAACACTCAAATTCAGGTAGCATCCGCCTTCTTTGGTCGCAACGCGACGACTACGATCCTTAACTAAAAATCTCTTTGCGGCGTTTATGATTCCTTTGTCCGCGCCATGCTGTTTAATGTTTTCCAGAAGCTGGGCGTCTCGTTCAGCAAGAGTCTGACTGAAAATCTCTGACTGGATGATCTCATGCTCCTTATAACATTGCTGATTTATCCGTTCGAGATACTCTACAACCATTAAAAGGGGGGCAGGACCAGACGCGGTTTCCCTCAACTGCTCTTCAACTTCTCGTAAATTGCTTTCAATCTCCGCTCGTTGGGCTTCTAACGAGGTCTGCTGTTCGAATAGTTCGCCTCCTTGAAGGCGAAACTCATTCTCAATCTCATGCAATCGCTTTTCCCGATATTCAAGTTCAACACCCAATTCGTTTTGTTGTCTTACAAGCTCTTCAAGATGCTTTTCCAATCTGTTTACTGCCGCTTGTGCATCTTCAATCTGCCGACGGTCTACATCTGTTTTTAGGGAAATTTGTTTCCGTCTTTCAAAAACAATCAGATCCGTCGTCAGGCGTTCTACAATATCCAGCCCAAGTAGGGAGCGAATAGCCGTTGATAACAACTGAGCAGAGTTTTCAAAATCCGCTAAACTTTCAATCTTCTCTCCGTCAAAAAAGAAAAGATGAGAGATGCGCAGAGGCATAAACGCTTCTACCTGCTCATTCCATGACCCTGCAAGAACTCGGTCCACCGTTCCATCGCGCAGAACCTCCATGCGTTCCTTGACTCCATTTCCATTCACCGACCAGGAACGATGGATGCGGTATACGTGTTCTTCACCGTCGGAATTATGACGAAACTGAACTTCTAACGATGCACCTTCAGATGGGTCTGTTGCGCGATGTATGCAACGGCGCAGATATTCATCATAAGCGAGAACTCCCCTGTTTGAGCAGCGCGCGAGTTTCCCATAGAGCGCAAGTTGTAAAGCATCTAGAAAAGTTGTTTTTCCAGCCCCATTAAGTCCTCCTAGAAGCACTATTGGTGTGCTAGGAGACGGAGGAGATAAACATAAGGACTGGCGCTCACCATAAACTCCGAAGTTATGAAGAACGATCTCATCGAAGATCATGAATGGCCTTTCTAATCAGAGTTGGTTGCTGAGGTAGAAGAGTCTTCTGTGTTGCTGATGTGGAGGAAAGACAATTGCTCATACTTTCCCTCCTTAGCGGTTACCATTGCCTGATGGCGGCGGCGGGCACGCTCAATAGCATCTTCTTCCCCGCTATAAAAGTTTCGTTGAAACGCCTGTTCTATGGCATCGTACAACCCTGCACGTCTTGCCATAGTGCGATAGCGTCCTTCTACATCGAGTAACTCGCGGATCAATTCGAAATGCAAATGGTCTTCGCCACAGGTTTCTCGAAGCAGAGACATTTCATCAACCCCGAAAGCTGAGTTATCACTTATCGGTTTGCCAGAGAATGGTTGTCCAACAATGTCCTCATAAATACGTGGCAGGCTGTCTTCTATTTCGTGCTTTTCGACCACCCAGATTCGCCGAATCTCACTCAATTCATCAAGTGTGATCAACTCAATATCTCTGACACTAGGCGGCCCGTTCTTGCGAACAAAATTTTGCGCTTCAAGCACTCTTCGAAGCCACATTTCCCGCGTAGATTGAGTGTAGGGACCAGGAATGGGGCGGTCATAATAAAGCTGGACAAGACCGCTCATTCTGCGAAAATCGCGCAGATGGCGGTCATCCTGAGTGTCGAGCGCATTTCGTAGCTCAAGGAGGGGGAGCATCCACTCTTTCTCTGCATCGTTCTGAATCATTGCGTGCATTGACCGATCCTGATCGACAAGAGTACAGACCCAGCACCCGAAGCGGCTGTCGCCGCAGCTTGGTGTGGTTGTATCCACGACAAGAGGACATTCGCCATCCGAAGATGCGCCTTGGTACATAGTCAATAAATCCTTGTTGTTATACCCCCAAGGATTCGCAATCTGCATAAGAAAAAGCCATACGTCGTCGTTGGACCAATCTTCAATAGGGCTAAACACAAGGCTGTTAGGAAGAGCTATATTAGGACTAAGACGTTCACGAACACGCTGACGTTCTAGCCTCGTCATGAGGAGAGATCTAGCGGCACTTTCGGCCTTTCGAGTTCCAAGTATAAGAATGACTTCCCCATTTTCGCGCACAACATTTTTGATAAAGGCGTTTGATGGGGCGATTTTTAATCTTTCCGTACACCACCTAAATTTTGGACGAGGAGCTGGATAGCCACGCCCTATAAGATTCACGAAAAATGTGTCTCTAATTTCTGGTGTTAGTCGGTGAGGGTAGATTGGAAGGCCCTGTTTGCTCGCAGCACGATTCATGGTTTCAAGTGATTGAGATACCCAAGCCGCTACTATAGGGTTTTCAACAAGCGTGTCCGTGCTGATAACATGAACCGACTTTGATCTCTTTTTTCGACTCAAATCAGATAGAGCAAGCCAAACTAATTGGAGGGTGGCAGAAGAGTCTTTTCCGCCACTATACCCTACAACCCAAGGAATATTGTCTGCAAGGTAGAGAGTCTTTATTTCTTCCAATAATAGGGACACCGTCTTTTTGAAGCCGTGTTGATCGAATGCGGACTTCGCTTTTTCCTCTTTATGTTGAGCCATATATTTTCCTTATCAGCCTTCGACCATCTAATCGCGCTATACTATTTATTCTCCATCAGCAAACTCTCAGATTGCCTGAAAGAGTGATTGAAGGGAGATACCTATTCATATCCTTAATCCAAGAACATTTTCAAAGAAATTTCCGCTTAGCTAGTGAGGGGCTTATATGTGTTCCCGTTAGTGCCAACTCACACCCTATATATAGTGCTTTGACCTGCCTATATGCCCATTATATAGTTACACCTCTGGGAACGTATAATTTAATCTTGCTCTAGCTGATGCGTCAACTCCCGGAGGGCGAATTCCAATAACGTTTTGAACGGGGCACCAAACGTCCACGTAAGGGGAAGTTATGACTGTCTATTTAGATTGCAATGCCACCACTCCGCTAGACTCAAGAGTCCGAGAAGAAGTACTACGTTATTTAACAGAAGAATTCGGCAATGCAGGGAGTCGCACCCATGAATATGGAGCACGGGCAAACCAAGCGGTGCAACATGCTCGAGATCAGATTGCAGGTGTCGTTAAGGCTGAACGCGATGAAGTTATCTTCACAAGCGGGGCTACTGAAAGCAACAACTTGGCCATACTTGGCCTTGTCCCGTACGGAAAGAGTGCTGATAGGAAGCATATCATCAGCACGATGATTGAGCATAAGGCTGTATTAGAGCCTCTAGATGCTCTTG
Source organism: Blastocatellia bacterium (assembly GCA_035275065.1). Taxonomy (NCBI): domain Bacteria; kingdom Pseudomonadati; phylum Acidobacteriota; class Blastocatellia; species Blastocatellia bacterium. The sequence goes on from DATENM010000054.1 coordinate 14,403, forward strand.
CTCAACAGGGATTCGAAATAACTCTTGTCTCACCTACCCGCGGCGGATGGGTAGATCCATTAGCCGTGCGCAATGCGTTGCGCAAAGACACATTGCTCGTCTCAGTCATGCACGTCAATAACGAAACGGGGGTGGTTCAGCCGATACCTGATTTGTGTGAAATACTAACTAATCATCCAGTCTTTCTTCACGTAGATGCAGCGCAAGGTTTCGGAAAAGAAATTGCTGCTTTACAAAATCCTCGGATAGATTTTATCAGCATAAGCAGCCACAAGATATTTGGCCCGAAAGGAGTAGGTGCTCTTGTCGCTCGTCGTCGGGGATTCAATCGCCCGCCTTTAACTCCGTTGCTTTTTGGCGGTGGGCAAGAGCGTGGTTTGCGACCTGGAACGCTTCCTGTGCCTTTGGTGGCGGGGTTCGGTTTGGCTGCTGAGTTGGCATTGAAAGAAGTTCATCAGCGTAAGGAGGCTTGTCAAACTTATCGGAATATAGTTTTGGAGGCTTTAAAGCCTCTTCATCCTGTCATGAATGGAGATCCAACGCGAACTCTGCCTCATGTACTCAATCTCTCATTTCCGAACCTAGATTCGGAAGCCCTGATGATAGCACTCAAAAATATTATTGCGATTTCAAATGGTTCTGCCTGCACCTCGCAAAGCTATCAGCCTAGCCATGTACTTAAAGCAATGGGGGCTACGGATTCAATCATTCAAAGTGCTGTACGTTTATCTTGGAGTCATTTGACAGAAGGCCCTGACTGGAATGAAGTGGCTAAGATCATTGAGCGACTATATTGAGTTGATCTTCATCATTATGGGCGCAGTACTGATCCAGTCCCCAATAATTGGAAATGTAAAATTAAGTGGAACCCCACCACATCAGCTTGAGTTGTTGATTTCAAAGCCCTTCTTGACTATCCAACTAAAAAGTATCCGAACCATTGCCATAACATCACTTGATTCCATTCAGGGATTTTTGAAGTGCTGACTTGTACAAGCTATTGATGTTAGTAGGCAAGCAGCACTCAGGGTTGAATTACTCTCTACTTATACTGAACCCTATCGTCGTACACTGTCACTTATCCTGTGCGCGTCTTGCCTCTCATTTGCGACACGTTCAGTCGCCAATCTCATCCAAATATTTCCGAATGGTCTGCGCCCGATAGATGGCATCGATCATCTGGCTCTCTAAGACATTGCGCGGCTGCCACTCGGCAATGTACTTCTCGCGCAACACCAGAAACCTTGCCCGTGAGATGGCCCGGTGATCTCCCACCGCAACCGAGGCCGCCCGCTGGCCGCTTTCCAACTCATCAGTTACGAGCATATTCCCTGAGGCGCTCCCAGAGGATGGCGAAGCTACCCGGCTGTTGCTCCTCTTAAGCTGCTTCCTTGTGTTGCAAGCTCAAACAAAGTGCCGATTCCCTGGCGTTTGCGAAGCTTCTCTTGATAAACCCAACCGCTTCGGTTTATTATTCCTTTGGATGCCAACAGTATTGCGACAGGACGGATTCGAGTTCGTGATTTACACGAACGATCACACGCCGATGCATGTTCATGTGTTCAAAGGCGACGATGAAGTGAAGATTAATCTGTTGCCTGTCACAGTGGTTGAGAGTTGGAATATGAAGAAATCCGATGCTCGCAAAGCCAAGCAGATTACCATCAAGCAGCAAGATTTCTTAATAGAGATGTGGAGAGAAATTCATGGCTAAGGATAGCTTTGATCTTGAGTTCAAGCGCGCTGTCCGGGCGGCGAAAGAATCTGATGCGGCGGAACCGCGCGCGGCGGCAGCGCGCTATGATCGCAAGACAAACCGCATTGTGGTTGACCTTCGCAATGGTGCGAGCTTTATGTTCCCGCCTGAGAAGGCGCAAGGGCTGGCCGGGGCGTCGGCTGCTGACCTGGCTAAAGTCGTTGTAACTCTGTCCGGGTCTGGGCTGCGCTGGCCGACGCTTGACGCCGATTTCAGTCTGCCGGCACTGATGCTCGGCATCTTCGGCTCGAAAAGCTGGATGGCTGAAGTAGGACGGCGCGGCGGGCGTGTCACGTCAAAGGCGAAGGCGGCGACGGCCCGCGCGAATGGCCGAAAAGGAGGACGCCCGAAGAAAGCCAGGGCACAAGCGACATCTAGTTAATCGCGCAGAATTGGCCTGTGAGTGTTCAGATGCTGCAAAAACTTGCCTCAGAGAACCACAGATGAGGTTTTCATGGTGATGGGGCGGGCCACTGGTTCGCCGCTACCATAGCCCTGACTCAGGTGCTTCATTTTACTTGAACAGATTCTGAGGCCGGATTTATTTCTATATTCTCTCCCTTTGCGCCGAGTTGTTTGGGCCTGATAGCCTTTTTACTCTGCTTGCGCTTGCTGAGATTGCCAGCTTTTTTCTTTGCTGATTTCTTGTTGTGCTTATTCCTTTGCACGTTCACCTGCTGGCCACCGTCAGCTGCAATGTTCACCTGCTGTGGATTATTGATCGTCACCGGCACCGCGTAGCGCCGCAGATCGCGCAGCGCCCGCACTGCCCGAATAAACACCCTGTCCCATCGCTCTGCTTCTTCGCGGGCCTCGCGCGCTGATTCGCTCCCGTCTATCCGCTTCTCACTGCGCTTGCCATTGTGTTCGACCCAGAATCGCTCGATCTCACATTCCACTGCGACCCGCTCAGTCGCCAATCTCATCCAGTACTCTCGAATCGTCTGCGCCTGACAGATAGCGTCAATCATCTGGCTCTCCAAGACATTGCGCGGCTGCCATTCGGTGATGTACTTCTCGCGCAGCACCAGAAACCTTGCCCGTGAAATGGCCCGATGGTCTCCCACCGCAACCGAGGCCGCCCGCTGGCCGCTTTCCAACTCATCACGAGCATATTCCTTGAGGCGCTCCCAGAGGATGGCGAAGCTGCCCGGCTGTTGCTCCTCCAGTCGGGCCATTGCTGTCCAAGTCACATCTTCAGGCGAAGCGCCGAGCGCATCCTCAAGGGAGTCGAACCAATGGCGGCCTTCAATACCGGCAGACCCTTGACGCTTTTCCAATTCAAGCACGCGCGCAAATGACCTGGCCGCGAGCGTTGTAATGGGCTCAATTTCATTTGTCTTGATAAGCGACTCACTCATTTCAAACCTCCAATTGCAGTCAAGAGAGACGGATCAGATAGCAATTTATCGATGCGCCGTATCTCTCTGGATAACTTGATGAATGCTTTTCTGTCGGCTGCTCTTCGCTTCTGAAGCGCGCGCCACGCTGAATACGCTTCCCACAACTCAGCCGCGTTAGCTTTGCGGATGTAGGACTTCTTGAGCTTGCCGTTTTCGCGATAGAAGAAAAAGAAATACGGCCCGTGCAGAGCGCCGACGCTGCACTTGCAGCCGGCCTTGCCGCATTTCCTGAACTGCTGACAGATTGCCATTTTCTTGGGTAACATTTTTCAAAATCGATTTCGGGATTTACTACGTGCCATTCTGCGTCTTAGTATCTTTTTCGCCTGACCGCTATGTAACAATCCCCATGCCTTATTGTTTCTTCGTCTCGATGCGTTGATGCGTATCGCATTTCAGGCAATACCCATAGCCTGTTCCTTGCTGCCAATAGAACCTGACGGGCGAGCCGCAACCGACTAAACAAGGCTCTTCAATAGGCTCGCCCAGCACAACACTTTCCGTCAGCGCAAAATGAAGATTGGATGGCTGCTGAAACATCTTGAGCAACTCTGCTTTGTACATAACCAGTGCGTCGCGCATTTCAGGTGTCAGCACACCGCAAGGGGCATTAATGCGCAGCCGGTCGCCGTTCGCTTCGATTCGCACATCTCGCTTGCGAAGATCGCTCAAAAGTCTAAAAACAGTCATATCTCGAATACTTCTCGCTCCATGTCCATTTTGCCATCCGCCACATTCGCCACACCTTTTGCTCTCATATAGTTAAGGCTAGATTCATCCGCCACAGAACCCTCACCGTGTGGCGTTTGCCATTCCTTATAAGTCATTGAATCTGGGCCGTGTGGCGTTTGTGGCATTTCGATTTCCAGATAGCGTTCAAAAGCCTCCTCGAAATCGCTCCGATTATATCCGCGCAGTATGTCGTTGCCTTCCCGCCATTTAATTGGGCGAATTCTGAAAGGAGCCAGTAGCCGAGCCAAGCCATTTTTGGTGAGCGGTTTGCCATTACGCCATTCAGCCCAAGGTCGTCCCTCCATTTCAATAAGAGCTTGAACCATTTCTTCAGAAGGAAGGCGATCTCGGCGCTCATCGAAGATCGCTTTGAGGTCTCTGAGTAGAAGTGTTCCCCGTGAGTCGGATTCAGGTTCTGCGCCTGTCATCGCGCGGGCGGCTTCGCGAGCGAGTCGCGGCCAATCACCGCCGGCAGCATCGGCAATGGCAAGCAACGGTCGCCAGTTATCGCGTGCGCGGTCATTTGTGATTTCAGGCGGTATGTCCGGGTCGGAGGCGCAAAGCTCTTCTTTCAGGTCTGAAACGAATCGAGCAGCGCGGCTACACACAAGCTCAAGTTCGCCCATTCGATCAGAACGAAGCCGCTCCTTTTTCTCTGTTGCGCGCTTGCGCTCAAGTCGAACGACCAGCGCGCGGTCTTCAAGAGTATCTGGCAAAGCGCCAATCAAAGCTATGACCTTCGGACACCACGTGGCGAATTTTCGCGGCTCAAACTCTTCGCCCGTCGCTCGAATCACGTAGGCAAGGGATTTGCGATGACCACTATTCAAAATCCCTCTCAATTCTTCGTTGTCTTTGAGAAACGAATCTGCCTCATCGATCAGCAGCGTTGGGCAGTGCTTCTCAACCGTCCTGAAGAGCGCGCTTGGGGTGATGTTGGAAGTAGATAGCGGGCGCGGGACGAGAGCCGGAAAGAGATTAAGAAGCGTGGTCTTGCCACATCGTTTCTCTGGACTTGTGATTGCAAGCAAAGGAGAAATATCGAAGGAATCAAAGGCATGAGCGTAGACGATCCAGAGAGCGACGGTATTAAAAATATGCTCTGTTGCTGAGACAAAGCGGTGAAGCAAAGTAACGATTTCGTTGAGTAGCACTGAGCCGTCAACCGGCTCAGGCCAAAGATCAGGATCGCGCAGCGTAAGCCCTTTCGTTTCTTTCTGTTCATCCTGAGCTTTTGGCATTGCAGCATCAACCAGTCGGGCAGGGCTTGAGCAGCCGTGCTCTCTGAGAATCCTGATGGCATTTTCGCGCGCGACCCCTCGCGCAATATCGTCAATTCTTCTCACAGCAGCAGAGAAATCTCTAAGCGCCTTTTCAATGTCAGACATCGTTGCGCCCTCGTCGAGACTACGGAGCGAAGTCAGAGCATCATCGCTCGTATTACTGCGGGATTGGGAATGATTGCCTTTACCGTTCGGCTGTTCAGGCAGACCAAAAGACCGAAGCAATGCGGTGTGAGAGCAACCTTTCTGGCATTTGACCGCGCCAGTGGCAGGATTGAACATAATGCCTGCGTCACTCTTGGGAACATGGCAACGTGCGCGGCAATGGTAAAAGCCATCACCGTTTAGCTTGGCTGTAGGATCGCTCATGATGCGGCGCTTGAGTTCGGCGTTAAGATCATCCCAAGTTGTATAATCTGAACTGGCGTTGGACTCTTCAGCTAGCTCTGATAGCTCTCCGGTGGCTTTGACAACTTCACGCCAATTCAGAAGCTTGCCGTCTAAGATGTGATATTCATAAGGCGCATTAGGGGAAGCTTTCGCCGGGATGTAGAACATTCGAGATTCGTCTTTAGTCTGCGGGTCGATCTTGCCGCCCGAAACCTGGGAAGCCCATTGCCAGAGCAAAGGGTAAAGAGATGCCGGTATCGGTTCAGATAGGGGTAGGATAAGACGAAAGCGGTCTTCTGCATTTGGGTTTGAATCGGTGACGCGGCAGTGAGAATGAGTCGTATAGGCCGCGAAGCATAGCCCCAAGTTCAGCCAAGGCTGGTGGTCTTCATTGATCTTGGCGTGATGGTCATAGTCGAGCACCAGCAGAGAAAGCTCAACAACATTTGCTTTCTTCCGTTCAGGTGCGCTGAATGTTGCGGGTGAGAATAACGGGCCATCCTTTTCTGCACGCACAGACGGTTGAGCGAATTCCTTGCACATACCAAACCAACTGCGATGTACAAGCTGTGGAAGCTTGTCGTGCTTGTTTTTGAATAGTGAAATCGCGTATTGCAACGGTCTTTATCCTCAACTATCAAGATGTACACATCAATCGCGCATTCTTTGCCATTCGAGTTTGTGGATTAGTGAGGCCGGATAGCAGGGGCAAATGCCGCCCTCATTTGCTACGCTGTTCGCGCGGCTTCGCCTTGATGCACCGGGCGCAATTGTTTTTGAAGTCCTCTAGGCTTTGTGCATCATAAAGGATTCGACGGCCAGCTTTGAAATAAGTAATCAGCTTTTTGCTCTTATACTTGTTAAGTGTGGCGCGTGAGATTTTGATCTTTTGCAGGAATTCTTTTTCGCTCATCAAGCCATCGGATATTGCTGCAAACTCTGCCGTTGCTATGCTCATTGTCTCCCCTCCGCAATTTCGGTATCTGCACGTCTATCTGTGCGTAGGGGTGATTTTATCGAGGCGGTGAGCAAAGGACGAATGGCTAATATAAGGCGGTTTTATACCATAGCATTAGGGGGCACTTTTGCTATGGTTCAAGCTGGGGACTTGAACCATAGTGCCTGTTTCTCTCTCAATACTTCAAACAGCCACGTCAAGGAATAGTAGTAAGGAGGTACGCCGCAAAGACGCGCCGAATGTTCCAGAGCAATCTCGGAAGGTTTACAAAGCTCCAGCCCTTTTTTCAGCTTCTGAGGAAGGAATTTCAAATCGATGCGAGCCTCAAGTATGGCTCGTTTTTCCTGCTCGTTCTCATTTAACCACTCAATTAGGTCATCAGGCAGATCATAAGAATACGATGCCTGTATGCGCTTGCGCCAATTGGCTCTGAGTAAATGATTCTTCTGGGCCTTTTGGGCGTCTCGCTTCGCGGATGTCCAAATCTCCCTTAGATTATGATAATGATCTGGCAACTCAGCGAGGTTATAGTCTGGTTTTACGCCAACCCCTTCTTTCTTTGGCAATTTTAAGTCCTCCTGTACTACCCAGCTTTGGAGCGCATGAAAAGCGTTTACAAGATCATGACCTACAGCAATTGGCGATACCGAGCTGATCGAATCTACCACAAGGCTGCTCATCATACATTCAAACCTGATTTTGTATTTATCCTTTATGAATTCGAGGGCTTTAGGTATCCGCTTTTCAGCTTCTCTCTTAATGATCTCTTGATTCTCTGCAACCACAGTTTCACACGCATTTGTTATAGCTTGATTGATTTGATCTATAGTTATTTGGCTATCGCTGCTTTGTGCCATTATCGCACGTACTGTAGCTTCCAATTGCTGGCGTTGGTTCTTATAGCGGGCATCCTGTTCAAGTAGATCACATGCGAGTGTTTTAACTACTGCTGTAGCGACTAGAAAACTAAGATCGGGGTTGTCATCGGGTAATAATTGGTCAGGTGTGTAACTAAGGAGACCTTGATTCGAGAGTGCCATAATGCGCATCGAAATTTCCGCTGCGCCAGTAATCATTATTCGCTTGAGATCAGTAGAATCATCGTTTTTCTTGCGCTTCACTCTATCCTTCTCCCATGCTCGACTGTTCTGGCCCGCATCACATTTAGAATAATGTAGCTATCCACTGATTCGAGACGCCGGTGTTAGGAAGCCAACCAATATCAGTTTATCACTGGCTGCCCGCTCTCATCAGCTTGATTAAATGCGTTGAGCACAGCAGCAGCTCGGCGCACGGTCTCTGCATTCGCATTCACATATCTATAGGTAGTATTGGCTTGGGTGTGGCCAAGAATCCTTCCAATTTCTGGAAGCGAGATGCCTGCGGCATTCAGCCGAGTAGCATACGTGTGCCGCAGGTCATGAAACCTGACATCTGGTAAGCCGGCATCTCTGCGGGCTGCGTCAAATGCCTTTTTAACATTATCTTCGATCCCAAACACCAGTAGGTCATCAATCTTCGGAGACTGTTCGTAAAGCATCTGTAGTTCTCTCGCAAGCCTATCTGTTATCCCTACCTGTCGCTCGCGCATCGTCTTTGTGTTGAAAGCCTGGACAGTAATCTGCTCCCCAGTGAAATCAACATCTGCCCATTTCAGCTTAAGGATTTCGCCGTGCCGCATTCCCGTGTCGAGCGCACATATAATGATCGGCCTGATGTGTTCACGCCTCCGGGTGCAAGCCGCAAGCAATCGTTCCTCTTCTTCTTTCGTCAGGATTCGTTCTCTCTTGGTTTCGTCGGCTTTATTGATAAGCGCATCGCCCTGGTTGAAGGGATTTCGGATGATCCAGCTTTGGTGTACGGCGATGTTGAGCATGCGCCGAATCAATTCCAATTCTCGGTTGACCGAGGTGATGGAGCGTTGTTTGCCGCGTATGGTCTTCGTGTTGAGTCTTATGGTTCGATACTTGGCGATGTCGCCATGCGTAAGGGTTCGCAGCTTCTTCTTACCGAAATAGTCCTTTACGACTTGCCACATTGATAGCGCGCTGTTGAGGGCGCGAAGCCCGCTGATCTTTCGTCCTCCCACATATTGAGCGGGCTGCAAGTAAGTCTCTTTATAATAATCAGCCAAGTCACCGAACGTCATATGTGCGGCGTCGAGCGGACGGCTGCCATGATCATCAAGCTCTCTGAGCATTTGCTTGGCAATCTCTTTCGCATCACTCTTGCTTTCGGCACGACGGCGCTTCTCCACCCGCTTTCCGCCCTCGAAGTAAGTGATTCGTCCATACCATATGTTTACTGTCTTCTTGCCCTTATTGATCTTTTTGCAAACAGCCGATCCTACACGATTACGCGCCATTGTTATCCTCCCCTTCGCTACCTTTGGCCTGTACCAAAAGGTCTCCGGTCACATTTTCAGTCACACATTTGGTCACACATTGAAGGCTGACACCAATATACAACCGAAGACGATTATATACGAAAAAGAGAGAATTCCCCAGAAAAATGAATAGTTTTTGGGCAGTCAAAGACAATGAAAGACAACGGGGAATCGGCTACGAACCAAAAGGTCGCACGTTCGAGTCGTGCCGGGCGCACTTTAGACTCAAACAGTCAGGGCAGGTCATACGGCCTGCCTTTCTTTGTTTGTGACAAACTTGAGACAATTGTTTTCAGCGTACCCGTCGAGACTTTCTACAGCCCGCCGCTTGTTCTGGTCTAAAGCGTGAGTGTATTGCTTGGTCATGTGTAGCGTGGCGTGCCCTAGTATCTCGGCAATAGTGAAGGCATCCACTCCCGCATCAGCCATCCTCGTCGCTGCCGTATGCCGCAAGTCATGGAAGTGAAAATCTTCGATGCCGGCATCCTCGCATGCTGAAACAAATGCGTTCTTGATGTCAGTGAGCCGCTTGCCCGTTCTAGGGTTGACGAAAATGTACTCGGAGTCGGGAGCCGATTCCATCAGGGCGACGAGCTCATCCTTCACCCTGGCGTTCATCGGCACGGTGCGCGCCTTGCCCGTCTTCGTCTTCGTTAGGAAAGCAGCCCGACGCTAGCTCATTGCCGGAGGCGCAGAAATCCGTTGCTGATTATTGTAAGGTGATCGCTAAGAAGCTCAATCGCTTTTCGCTACAGGAACGGCAGCGATTCCTGCGTTATATCGTGAGAGAGATCAGCTTTGAGGGCAATCGGGTGCGAATTACAGGAGCACTACCGGTATCGCCAAGAGGCGCGATGAGCGCGGTATTGCTATGAGCAAGACGGCGATGTGCCGATTGGTACAGGGCTGTGATTTGAGTAGATTCCGCAGCCAACGTCCCCACGTCTACCCCAATGGTCCCTTGCCTTAGTTGCTAGACGAAAATATCCAATTCGGGTAGGAGAGCAGGCCAGTCTGTCCATTAAGGAAAGCTGGCCCTTGTCCTCTCCGCTGTGCGGTTCGATAGCCGCCCCCACTCGTGGCCCGCCACATTCAATGGTTGCCAGGGTAGCAATCGCAAAATGATGTCCCGTCTGCTCTCCATTACCCTGGCTTCAGAAGTTCCGCCAGAATTCCATACTGCCCAGCTTTGACGCCTTTGGGCTGGTACGTCCTCGCCGGGACTTCGCCCCAACCCGGAACTGGTATTTTGCAATAATATCTAACTCCGCATCACTTTTAAGGTAGTGGAGGAGATTATGAGTCAGCCACCAGATAACCGCCGAACGAAGAACTTCATCCTGAGGGCGTTGCCGGCCCCGGAGTATAACCGGCTCGCACCTTACCTGCAACCGGTCACCTTAGCGCAAGGTGAGGTGATTTATGACACAGACGCTCCTATCCGCTTGGCCTATTTCCCAGACCGAGGCATGTTCTCTTTGCTCTCAACCTCTGTTGAAGGGGAGATCATTGAAGTCGCTATGGTTAGCAATGCGGGGATGCTCGGTACCCCCATTATCTGGGGCAGCGAGACCATCCCTTACCGTGTGATAGTGCAGATCCCCGGCTCTGCTTTGGCCCTGCGGGTGCCGCGACTCAAAGATGAGTTCAACCGTCATGGCCGCTTGCACGACCTACTGCTGCACCATACTTACGCCCTCGTCAAACAGATCTCCCAGTCGGCCATCTGCAACCGCTTTCACAGCATCAGGCAGCGACTCTGCCGCTGGCTGCTCATAGTCCGCGACCACGTCAAGACTGACGAGTTCCTGATCACCCAGGACTATATTGCTTATATGCTCGGCTCACGCCGAGAGCGGATCACCGAGGCGGCCAATGCCCTGCAACGGCAAGGGCTGATCCGCTACAAGCGCGGCCGCATCGTCGTGTTAGACCGCCCCGGTCTGGAAGCGACTTCTTGCGAGTGTTACTCGATCATCAAAGAAACCTACAAAAAAAGTGCGGATATTTGATTCTTAAGAATATTTACTCTTATGTTCCCTGGGGAACAGACAGGTATTTTGAACTATATATAAGATTGTTGTTCCTTCGCACGATGGAGTGAAGGAATTTCGCAGGCCCAATCCAGGTTCACTGATCCGCTCCGCTAAACCGAACAACGGGTAGGGTGTAGTCATTTAGTCATCTAAATCCCTTTTCATCTGGCAGGCAGTTTGTCTGCCGGTTTCTTGAGGGCGTCCTTTACATTTGCCTTGAGGAGAGTTATGCGTCGGAATCATTCTCGTTCTATCCCCCGCCTATTTGCGGCGTTTTCTCATTCTATTCGCAAGGGTTATCGGCGTTCGTTTCTCAGAAGCCTGACGGCGCTAGTTCTATTATTCAGTTTTCTTATGGTTCCATCGCCGCAGCTCGCCCGTGATCTCGCCGTCTCTGTCTCGGCAGGTATCAGCACCGTCGCGGCCAAGACCATGAACCTTTATGCGCAGCTGTTCTCATCCTTTTTCACGGCTAATGCAGCCGTGGCGCACCCGGAGACCCTCGCCGACCGCCTCGCCTACGTCAGCCAGTTGCAGATCAATCCCCGCAAGTTCGTCGGCTACGTCGGCCAGCAGGTCGCTTTCCGCGCGTTGCCGCTCAACGCTAGCGGCGAAACGATTCAAGGCGTGCGCTTCGACTGGGAATCTTCCGACACCGACAAGGTGCAGATTGATGATGCCGGTTACGCCCACCTCTTGCACCCCGGGCTCGTGCGCCTGACCTGCCATGCCGGCAACGTCTCGGCTAGCGCCCCGCTGTTGGTGCGACCCGGCAGCCGTCCGCGGCAAACCGATCTGGAGTGGCGTCTCGACCAGAACGCCCTGAGACCCGACGGGACGGACACGATTGGCCAAAGCAATTCGAGCGGCGAAGGTGTCGTCGCGGCGCTGCTTGATCATCTCGCGCCGACGGCAGAGGCACAGGTTATGGGCGGCGGCGGCAGTAGCGGCGATCTCATCCACGATGAACTGTGGAGTGACGTGCGCAATCTCGTCGGCCACCCACGCAACCGCGCTGCCGAAAGCACACGCATTGGCACGGTGCTGCCGGAAGGCTCCAACTTCAATTTCGCGGCACCAATCATTAGCCTCGGCGGGCGCGGCATCGGTGCGAATCTGGCGCTCTATTACAACAGCCGCGTCTGGTCACGGCGCGGCAACAGCGTCGCCTTTGATGCCATCGGCGGCTGGCCAGCGCCGGGTTTCTCGCTCGGCTTCGGGCGTATCGTAACGTATGAAATCTCAGCCGGTCTCAACCCCACCTGCAAATACATGCTGATAGACCCGGACGGCACGCGCCATTACCTCGGCAGCGGCTCGTGGGCCGGCAGTGGCTATGCGCTGGGCGGGCCCTTCGAGACCAACGACGGCAGCCACATCGTCTATACCGGCAATGGCAGCCACGGTGGCGACCTGCATTACCCGGATGGCACGACCGCATCCTTCACGATGGTCAACAACTGCCTGCTGCCGACCTCGATCAGCGACACCAACGGCAACTATGTGCAGATCGCCTACAAGCCCGAATGCTTTCAGGTGGGGACGGAAGAGTACTGTGACGTGTTTGCGCCGATGGCGATTGATTATATTACCGACACGATGGGGCGGGTGATCCAGTTCAACTACGACAGCAACTACCGCCTGACTTCGATCACCGCGCCGGGATTCGGCGGCAGCGCCCAGCAGCCGGTGACGCAGACCGTCGTGCAGTTCGATTACCAGACCGTGACCACCGGCGGCACGTTCAGCGGCTTGACGGTCGAGCACGGCACCGGCGGCAGCATCACGACGCTGAAGCATATCTACTTCCCGGCGACCGGCACTGGCTACATTCCGAGCTATTCAATCTATGGCCAGATCATCAGTATCTCAGGGCGGCGGCAGATGAGCATCGGCTGGCCGAACACGATTCAGGACGGCGTCGAGAGCAATAACGTGTCGTTCAACTACCCGACCTCAGGGCCGCTAACGGACGCGCCGGCCTTCACGCTGCGCACCGAGACGGCGGTGAGCGCGCCGACCTCGACCTACTGGTACAGCCGCTGGGAAGGCCAGGGCTACACGGTCTTCATCGTCCTGCAGCCCGACGGCACCTACTATACGATGGGGCGCTACGACCCGGCGACCGCCGGCTATGGCGGGCTGTTGTATTACGTGCAGCCGCAGCGCACAAACGGCACGCCGATGCACTCGACCTTTTACAGCTACGCCAACGATGGGGGCGGCGAGCCGCAGGTAGTTTATGTAAACGACAGCGACGAGACCGGCGCCGGCACGCTCGTCGGCTTCGCCTATGACCAGTACGGCAACGTCACGAACAAGTACGACTATGGCTATCAGGTGAACGGTCAATGGCTGGTGCGCCGACGCACCCGCAATATCTACAAGACGGACAGCAGCTACGTGAATGCCTACATGCGCGGCCTGGTGATTGAAAACGATATTTACGACTCAATGGTTAATGACAGTGTGCCGGTGGCGAAGACCACCTATACGTATGACGATTATCAGGCGATGGGCGGCATGGAGGATTACCGCGATCCGGACACCGGACAACTGCCGCCGAATCCACCCGGCCATCTGAGCTGGTATAACACGGCTCTTACAGTGCGCGGCAATGTCACCGGCATGACACAGTGGTATGACATCGCCAACAATCTCTCCTACACGCACCTGCGCAAGATCGACGTGTATGGCAACATCGTCAAAGAACAACTGTCGTGCTGTAACGAGCAGACACAAATGGCCAGCCAGACTTATAACTGGGCCGTTGCCGAGCAGGTGACGAAAGGCAGCACTAGCGGAGCCCAGTTAACTTACAGCAAGCAGTATGACTTCAACACCATGGCAGTAAAATCTGCTACAGACCCGAACCAGCAGACGACGGTGAACGCCTATGACGGGGTGTTGCGCGCGACCTCGGTGAGCGCACCGGGCGGCAAGATTGCTTCAGCCGGCTACAACGACAGCGGGCTTTCAGTAACCAGCACGGTTACGTATGACGACGGCGGGACGCAGAAGACGATTACCACGACGACCGACTACGACGGCTGGGGACGGGTGATCCACGAGACCAACATTCACGGCGGACAGGTGAACACCACCTACGACAATATGGGGCGGGTAGCGAGCGTCAGCAACCCGTTCGCCATCGGCGGGTCACCTTCGTACTGGACGAATTACAGCTACGACGCGCTCGGGCGGCAGACGACTGTTACATCGCCTGACAATCAGATGGTGCAAAATACCTTCAGTGGCAACAGCGTCATGGTCATAGACCAGGTGAACCGCAAAATCCAGCGCATCAGCGACGGGCTTGGCCGGCTGGTAACGATCAATGAACAGGACGCGGCGGGCAACGTGACGCAGGCGACCAACTATACTTATGACATCCTCAACAACCTGACGCAGGTCAATCAAGGTAATCAACTGCGCAGTTACAAGTATGACGCCCTGTCAAGGCTGACGGCTGAAAAGATCCCCGAACAGGGCGATCCGACGCAGGCCAACCAGTGGACGACCACTTACACATATACAGATTTTGATCAGGTGGCGACGAGGACGGATGCGCGCGGCGTGGTGACCTCTTATGCCTATGACACACTCAATCGCTTGACACAGATGAGTTATAACACGGTCAGCGGGGTGATGACCGCGCCGACCGTGACCTACAACTACGACAGCTACAATGGGACGACGGCCAATGGCAAGTTGGTCCGCGTGGCGGTCGGCACGGATTATGAAGAACGTTACACCTTCGACAGCAAGTTTCGTATCGCCAGCACAGTCCGGACTATTGGTACGCGCAGCTATACGAGCGGTTATAGCTATAATGGGGCGGACCAGATGACCCAAGCGACCTATCCATCACTGCGCCAACTGGGCTTCAGTTATGATAATGTCGGGCGCTTGAGCAGTATGAGTTATATGAACAATGTAACTTATGACATTGCCGGGCATGTTAACGGGGACACACTCGGCAACGGCGTGACCGAGCAATTCGGCTACGATCCGGCCACCATGCAGATGACCTCGCAGAATGCCGGCACCGTTTCGCCTTTCACCAACCGTGTGAATCTGAGCTACATATACAATGCGACCACCGGCGGCCAATTTGGCGTGAGCACCTCAACAGGCAATGCGGATCAGATGGTGAGCGCGTCAGGAACGATCAACGGCACTACGGAGAGCGCCAGCTACACTTATGACAATTACGGCAGATTAGTGACCAGCAATCAGACGAGCAACGGGCAGACGGCGCAGCGGCGCTTTGCCTACGACCGCTGGAACAACCGCACAGGAGTCTGGGATGCGGTGAGCGGCGGTACGCAGATTCAAAGCGTCAGCGTGCAAACGGCGAGCTTTCCAGGAACCGGCAGCGCTCCCACAAACCGTGTCAGCGCCGTCAACGGCACGAGCTATTTGTATGATCCCAGCGGCAATGTCACCTACGATGGGGCACACAACTATATGTATGACAGCGAGAACCGGCTGGTGAGTGTGGATGGCGGCGCGACGGCGAGCTACGCCTACGACCATCAGAACCGGCGGTACAAGAAGGTGGCGGGCGGCAGCGTGACGCATTACGTGTGGCAAGGCGGGCAGGTACTGGCCGAGCACAATGGCAGCACGGGGGCGGTGCTGGTGGATTACATCTATAATGGCAGCCAGATGATTGCAAAGGTGGTGAGCGGCGCAACAAGCTATTTTCTAAGTGACCGCTTGAGCGCGCGGCTGACCCTGGATGCGAGCGGCAATGTTGTTGGCCGGCAGGGGCATCTGCCGTTTGGCGAGGACTTCGCCGAAAGTGGGAGCCAATCAAAAATACATTTGACGACCTATGAGAGGGATGGAGAGAAGGGGACCGACTATGCGACGAATAGGCACTACAGCTTCGCTGACAGTAAGTTTATGACTCCCGACCCCTATAGGGGAAGCGGCCAAACCAGCTCGCCGCAAAGTTGGAATAGGTACGCCTATGTTTTGAATGATCCGATTAACAGCACGGACCCCACTGGCTTAACTCGCTGCGCGATTGGCCTGCACAACAACGGCGACGTAATACAGGGCTTCTACCGGAACGAGTCATTGGGTAGGGTCACAGGGCCAGTCACGACTAGCGAGTTTTACGGATATCTCCTCGAGGTCGTTTTTACTTGGCAGGAAACTCCTGTTTCAGGACAAGGAGTGATTCTGGTCTATTATCAGGTTCAGTTTCATTTCGAAAAAAACCTAACGTACTTCCACAAACGTAAGGGAGGTAAACGCGAATTTGATGATCAGACGGGGGACATTCCCAATTATGGAGTTTTCTTGCAAGCAGTCTTAATTCCTGGGGTCGGAGAAGCCGTAGCCCTTCTTTACTTGCCATCGGTCGTAGCCCGCAAGTACCCCGATAATCCCCGGTTCAGGCTCGGCTATGATGCGTTCCACCCTGTAAGTTTTGAACGCTTCAAGTATACTTTTACAGGATATGACGAACTTCACAGAGAGCGATGTCGTGCGTCAATTGACCTGGTTTTTAACTACGGCATCGTTTCTCCGGATGGGTCCTGGGATTATCGTACCACGGGGCTGCCATAGCAATGAAGACTACGTCAGGCCAATCCGTACGAGTTTACGTTGTGCTGCTCACGATTTCGTTAGGAGGGCTATCTATGCCAGGCCGCACTCCCCAGTCGCAAACCGATAGTGCAATGAAGAAATTATGGTCATTGAATGAGAAAGAGAGGGGGGAGGGGATGGATGAGCTTCTGCGACTGGGACCCGGTAGCATCGAGAAGCTGACATCCCTGCTCGCGGAGTTAATACATGACCAGCGCCCGAGATTTTCGCCAGGCAAGGAGCAGGAAGGACAGCGGGCGCTGGATGAGTACCTTCGCTCGGTGCGCACGTTTTATAAGGAAGGCACCGATTATGCCGACACTAAACCCGCAAAAGACCGCCTGAATGCCCTTACAATCAACTCCAGATTGATGACCGATGTCATCCATCTTCTGGCGAAATTAAAGGCGGAACAGGCGGTCCCTCTCTTGATGGAGATGGTGAATAGGCACTGGGAAATCACTCACTCGGGCTTTATTTTCCAGACTCCGGAAACAATCGCATTAGAGCAGATTGGAGCAGCATCCGTACCGCAGCTAGTTAAGAACCTTGACGAAGACACAATTCGCAGTTTTGGATTTGAGCCACTGGTTTACGGCTGGCGCGTTGTGGTAGAGGATGAGGACGAGGATGAGCCTGATCCTGATGATGAACTCGACCGTCAAACTCATATCGGCAATGTTAGGCTCCGGGTAGCAGCGATTTTGGGCGACATTGGTGACACTCGGGCACTGCCTTACCTCGAAAGGTTACTGTCGGAAACCAGGTCCCATCCCGAGTCTCCTATGTTTGGAATCGCAGGCTCCCTGTCCGGCACAATTGAGTTTGCTATTGCCAGGATAAAAAAGACGGGGCCATGGAGTGCTGAAAAAAATGCGATAACTCCAGGAACCATCAGGCCCGTGCCAAAACCTTGATTGGGTACTTCTGCCATCGCCGCGTCCTACCGTCGTGGGCCTAATTCGGTAGAAGAAGTTCTCTTTGAAGTAAGCCAAATCTTCCTCAGCAACCTCCTCCAATAAGACAACAGATCGGCTCTGATTACCTGCGCGAGCTCATTGAGCATGATCCGCGTTGTACGCTCAAGCAACTTTGCGACTGGGCATACAGGGAGCGCGGCTTTACGCTAAGCCTGACGGAGATGTGCCGGCTGGTGAAGAGCTATGGTCTGAAGCGTAGGCGTAGCCACCAACTGTCTGTGAGCCGAAATCAATCAAAAGTGCTGACACTGCCATTTGCCGCGTTTTTTCCCTTGACTGCTTTTTATGCTGTGGTACTATGAGGCCGCCGTAGCATAAGGGTCTGGCAACGGCGCTTCTTTCATAGGAAATATTCGGTTCTTCTATCCACTCTTATGGGTGAGATAGACGTGTATTCAAAAAGGTCGAAAGGCCCGATCATTCGGGTGCAAGGGACGACCTCGTGCGTTCGAGTAACGAAACGACGGTTCGTGATTCCATCTGACGCCCCATCCTCACAGGTTTGACATTCCAAATTAAGAGAGAAAGTTTTACTTGCCATAAGTAAAATACGGCGGTCTTGCGCCCATCTCTTTTGTCCTGAATGGAGAGTTGATCTATGTTACTGCGTCTGTCCTCCAGGGGGCTGATTTTCATCATCTTGAGCAGCCTGACCTATTGCGCCTTATCGCTTCGCATGCAGAGCTTTGCCGTGACGGATAATTCCTTGTCACTCAATGGCTCGGGTGCCTACATGAGTGTGCCTAACAGCAGCAGCCTTAACATTACGGGCAACATTACCGTAGAGGCATGGGTTAAGACAAACTCCACCTCCCAGCAAGGCATCGTCGAGCGTTACAAAACCGGCGCGGGCAATGATGGCGGGTACATTATCAGGCTGTCCGGGGGCTATCTTCAATTCTTCACTCTCATTCACGGAAGTTCCTTTGACTATATCCAGAGTAGTGTCACGATCAGCACAGGGTCCTGGCACCACGTGGCGGGCATCTTCGACGGCACCCAGATGCGAGTCTATGTTGATGGGGTTCAGCGTGGCTCAAAATCTTCAACCTTTGCTCCTGGTACTGGTACTAACAGCCTGAAGATCGGCGCGCGCGGCGATGATGGCAGCAACACCTTCAGCGGTCTAATCGATGAAGTCAGGATTACGGCCGGTGTAGTCTATACCTCCGACTTCACCCCGCAACGCAATCTCGCTGCCCTCACGGAAACCAGGGGCTTATGGAAATTCGACGGACAGACGACCGCGGACTCGTCCGGGAATAACAACAATGGCTCCCTGGTCAACAGCCCGACCTACTCCACCGATGTTCCCAACCTACACCCGACTGTATCGCTAACCAGCCCGGCCAATAACGCGACATTTTTTGCGCCGGCTAACATCACGCTGACGGCAAACGCCAGCGATAGCGATGGGACGATCAGCAAAGTCGAGTTCTTCCAGGGGAGCACGAAGCTAGGTGAGGATACCTCCAGTCCCTACAGCATCGTTTGGAGCAATGCGCCGACAGGAACTTATACTCTGACAGCCATAGCCACAGATGATGCGGGCTCGACAACCACTTCCGATGCGGTGAGTATCAATGTGCTTGTAGCCGCCGGGACCATTGCCGGTACGGTGACCGCCGCCGGCGGGTCAACGGCAATCGCCTCTGCAACGATCAAGATTATTCAAGGCGCTTCTGTGATCGCCACCACGACGAGCAATAGCGCCGGCAACTACTCGGTCACCAACCTCGATGCCGGCACCTATAGTGTGGAAGCTTCAGCGGCGGGATATGAAACCAGCACGCAAGCGAATATCTCGGTGACTCTGGGGGCGACTTCGACAGTCAACTTCAGCATGGCAGTCCCCATCACTTACGTGTATGACGATCTCGGCAGGCTGGTTTCCGTCATCGATCAGAGCGGCAACGCCGCGACCTACAATTACGACGCGGTCGGCAACCTGCTGTCGATCTCGCGCCAGGCCGCCGCGCAGATTTCGCTCATCCGCTTTACGCCGGGCGCCGGGCCGGTCGGAACCGCAGTCACCATTTACGGAACGGGGTTCAGCGCGACGGCCAGTCAGAACACGGTGACCTTCAACGGCACCACGGCCACCGTGACTGCATCGAGCCCGTCATTGATTGTCACGGCGGTGCCGGCGGGAGCGACCACCGGCACGATAACCGTGACTTCACCGGCAGGGACGATCACCAGCAGCACCGCGTTCACCGTCACGTCTGCCTCGCCGGGCGCGCCGACCATCACCAGTTTCACGCCGACCATCGGGACGCCCGGCACCGCGGTAAGCATCTCCGGTACGAACTTCGACGCGACGCCCGCAAACAACCGCTCGACGTTCAACGTCGTCAACTCGACGATCAGCGCGGCGACGACGACGAGTCTGACGACCAGTGTGCCGCAAGCTGGATCGGGGCACATCTCAGTTTCAACTGCCTATGGCAAAGCGGTGAGCGGTGCGGACTTTTACATCCCGCCGTCGCCCTACACAGCGGCCAATGTTGAGTTCACGGGCCGCATGTCGGTTGGTACCAGCGGCACCGCCACGATCAATACAGCTAACAAGATCGGCCTGATGCTGTTCGACGGCACGATCAACCAGCACGTCAGCCTCTACGTGAGCAGCGGCATTACCAGCAGCCTTTTTATTTACAGCCCTGACGGAACCCTGCTGGCTTCTGCTGACAACGCCGGGGGCGGCTACGTGCTAGACCCCGTGACTCTACCGGCGACCGGGACCTATACGATCTTGATCAATGCTGGCGGGCGGACAGGAAGTCTGACTTTGGCGCTTTATGACGCCCCGGATGTGACCGGGACAATCACGCCCGGCGGGGCCTCGGTCACCAAGGCTACGACGGTCCCGGGTCAGAATATCCGGCTGACGTTCAGCGGCACTGCCGGTCATAAAGTCAGCCTGCAAATATCGAGCATTACATTCGCCCAGGTCGGTGGCGTGTCGATCATCAACCCGAACGGCATCGTGTTGTTTTCGACTTCGTTGCCGCCGAGCTCGCAGTTTGTTGACGCGCAGACATTGCCGGTGACCGGGACTTACACGATTCTGCTTGATCCTTATCAGGCCAACACCGGCAGCGCCACTTGCACGCTCTACGATGCCACGGACGTGACCGGCTCTATTTCTGTCGGCGGCTCCTCGGTCAATGTGACAATCGCGGTGCCGGGGCAAAGCGCCAGATACAGCTTCAGCGGCACGACGGGGCAGAAAGTCAGTCTGCTGATCAGTAACCGCATGATCAACACCAATACGGTGGCATCGGTTTTGAAGCCGGATGGCACGGCGCTGGCAACTATGACGGTCTCCTCCAGCGTCGCCTTCCTTGACACGATGACGCTGCCGGTCAACGGCACGTACACCGCCGTCGTCGACCCGCTGGGCACAGGCACAGGCACCCTCACACTGGCGCTTTACGACGCTTCCGACATTACCGGGACAATCACGCCGGGCGGGTCAGCGGTGACCGTCTCCGCCGGCAACCCCGGACAGAACGCCCGCCTCACCTTCAGCGGCACTGCCGCACAGCGGCTGAGCCTCAACATCAGCAGCGTGACGATTGGCAGCACGACCTCTGTAAGCCTGCTGAAGCCGGACGGCACGACGCTCACCTCCGTTACTGCCAACAGCAGCGCCGGAGGATGGATCGATGCTACCAGCCTGCCGGTGACCGGCACCTACACGATTCTCGTTGACCCCTTTGACCTCTATACGGGGAACATGACCTTGACGCTGTATGACGTGCCGGCTGATGTGAGCGGGACGATAACGGTCGGAGGCTCATCGGTGTCGGTCACGGCCACGACGCCGGGGCAGAATGCGCAGCTCACGTTCAGCGGCACGTCGGGCCAGCAGGTCACGGTCTCGCTGACGAGCAACACGCTTGGGAATCTGCCGGTCACCCTGTTCAAGCCTGACGGCACCATACTGACTTCAACGTCGTCAGGCAGCAGCAGCTTCAGCCTGGCAACCCAGACATTGCCGACGACGGGGACCTACACCATCCTCATCGATCCCAGGAATGCCAATACCGGCAGCGTCAGCGTCACGGTAACCAGCCCTTGAAGTGGGGGTGCGTACAGAAATCGCTTACACGCGAAGGGGTTTGTCCAACAAGAGCAGATAAGGAATTGAAGAGGCTGAAATGAGAAAGCGGTTCAACATTAGCGTCGTTGCGAGTCTGTGCATCAGTTTGATGGCCAGCCTGTGGCCGGCTTCTGCTGCTGAAATCAAACCGAGAAGTAACCTCGGAAGCCACCCTTCCACGATCAAAGAAGCCGGCGCAAGAAAGCTGGTGCCTACAGCCTACAGCAGAGCGAGCGGGCGTGAGAGAGCCGGCAAGCCGCAGTCATCGCCGGAAGGCCGGACGCAGACGCTGTTGCCTGATGGCCGCCTGTTGATCATCGGTGGAGAAGGGATTGATGGCCCGCTGGCATCAGCAGAAATCAAAGACCCGCGCGCCAATGAAGCTATTCCTCTTTCAGCACCGCTGCAATTCGCGCGCGCCTGGCATTCGGCAACGATGCTCCCGGACGGCAAGGTTTTTATCAGCGGCGGGGTCGGCACAGATGGCAAGCTAGTAGAGACGGTTGAGCTCTTCGACCCGACGACACAACGGTTTGATCTTTTACCTGCGACGAGCTTGATTGCGCGGGCGCATCACACGGCCACCCTGTTGACCGATGGGCGGGTGCTCATCGCCGGCGGCCTGTCTAAGAACGGTAAAGCAACTAACAAGCTTGAATTATGGGACTCGCAAACCGGGTCGGTTGAAACCTTGTCCGCGAAGCTCCTGAATGCACGCTATGGCCACACCGCGAGGCTGCTGGCCGATGGCAACGCCCTGCTATGGAGCGGCTTCAACAGTGCTGGCACGCCGCTGCAAAATGGCGAGCTATTCATGGCCGGCGACAGAGCCAAAGGCGTCACGGCGAACCGGGCCGCGAGTCATGCGGCGCGCATTGTCGCCGTTGATGCGCTGCCGGAATCTTCTAGCAATGACACGCCGCGCCTCGCCGCCTCATTGCCTGAGAATGGCGCTGCGGATGTGGCGCTCGATACGCGCATCGCTTTGCGCTTCTCGAAAGCACTACGAGTCGAGACCGTGAACGCCACTACGGTCACCCTTTCATCGCCGAGCGGCGCGGTCTCTGCGAAGATCATCCCGGCAGAAGGCGGGATGCTTGCCTTTGTGACTCCTGAAGCGCCGCTGCTGCCGGCCACGCTTTACACCCTGTCGATCAACGGCGCTACCGACAGCGCCGGCTCGCCGATCCAGCCCGTGTCCATACAGTTCGCCGCGGCGGCAGAGGAGAGGCCGCGCGATCACGTCTGGGTTCCGGGGGAAGCGGCTTTAAATGGCGATTGGACCAGCCACTACCCGCGTTCCAGTTGGCAAGACCTGCCGGCGTTTCAAGCGCCCACCGGGACCGGCATCACCGCGCTGTCGGGCCAGGTGCTGCGACTGGATGGCTGGCCGCTTGAGAAGGTGATCCTGCGGCTCGGCAACCAGACGACGACGACCGATCACACGGGGCGATTTATCCTGACGGGCGTGGCCGCCGGACGCGGCACGCTGATCGTCGACTGCCGCCCGGCCAGCACGCCTAAGGAGACCTATGGCTTCTTCATGATCGCCGTCGACGTGCCCAAGAGCGGCGTCACGAACGTCCTGCCCTATACGATCTGGATGCCGGCGCTCGACACCAAGCACGCGATTCACGTCCCGTCGCCGATTAAGAAAGAACTGGTCGCCGCCACGCCGCTGCTGCCGGGGCTTGAAGTACATATCCCGCCGAAGACGGTGCTGCGCGATGTCGACGGGCAGGTGGCGAGCTCGTTCACAATCACCCCGATTCCTCTGGATCGCGGCCCCTTCCCCGGGCCCGTAGGTGTGAAGTTCCCGATGTTCTTCACCCTGCAACTGGGCGGCACGACGGTCAGGGCCGAGGATGGCACGCTCAGTTCGGGGATGCGGCTGGTCTTTCCGAATTATGGCAAAGTGCCGGCGGGCACGCGCATTGACTTCTGGGGCTACGCGGCAGACGGAGTTGGCTGGTACACCTATGGCAAGGGCACGGTGAGCGCCGACGGCAAGCAGATCGTGCCCGACGCGGGGGTGACGATTCACCTGTTCACCTGCGCTTCAATCGGCGACCCGAATGAGCCGGATGGCCCGGTGCCAGGAGGTTCCCCTCTGGACGGTGATCCGGTTGACTTAGGTAGTGGGCTTTTTGTCTATACCCAGACTGACCTCGTATTGCCGGACATCATTCCCATCTCACTGACCCGTGTGTATCGTCCGAATGATCCGAAGTGGCGACCGTTCGGCAGCGGCACCCGCCACCCTTACGAGATGTTCCTGGTCGGTGACCAGACTAGCTATAGCTATGCGCAAGTCATCTTGCCGGATGGCGGCAAGGTCCGCTTCGACCGGGTATCTGCTGGGAGTGGCCCCGACGGTGCCATTATGGAGGCAACAACCACGCCCACAGCGTTTTATAAAGCTCTACTGACCTTCTATGGCGGGGCGCTGCCGCACTGGGACATCAAGCTGAGAGATGGCTCCGTCTACCGCTTCACCGCGGATGGCAGAGAGGTATCGCCGCTTGAGGCAATTATCGACCGCAATGGCAATAAGCTGTCGGTTGTGCGCATCAACGACTTCAACGGCATCTTACAGGGCCACAGGGTCAGCAGATTGGTAACACCTAATGGCCGGTGGGTAGAGTTCACATACGACGCCAATTACCACATCACACAAGCCAAAGACAATATCGGCAGGACGGTCAGCTATACGTATGATGCAAACGGCAGGTTAACACAGGTGACCAATGCCAACGGCGGTGTGACGCAATACACCTATGACGGCGCAAACCGAATATTAACTATCCGGGACGCACGAGGGACGCTCTATCTCACCAATGAATACGACACAAACGGAAGGGTAAGCAAGCAGACGCAGGCGGACGGCACAACGTACCAGTTCGCCTACACACTTGATGCCAATGGCAGAGTCACGCAAACCGATGTTACCGATCCGCGCGGCAATATCCGGCGTGTGACATTCAACTCCGGCGGTTATATTCTCAGCGAAACCTATGCGCTGGGCAAATCGGAACAGCAGACTTACAACTTCGAGTGGCAGACGGGGACCAACCTGCTCTTGAGCTTGACGGATGCGCTCGGGCGACGTACTTCTGTCGCTTACGACTCGGCAGGCAATGTAACGAGCTTTACACGGCTGGCCGGGACTGCGGAAGCGGTGACGACCTCTTTTACTTACGAACCCACTTTCAACCAAGTAGCCAGCGTGACTGACCCGCTCAATCACACGAGTAACTTTGCTTATGACAGCAATGGCAATTTAACCAGTGTTACAGACCCGCTCAGTAATCAGGCGACCTACACGTACAACGCTGTCGGGCAGGTGCTGAGCTTGACTAATGCCGAGGGAAAGACCTGGACGTTTGACTACAACGGTGCTGACCTGGTTCGCATAACCAACCCATTAGGAAATAGCATCACTCAGTTTGTGGATGCGGCGGGCCGCGTACTGAGTGTGAGCAATGCGGTAGGGCATACCGTCAGGCTCGAGTACGACGCTCTCAATCGGGTAGTGCAGGCAATAGACCCGTCGCAAGGCAGCACCAGTCTCAGTTACGACGGGAACAGCAACCTGCTGAGCGTGACCGATCCTCGCAACAACGTCATTAGCTACGTCTACAATAACCTGGATCAGAGCACGACGCGCACCGACGCGCTCTCGCACAATGATAGCTACCTCTACGACGAAGTAGGAAATCTGCGCCAGGCCACTGACCGCAAAGGGCAGGTCACCACTTATACCTATGATGCGTTGGGCCGATTGAAACTGGTGACGTTCGCCGACTCAACGACCATCAGTTACACCTACGATGCCGGGAACCGTCTGACGCAGGTGGTTGACTCGGCGTCCGGCACGATCACCTATGGGTACGACAACCGCGACCATTTGACCAGCGAGGCCTCATCACGAGGTACGGTGAGCTACACCTACGATGCAGCCGGGCGGCTGGCGACGATGAGCGTGCCGGGGCAGGCGACGGTCAATTACACTTACGACAATGCCAGCCGGCTGACGCAGATTCAGCAAGGCACTGCGACCGTGACCATGAGTTATGACCACATCGGTCGTCTGACCTCACAGACGCAACCGAACGGCGTAACCAACGAGTACAGCTATGATGGGGCCTCGCATCTGACCGGCATCACCTACAAAAAGGGCGCGACGACGCTAGGTAATTTGACTTACGGTTATGACGCAGCAGGCCGGAAGACCCGCACCGGCGGCAGTTTCGCGCATACAGATTTGCCACAGGCGGTGACTTCAACCGCATACAACAACGCCAATCAGCAGACGGGCTTTAGCGGACAGACGCTGACTTACGATTTAAACGGTAATCTGACGAGCGATGGTGTCAACACCTATGGCTGGAATGCCAGAGATCAATTGGTTTCCGTTAGCGGGCCGGGGCTGAGTGCCAGCTTTAGTTACGATGCGGTAGGCCAACGGGTGAGTAAGACGGTCAATGGCACGACCACGAGCCTGCTCTACAGCGGCGGCAATATCGTGCAGGAGCAGACTGGCGGCGCGGCCAGCGCCAACGTCCTGACCGGCGGCACGGATCACTTTTTCAGCCGCAGCGATGCATCGGGGACAACCAGTCCGCTGGTCGATGCGCTCGGCTCGCCCATCGCCCTGACCGATTCAAATGGCGTGGTGCAGACCAGCTACAGTTACGAGCCGTTCGGCAAGACGACGGCGAGTGGCACGGCCTCCAGCAACCCGACACAATACACCGGCAGGGAGAATGACGGCACCGGGCTTTATTACTACCGGGCACGCTACTACTCGCCTTCCTTGCAGCGCTTCATCAGCGAAGACCCGATTGGCCTAGCTGGCGGCATTAACATCTACGCCTATGCCTATAACAATCCCATCAACTTCAGTGATCCGTCGGGGCTGAGTCCCTTTGACGGCAGTCCCTTCGGCGATTTCGTTCATGGGTTCAGTGATGCAACCAACCCGTTCCCCCACATACCGAGTCCCACAGGCATCGTCGACGGTCACGTCATTCCAGACGTAGATGATATATTCGGCCCGGCCAATCGCAACTCGATCTGTTACAAGCTGGGCTTTGCCGCGGGCGTTGGCGCGATGATCGCTGCAACCGTAGCAGACCCGATACTGGGAATGGAAGAAGAGCTGGGCGGGGCCGAAGGTGCGGCCGCCAGAGAAGCCGAACGTGAAGCGGGAAATGGCTCGAAAACCCCCTGCTTCGTGGCAGGGACATTGGTTTTGACCGCGACTGGCTACAAACCAATAGAGCAAATCGCTGCCGGCGAGCAGGTGATCTCAACTGATCCCGTCCAAGCCGTCACGGCGACTCAGACTGTCAGCCGCACGTTCGCGCGCGCAGCGGCGGAAGTCGTTGACCTTCGTGTCGGCGGCATTACCATCACCGCGACGCCGGAACACCCTTTCTGGGTAGAAGGGCGAGGCTGGACGGCAGCCGGCGAGTTGGCGCGCGGGGCAAAGCTGCGGACGAAGGATGGCGGCATTGTTGAGGTTGAATCTGTAACCAGGCGGCAGGGTGAGTTCGCCGTCTACAATCTGGAAGTCGCCAGCATCCACAGCTACTATGTTTCCCAGCTTGGTATCCTCGTCCATAATCAGTGTGGCGGGAACACCCCTAAGCCTACAAAAGATGGAGGTAGATTTACTGAGCCCGATCTGCCACCTAAAAATATCGCCGACGGGGACGGTGTCAATATTTCTCATAACTATCGCAGCGGCGATCATGGTCCCCCACATGCGCATGTTAGTGGTGAAGGGCCAAATACAAGGATAGGCCAAAATGGAAAGCCTCTTGCTGGAGATCCAGAACTAAGCCCTACTCAAAGGCGTGTTGTCGATGCCAATAGGAGTGTGATTCGAAAAGCCATCAGAAAAATAGGCCGATGGTATTGGTACAATCAGCCGTGAGACTATAATGATCGCTCAAAGTCACAATGGCTGAGATTGGTATGCTTCATAATGAGAAAGTATGCCCTTCGGATCAATCTCATTATCAAGTCTTAAAGCCCAATCAGATAAGTGATTTGTCAACCGGGGGACTTCCTGCTCACTGGTTGGCGAACGTAGTTTGATGGGCGGATCTCGCCAACTGGGCTTTTATGCTTGTGTTTGAGTTTAGATTTCATAAACTGCCTCATGGCGGAATGAGATGCGTTAACGGGGAAAGCAGATGAAGGAAGAAGAAATCGTAATGATCTTTCAATTCAGTAAGAAATGGAGCGAATTAGGCATTATTACTCCAGATGTACTGAAAGAATTGGAAAGGGAATATGCAAAAGGTGAAGACCCTTATCCAGAGCATTATCGCTGGCGGGCTTTCCAGAGTTTTATGCAAAGAAATGCAAATTTTGATGATAATATCGCGAAGGCTCTTTATAAACTGGGAGAAGATGATTTAGACAGCAGCCTGGGTGGTGCTATTATGGTGGCTATACTAAAAAGGAAGGACTGTCCTTTAGATTTATTGGAAGAAGCGGCACATTCAACGAAGAGATTTCTCGCTAAGACCGCTTTGCAACAGCTCTCAAAAAGAAAGCTTTCAGAGGATCATTCATAAAACGCCAGCACGGGGCTTTATTACTAACGGGCACACTACTACTCGCCTTCCTTGCGGCGCTTCATCAGCGCAGACCCAATCAGACTATCTGGCGGCGTCAACCGTCCGCGTGGATATCCCGGCCCGTTGCCAAAGCGTAAGTTCTGGCGATAGGAGGACACAATGTTACTTACAGTTGAATATGATCCCAAAGGTGTGGTTGAGATTCATTGCGACAAAGAGGGATTGGATTTATTAGCTACAAAGCTAGAGGCTCTAAGGGCGCATGGCGGGCACGAACATTTTATGATGAGTAAAATAACTGAATGAGCGATTGTTTGAAGTGTACTGATTGCGCTGACACACGTCGGCATCAGAGTGCTTAGCGCCTCACGTGCGGCAATGGGTGCGGAGGCTAATTGTTGTCCATTCGCGGCGAAGTGGGACGCATTTCTTTGACGGTCGAGCAATGATCATGAACAAACAACCAGCTCGAGCCATTTCGCTTGAAGATCGATGTGCATTTCTTATTACGTGTAGTTAGCTCTCCCGCCAACCCATATTTCAACGTCATGTCATAGCTGGCCCAAGCGGCACTCCCGGTCACATCAACGGAGATGTTGCTGTATTGAACGAATAATATTAAGGGCTTCCCGAGCTTGAGTTGCTCCAGGATTATTTTAAGGTTCTGCCTTATATTAGCTAATGTTCCTATCTCTCCATCCCTTATCTCGAAGAATTCTGGCGCATAAAACCGCAGATTGCCTTCAACGTCATGAGTGCGGTGGAAGTTATTTGCAGCCTGTGCTTCATCATTGAGAACTTTCCTAATCTCTTCTTTTTCCTGTTCAACAGAAACCGCTCGTTGTTGGGCAAAACTCATACCGACGTTTGCGAACACGAAAGAATAAGCGAAAACCATAACAAGAACTCTTTTCATAATTCACCTGAATAATGGATCATGACTTAAAGGGGCAGGCTGTTAGACGTGGCGACGGATGCTGTTGACCATTCCGCGCACCTATACTTTTCGGTGGGTGCAGGATGTGTTTACCGGGCAAATTTGAAGAGCCCCACATGAGTTATTTGCCTAAATAAAGATATGGCTTCCTTAATATGCCATCCTCATTTGATCGTGATGAACCCCACCCTAGTTACGGAGCCTTTGTAATGCACACGGCTTTGGCTTTCAAGTGTTTTCTTATCGCTATAGGCCGTCCCTGAGAAAAGCTTCTGGTAGAGTGATGGCTATTTAAGCCAAGAATCTGATGCGTCATGACGGCGCACATCGCTGATGCTGGCAAGTAGAGTGGTGACGGTCTGCGGCTACGACGACGCCTCACGCCTTGTTGGCCTCACCTACAGAAAAGGCGCGACAACGCTCGGCAACCTCACCTACAGCCATGATGCCGCGGCCGGTTGGTCAAGACCGGCGGCAGCTTCGCCCGCACCAACCTGCCGCAGGCGGTGAGCACGACCAGCTATAATGCCGCCAACCATCAGACGGCGTTCGGCTCTCAGACCCTGACCTATGATCTGAATGGCAACCTGACCAGCGATGGGGTGAACACCTACACCTGGAACGCGCGCGATCAGCTGGTGGCGATCAGCGGGCCGGGCCTCAGCGATGGCACTCTCCTTCATGTCTTATGAGCCGCTTCGTCGAAAAAATTGCGCGGCTGAGAGGTCTTTTTGGAATTTTTTCAGGCGAACACCGGGGAGGAATAGGAGACGACCGTCTTATGGCGACAACCTAAGTTTCAGCGCCCGTTGCGGGCCGGGCGAATAGCCGTGACAGGTGACCGAGACCGCCTTCAATTGCGAGGCGCGGCACGGCGGGCTATGCTACCGGAATAGGAGAAACGCGATGATTCATTCGGAAGGGTTCTTGAAGATCGTCAACGACGCCAAGTCGCG
This sequence comes from Blastocatellia bacterium, assembly GCA_035275065.1. Lineage (NCBI taxonomy): Bacteria > Pseudomonadati > Acidobacteriota > Blastocatellia > Blastocatellia bacterium. The sequence goes on from DATENM010000054.1 coordinate 44,525, forward strand.
CGTCAAAGAAACGACGCCCGAAGCGGTGCGCCGCCGTCAGCAGGCGGGCGAGTCGTTTCACCTGGTTGACGTGCGCGAAGACAACGAATGGCAGGCCGGCCGCGCCGCCGGCGCCGTGCATCTGGGCAAAGGCATCATCGAGCGCGACATCGAAGGCGCAATCCCTAATCACGACGCCGAGATCATTCTCTATTGCGGCGGCGGTTATCGCTCGGCGCTTGCGGCAGACGCCTTACAGCAGATGGGCTACACCAATGTCATCTCGATGGACGGCGGCTGGAAGCGCTGGAAAGAGCTGGGCTATCCGACCGAGGACCAGGGTCAATAAGTATTCTGTCGGTGGTGCAGGACACTGATCACCCACCGCCTTGCGCAAAAGAGCATTACCTTATTACTATGCCTCGGCAAGAGTGAGGCTCATGGCTCGCTCTGCGCCGCCTCAAGCCAAGCCGCAACATATCTCGGTCAGGTCAGCGCCTTATGACGAATGACGCCAGACAAGTCCGAATTGGCCGCGATGCCAATGACAACGTCATCATTACCGGCGATAGTAACGTGGTGATCTTTCAAACGGCGCGGGTGCTTGAGCCGGAAGGGCCTGCGGCGGTGCCGGAAATCGGCCCGAACCCGTATAAGGGGTTGGCCGCCTTCCAGGAGAAGGACGCCAACTTCTTTTTTGGCCGCGAAGAGTTAATCAAGCACCTTCGGGCAAAGTTTGGCGAACTCCATGAGCCGCAACCCGGAGCAAAGCCACTCCCACGCATCTTACCCATCCTTGGCCCTTCCGGTTCGGGTAAATCATCGGTCGTGCGCGCCGGGCTGATTCCCGAACTCGCTCGCGAGCCCTTGCCCGGACGGCAGTCATCACACGTCGCCCTGATGTCGCCGGGGGCGCATCCCCTGGAAGCGCTGGCTGCGGTTTTGGCGCGGGTCGTGGCGGACGAGGACGCCGCGGTCAGAAAAGTCCGAGAGTTCGTCGAGGAATTAAAGATCAGGAATGAGCAGGGCGGCTATGATGGTCTGCGGCGCATCGTCGCCGCCCTGCGTGATATTGATGTGAGCCCCTTGATTCTTTTCGTCGATCAGTTCGAGGAGATCTATTCTCATTGTGACGACGCGCAGGAACGCGAGCGATTCGTTGAGAACCTGTTGACGGCGGCGGCGGACCGCTCCGGTCATACCGCAATCATCCTCACCCTGCGCACAGACTTTATCGGCCAGACGATTCACCAGGAAGAGTTCAACCAGGTTATCTCGACGCAGGGCGTGATCGTCCCGGTCATGAAGCGGGAGGAGTTACGCAGCGCGATTGCCGAGCCGGCGCGGCACGCCGGTCACCCTCTGGACGACGCGACCGTGGAGTTGCTGATCTCTGAAACCAGGGGCCGCGAGGGGGTGCTGCCTCTGCTGCAATTTGCGCTGACGCGGATATGGGAAGGCATGGCCAGGGGCGTTAAGCCCTCCGACACCTTGCGCGAAATCGGCGGGGTCGGCGGCGCGCTGGCCAGGGAAGCGCAGCGGCTCTACGACAGCCTCCAGAGCGATGCCGACAAGGCCATCGCGCGGCGCGCTTTCCTACGCCTGATCCGCGTCGGCAAGGACATTCCGACAACCCGACGCACGCTCAAGGTCCAGGAGCTTGTCGGTCAGGGCGAAGACAGCAATCATGTGAAAGCCGTATTGAATCGCTTTGCCGCGCCCGGGGCGCGCATCATCACCCTGTCAGCCGAGCCGGACGGCACAGAGATCGCCAGGCTCACGCATGAGGCGCTCATCGACAACTGGGCGCAGTTGCAGGAGTGGATCAAGGCGGACTATGACGATCTGTTGTTCCAATATCGACTGGAAGAGGCCTCGCAGTACTGGGATGTTCAGAAGCGCGCGCCGGGGCTGCTCTGGCGTTCGCCAGACTTAGATCGCCTGACCGCCTTCCGCGCCCGCGACGAAAACAGCCTGACCCCGGTTCAGATCGCGTTTCATGAGAAGTCCAAGAAGGAGGCTCGAAAGGCCCGCCTGCTTAACATCGCCTTCGTCTCTATCGTCGGCGTCCTCCTGGTCTCTACTGCGGTTGCTCTGTTCATCGTATTCATTAAGCCAGTGCCTCATCCGGCCAATACTAATGGGAATACCAATACTAGACCCAGTATTCCATCTTCAGGCAACAACAATCCGAGCGCAAATGTACGCGTGCTGACTCCATTGACGGGTGATAACAATGGGATTGACATTACTTACTATCAGGGCCGAGTGGATTGGTCGAAGCTTGACAAAAGCAAGATCAAGTTTGTTTTCCTCCGCGCCGGTGTAGGGACTAAGAAAGACAGGGGATTTGAGCGCAACTGGCAAGGGTACAAGGCGGTTGGCATTTTGCGGGGAGCGTACCATATATATAGTTTTGAGAACGGCGCAAAAGAGCAAGCCACTGCCTTTCTTCAAGCTCTCGGCGCAGACGTCGGCGAGTTGCCGCCGGTTCTTGATCTCGAACCTTCCCTAGCACATACTACTTTGCCAGATGCCGCAACTTTGGCCGCCGCAGTCAAAATCTGGCTGGATGTGGTTGAACATCGGACCGGACGCAAACCCATTATTTATGCCTACAAAGCATTTTGGGACGAGCATCTGACCGCTGAATTCGGAGGTTATCCGCTGTGGATCGGGTCTTATAGCTCGTCTGAACCATCACTTCCGAAAGGGTGGAACCGATGGACCTTCTGGCAATATTCTCAATCCGGCACGGTGGACGGCATTTCAGGTCCAATAAATCTGAATCGCTTTAACGGCTCCGAGGTGGAGCTTCAGAGGTTTGCCAATGCTCAACGCCATTGAATGATAAAGCGGCCCTCATCTAACGCTAGGCGACCTCTCTTTCCCTCGCCCCTGAGCGACTGCCGATGTGGTGACTGCGTGGCAAACGCCTTGCGGCTGGTTATAATCATCGGGTGAAGGCTCGTGAGCCCGAATAGAAGAGAACGGCTGAGAATTCATGCGAAGACCTACGCGCAACAAAGCGACCGAGTCAATCCCTGCCGAATCGTTCATGCAAGAAAAGCCGCACGTCTTGCTGTCGCCGAGCCGTCGCCGCGCAGTGACCGCGGGCGTGATGCTCGGCATGTTCCTGGCGGCCCTTGAAGCCACCGTCGTCGGCACGGCGATGCCGACGATCATCGCTCGCCTGGGCGGGCTCGATCATTACAGCTGGGTTTTTTCGGCTTACCTGCTGACCTCGACGGTGACCGTGCCGGTGTGGGGACGGCTCTCTGACCTGTTCGGGCGCAGGTCGCTTTATCTGGGTGCCGTCGTCTTTTTCCTGATCGGCTCGGCGCTGTCAGGCGCGGCGCAAGACATCACGCAGTTGATCCTCTTTCGCGCCATTCAAGGATTGGGCGCGGGCGGTTTGATCCCGCTGACGATGACGATCACCGGCGACATCTACACCTTGCGCGAGCGCGCCAACATGCAGGGCCTGTTCAGCGGCGTCTGGGGACTGGCGTCGATTCTTGGGCCGCTCGCGGGCGGCTTCATCACCGACCACTGGTCGTGGCGATGGGTCTTCTACATCAACATTCCTTTTGGGCTGGCCGCCGCCGCCGTCGTCGGCATCACCTTGATCGAGCCGCGGCGCACGGAGCATCCGGTGATCGATTATGCCGGCGCGACATGGTTGACGGTCGCCGTCACCTTGCTGCTGATCGCGCTGGTCGAAAGCGGCGAGCCGAGCATCTGGACGCGCCCGTGGATGTGGCTGCTGGTCGCGGGGGCAATCGGTTTTGGCTATTTGTTTGTGCGCGCCGAGCGCCGCGCCCGCGAGCCCATTGTGCCGTTCTCGTTGTTTCAAAATCGGGTCATCGCCGTCGGCTCGATGATCTCGTTTCTGGTCGGCGCGGCGATGTTCGGCGCCATCACCTTCATCCCGCTCTTCGTCCAAGGCGTGCTGGGCGGCACGGCGACGCAAGCGGGCGTGCTTTTGACGCCCTTTCTATTAGGCTGGGTAACGATGTCTGTCGTCGGCGGGCGCTTGATCTTTCGCGTCGGCTATCGCCCGACGATCCTTTCGGGGCTGATGCTGCTGGTGGCCAGCTCGGCGGCGCTGGCGACCTTCGGCCAGGGAACACCGCATGTCGCCTTGATGATCGATGTGGCGGCGATGGGCTGTGGTATGGGATTGGTGATGTTCACGCTCATCGTCACGATGCAGAACGCCGTAGACCGCAGCCGCCTGGGAATCGCCACCTCGCTCAATCAATTCTCGCGCTCAATCGGGCAAACGCTCGGCGTCGCGGCGATGGGGATGGTGATGACGATCAGCCTGATGGCGCACCTCGCCGACATTCAACGAACCAGCGGACGCCCGCCCGCGGAAGTCGCGCAAGTCGTTCACAATCCGAGTGCCTTAATTGACCCGATTGCTCGCGCCCAACTGCCGGTGGAATTGTTCCGGGCGATGGCGGCGGCGCTCGGCGGCGCGCTCCAGCGCGTCTTCATTGTCGGTGTGATTTTTGCGGCGCTGGCTTTGATCGTCGGCTTCATGCTGCCGAAGCGGCAAGCCGCCACGGCTGCCGCGTCGCCTACCGAAGCGCCTTCGACCGCCGACTGTGAGCGCATGTTGATGGCCGAGATGGCGACGATAGACGCCGAGCACGAGCCGGCAATGACGGCGGCGAGTGACAAGTAACGCGGAGAGAAGTCAGGAGTCAGGAGTCAGGAGCCAGAAGGGAAGAGGAAGTTGGCTATCGCTGCATTCTCATTCTGACTTCTGACTTCTGACTCCTGACTCCTGACTTCTCTCCGCGTTACTTGTCACTCGTCCTATCGCCTCTGAATAAGTTCATCAAAGTCGTTGGTCGGTCGGTCTTGATTGCGTCCGCCCCCAATTCCCGCATGCGCTCGGCCACGCCGGTGTCATTGACCGTCCACACCCAGACTTCGACGCCCGCCCGGTGGGCGCTCTCGACCATGTCGCGCGCCAGCAGCTTGTAAGAGATCGACACCGAATGCGGCTTGAATTTCAAAAGCTGTTTAAGCGTATCTCGCAGCGGCGCGGTGTGATCGTATTCGGGATTGATGTGCAGCTTGAGCTGTGGGCCTAGCGCTTTGCGGAGCTTCTTGGCCGTATCGAGGTCGGGCGCTTCCAACACGATGCGATCAAGCTCGGCGTAACCTTTCAAGATGGCGATGGTCTTTTTGACAAGCTCCTCGAAGCGGGCACAGCGCTTCAATTCGATGTTGAGCAGACGCCCGTGAACCTGCGCCAGCAGGTCGCTGAGCGTCGGCACGCGCCGCCCGCCAGTGTCTTCGCCAACCGGGATCAAGGTCTGCGCCGTCAGCTCGCCGTAGGTCATGTCCGACACCAGCCGCGTGCGCTGCGCTTGCGGCAAGCCTTCGACGCGCCCGAAGTAATCGTCGTGATAGACCACCACCATGCCGTCACGAGTCAGGCGAATGTCGGTTTCGATGCCGTCGGCGCCGATGCGGAAAGCGCGCTGAAAAGCGGCGATGGTATTCTCGGTTGATTCAAGCGCGCCGCCGCGGTGCGCGATGATCAGCGGCCTGGGGGGGGCGGGCGCTGCCGCCCGCGAAGCAGGCGGATGGATGGTGAGCAGCGCCACGAGTCCGGTTACAACAAAGCCGGCCCAACGCCGAGCAAGCGGGGTGCAGCAGCCAGTCAGTTTCATGTCGCCTCTCCTGCGGTCACTGGTTTTGTAAGCCAGGCCACAACTCAAAAATGCTTCCTCAGCCTGCCGCAAGTCGTCGCCAGGTCTTCGGGCAGGACGCGGGTTTCGCCGATGGTTGAAACGAAGTTCGCGTCGCCCGCCCAGCGCGGCACGACGTGCAGATGCAGATGGCCGGCGATGCCCGCGCCCGCCGCGCCGCCCAGGTTCATGCCGATGTTGAAGCCGTCGGGGTGATACTCAGCTTCGAGCGCCCGCTGCGCCTGCTTGGCCAGGGCCATCATCTCTGCCGTCGCTTCATCGCTTGCGTCAGCGAACGATGCCTGATGCTCGTAAGGCACGACCATCAGATGACCGCTCGTGTAAGGGAAGAGGTTAAGGATGACAAAGTTCAACCGCCCGCGATGGACGACGTAATTCTCGTCATCCTCGGCAGCCTCTTGCACATGGCAGAAGACACAGCCTTCCGCGCGGTCAGCCGTCGCAATGTAGCGGTAACGCCAGGGACTCCACAGGTGATCCATAGTCGTCAAAAGAAAAACGCGACCCAAAACCGCTTCGGGTCGCGTCGCTGAGACATTGGCTGAAGAGTGTTGCGGCTTACTCTTCGTCGTCCTTGCCGGTCTGAAGATTCTTGAACATCTCGCCGAGCGTCGCCATGCCGCCAGTCTCCTGGTAGCTGCGCACGTCTTCGGGATCGTTCTCCTTGCCGACAGCGCGCGCCGACAAACCGATCTTCTTTTGCGCCGGGTCGAGCTTCAAAATCTTGAACGGCATGACCTGACCGATCTTCACCGCGTCTTCGGGCTTCTCGACGCGCCCGTCGCTCAACTCCGACACGTGGCAAAGGCCTTCGATGCCCTCTTCGATCTCGACAAACGCGCCGAAGTTGGCAAAGCGCACGACCTTGCCGGTCACCGTGTCACCGACCTTGTGGACCTCGAAGAAGCGATCCCAGGCGTTCGGCTCCAGATCTTTGATCGACAGCGACAGCCGCCGGCCTTCAAGATCGATGTTGGTGATGACCGCGTCAACCGTCTGGTTCTTCTTCAACACGTCGGACGGATGCTTGATGCGCTTGGTCCACGAGATGTCCGAGACATGCACGAGGCCATCAATGCCGTCTTCGATCTCGACAAACGCGCCGAAGTCGGTCAGCGAGCGCACCTTGCCGGTGACCCGCGAGCCGATGTGGTAACGCTGCACGAGGGTCATCCACGGGTCGTCCGTAATCTGCTTGATGCCGAGGCTGATGCGGCGATTGTGTGAATCAACTTCGAGGACGATGGCTTCGACTTCCTGGCCAATCGACAGCAACTTCGACGGGTGCTTCAGGCGCTTCGACCAGGTCATCTCGGTGACATGCACCAGACCCTCGACGCCCGCCTCGATCTCGATGAAGGCGCCGTAGTCAGTCAGGCTGACGACCTTGCCGCGGACATGCGAGCCTTTCGGATAGCGCTCGGCCACCGACTGCCACGGGTCAGGCATCAGTTGCTTGTAGCCTAGTGAGATGCGCTCTTTGTCGCGGTCGAACTTCAGCACCTTGACCTGGAGCGTGTCGCCGACCTTGAGGATGTCGCCGGGCGATTGAATGCGCCCCCAGCTCATGTCAATGATGTGCAGAAGCCCATCGATGCCGCCGAGGTCAATGAACGCGCCGTAATCGGTGATGTTCTTGACCACGCCTTCCATGACGACGCCCTCTTCGATCTGCTCAAGGGTTTCAGTCTTCTTGTGGCTGGCCTCTTCTTCAAGCACCGCCTTGCGCGAGACGACGACGTTGCCGCGCTTGCGGTTGAGCTTGATGACGCGCACCTCGATGTCCTGGTTCATGAAGCTTTCGAGGTTGCGCACCGGGCGTACGTCGACTTGCGAGCCGGGCAGAAAGGCCGCGATGCCTTCGAGGTCAACCTTGAGGCCGCCCTTGATGCGCTCGGTGACGCGCCCGGTAATCGTCTCGTGGTTCTGGTGGGCGCGGCGCAGCTTCTCCCAGGATTGCACCTGTACGGCGGCAGCACGCGAGAGGATCGCGTATCCGTCCTGGTTTTCGAGGCTCTTGATCAGCACATCAACTTCGTCGCCGGGCTTGACCGTGAGGCCGCCTGAGCGGTCAACGAACTCTTCGCGCGCCACAACACCTTCGGACTTGTAGCCGATGTCGACCATGACGTACTTGTCGGAGACACCGACGACCGTGCCGCGGACGATCTCGCCTTCTTGTTTGGTGGCCGCCTGCTCGCGCTCGTAGTTTTCGAGCAGGGCGCTGAAATCGCCGCCGCCGGCTTCCGTGTCGGCCGCAGACTCGCTGGGCGCGTCGTCAGCCGGAGCGGCTGCGCCCGGGGTCGGAGCGGGATTATCCTGAGCCGTCGGGTTCGCGTCTGCCGCAGCGCGCGGCTCGGCGGCTGCGTTGTCTGGGCCGGCGCTCTCTGGCAGCGCAGCGGTCTCCTCTTTGGCGCTATCGGCCACCGCGCTCGCACCGGACTGGTTTACATTCTCTGTCGCCATTAATTGCTGCTCCTCCTGGACTGCCGTAGTCAACGAAATGGGGAATTGTCCCATAGTCTGCGGTCTGCGCAAGTCAGGCTCGCTTTATGAAGGACGATGGGCGACAGCCTCTCCAGAGCCGATTCGTTCGGGCGCGGTCTTGCTCGCGCAAATCGCAACAGCGAGCACGATAGCTTTAGCATCGAGTGTCGCAGATGCTGCGGAACTCTCCGTGATTGTAGAGAGCGTGGCAGGACTCTGAGTGTGTGCGCCTGTCTATATATCGCTTCATAAGCCTATGAGGCAAGGCTCAACTCTACACTTTCACGCCAGCCCTGTCAAGCAATTGCGGGGCGCATAATTTCCCGTGAAATCCGCGCGCACTTATAGTAGAATGCCGGACGGCAAAGTGATAAAAACCACCTAAGCCCCCGCGGCAGGGCGCTCGCTGAATGTTAATTGAAATCGTGTGCTTTGGTTTTATACCGCCCGTCGCGCTGGCTATGTACGCAGCCGCGGCCAGACCAGCAGCGCCAACGCCACGAAAGCGCCGCGGTGCCGTAGTCGGCCTCAGAGGTTGGCGTTTTGCCGCCCGGCGTCTTATCCTCTGACTGCCCGCTGGCGGCGGAGGTTCGAGCACAACCGGGCGATTCGTCGGGATCACAGATGTAGCCGGGGCAGCCGCAGGTGCGGGCTTCGCCACCCGCCGTCGCATGTCCGGCAAAGGCGATGACCGCAGGCCCGGAAACCGCTGAGTGCTTGCCGGGGGAAATTGACGCGAGCATCGGCAGAAACATGATGCAGGAAGCGACCAGGAACAAGCTTTTCAACATTGAATCGTTCGCCCCTAAGGGTGACACAGACCACCTCCCATTGCATGGCGCATTCTATCAGCAGATTGCCGCGAAACTGGTAAAGGTTGTTTACGATACAAAGAGCCTGAAGGCGGCGGGGAATCGGCTCATTGCTATCGCCGATCATGCGCTGGACCTGAGAGCGACAGAGACGGTCGAGCAGATCAGCCATATCCTCACCCAAGCGCCTTTGCCGCGCCCGTATCAAAGTCTTGGCCATTACTATCAGGTCTTCTGCTGGAAGCGGCGCGGCGACATTGAGCGGGCGCGGGCGGGCTTCGAGCGGCTGGCCGAATCTTTTGACCTGCCTCTCGGCTTCCGGGCGCGGGCGATCCAGGCTCTGGGGCTTTCCTACAAAGAAGCTGGCCGGCACGACGAGGCGGTGCGCCTCTTCGTCGAAGCGGCCCGTGCCGCTTCGACTCGATATGGCGGCGACATGGTGACAACCGTCAACGCGCAGTCCATTATGGCGGTCTACAGATGCGCGCATGGCGACCATCAGGGCGCGTTGCGGCACCTTGAAAGCCTCGGCCCGCTGGTCCGCACGCTGGCGCCTTCCCAACCGCTCGTCCCTTATTTGTATATCAACAACTTGGCCCTTGAGCTCGCCGAACTGGGCCGCCTCGAAGAGGCGAGAAGGTGGGCGGAAATCATTGCGCGCTCGCCTTATGTCCGCGCCTACCCGGAATGTCAAGAGACCTATGATGAGATTCTGGCGAAATCGCGCCGCCCATCACCCTCCGTTATCGCCGGCGTCGCCTGGCCGCAAGCGCCCGCAGAGGCCGCGGTGACCGGCAGCGTCGCGACGAACGTCGTCGCCATGCCGGTCGCGGCTCGCCCGGCGAGCACAGCGGAAGCCAACGCCGCGCCCGCACAGCCGGGGCGCGTCATCGCTTACCACGGCTGGCAGCGCTGCCAGCCCGAGCCGTCCGACGCCATACAAGAAAGCTTTACCGATAACGATCTCAATCAGATGAGCATCGCCGACAAGCAGAGGGCGCTGCTCGACGTCATCTATAGCGACAGAGTGACGCATCATACGCTCGACCAGCTGCTGGCCGTCGCAGGCCGCGTCAAGGCCGATGCGCCCGCCAGCTAGGGTCATCCCGCCCCACCTCGCGATCAGCCGGAACCACCTTTGGATGGAAGAAAATCGCAATCGCTTTCGACTTGCGAGCGGCGCTTCGAATCAGATATACTCGCGACCTTAAATTATTTGCCGCACGCGTGCTTGTTGGGGAGAAGGTGCGGGCGGTATTCATAGCTTATCGGCGAAGTCGTAATTATTCAGTGAGAATCGGAATCTAGCTACGACAGGCTTCGGGCGAAACTCCCCCGCTCGAATTTCCCTGACCAGCTCAGGCAGACGGTTGCAGGGCTCCGGTGCCGTCTTTCCCTGATCATTGGTTTCGCTCATTGCGCCATCCCGCCTGCAGCCGACGCAGGCAGTAACGGCTGCGGGATTCACGCTCCATTGAGGTTGTTACTGATGCTTCGTGTGGTTTTGCTGTGCTGTGTTCTGCTACTGCTCATAACTGTTGCAAGTGCCCACGCTTCGGCACAGACTGCCGCGTCGCGCGCGCCGGTCGAAGCCATGAAAGATTACGCGCTCGTTCTGGTCGAGGCCGAGACCGCAAACGAGCTGATTGAAGCGCGGGACTTTATCACGGCGGCGGGCGGCACGGTCGCCGTGGTGTTGCCGCCGAAAGCCATCTTCGGCTGGATCACGCCCGCCGTCGAAGCCCGCCTCCTCGGCCAGCACCGTATACGCGCCATTCACCGTGCAGTCATCACTGCGCCGCCCGCAGGCTTTCGCGACCGCAACACACAGATCGCCATCCGCCTGTTCAATGACATGGCTTCGGGCCGTAGTGCGCGCCGCCGTCAGCGCGACGCCGCGCGCCCGACCGGGGCGCAGACCGACCGACCGGGCTTCATCGATACCGAGCCGCACCCGCGGATCAACCGCGAGCAGATGATCCAGAACCTGCGGCTGCTGGGCCGCGCACCCAGTGGCGATGTGCATACACAGTTCTTCGGCAACTCGGACGTCATGGATGGCACCGTGGCCGTCGCCCTCTTTCTGATCGAGAGCAACGGCACGGCTGACCCCAACCTCTATTCATGGTCGAATGACGATGCGACGGCGGCGGTCTCGCAGACGCTCGAAGGCTTGAACTGGTGGGTCGAGCAGTCGCGCGCCTTTCAGTTGGCGCGGCCCCTGCAATTCACACTGGTTACCCACCTGCCGAGCGATCCCGCCTGCCAGGTGCCTTACGAACCGATCCTGCACCCGGCTAGTGATGCGACCTTCTGGATCGCTAAAATCATGTCGAACCTCGGAGTCAGCGACGGCGATACGGCGACGCGCGTCGCGGCCTATGACGAGGCGCTCAGGCAGCAACAGCACACCGACTGGGCCTACTCGATATTCGTCGGGTATAACCCGATTGGCACGGCGACCGCGTTTACCGACCACCGCGCTTCGTGGGCCTTCATCGGCGGCCCGTACGTGCAGAGCCTGTACCGCAGCTTTGGCTGGCCGCTGTCGCGCGTCGTCAGCCACGAAACCGGCCACATCTTTTACGCCTGCGATGAATACTTTCAGCCCGGCTATCAGACCTGTAGTTGTAGTTGCGCGCCCGAAATCCGCCGCGAAGCCATCAACGGCAACTGCCAGGATGCGAGCTGCACGCAGAACTCGACCGCCTGCATGATGCGGCTCAACGAGCTGGCCCTCTGTCCGCACACCGCGGCGCAGATCGGCTGGATCAACCAGTTGCCGCCCCCGCCGCCATCGGCGCCGGCCAGCCTCGTCGCCACCGCTTCTTCGCCCACCGAAGTCACGCTCGTCTGGCAAGACACATCGGCAGGCAGCGATGGCGCGGCGCAAGGGTTTCAGATCGAGCGGCGCGGCGGCACGAGCGCCGAATTCAGTCTGCTGGCGACGACGCCGACCAGCTCGCCGCGCTACACAGACGGCACAGCGCTGCCGAACACGGCTTACGCTTATCGCGTGCGCGCCTTCAACATCAGCGGCCAGTCCGCCTATTCCAACGAAGTCCCGGTCGTTACGCCGACGGTCGCGCCGAGCCTCTCAATCGGCACCACCAGCATGCCCGAAGCGACGGTCGCCGTCGCTTATGACCGCGCCCTGGTCGCCAGCGGCGGCAGGCCCGATTATCTCTGGATCGTCGAGAGCGGCACGCTGCCGGCGGGGCTGACGCTTTCGCAATCCGGCAGCATCTCCGGCACGCCGACGACTGCCGGCACCAGCAACTTTGTTGTCAAAGTTACGGACAGCAACAACGGCTCGGCGACCAAGGCGTTGACCCTTATCGTCAAGCCCGCCGCGCCGCTGACGATTACCTCGGCGCAGTTGCCGCGCGGCTCGGTCGGCACGACCTACAGCCAGAGCCTCGGCGCCTCGGGCGGCCAGACGCCTTACAACTGGTCTAAGGTGTCGGGCAATCTCCCCGATGGCCTGTCGCTCAACCAGACGAGTGGCGTCATCGCCGGTGTGCCTGAGCGTGCCGGCACGTCGAGCTTTGTCATCCGGCTCGCAGACTCGGCTTCGGCCAGCGTCACCGTGACGCTGGCGATCACCATCAACCCGGCGATCAGCGCCCTGGAGATTACCACCGAATCGCTGCCCGATGGCGTCGTCGGTCAGGATTACTTGCGCACCTTACAGGCCATCGGCGGCAGCGCGCCTTATCGCTGGACGGTCGGCGCCGGGCACCTGCCCGATGGCTTGCAATTGAGCAGCGACGGCAGCATCACGGGCCGACCGACGACACCCGGCACCACAAACTTTACGGTGCAGGTGACCGAGCAGAGCGGCCAGACGGCGACCAGGGCCTTAGCCATTGACATTGAAGCGCCGCCGCAATTCACTATCCTGAGCAGCAACCCGCTGCCGGCTGCCGCCGTCGGCGTGCCATATCAGCATCAGCTACAGGCCACCGCCGGCAGCGCGCCTTACAACTGGGTCAAGAAGAAGAAGGCGAAATACGGCGCCCTGCCTGATGGCATCAAGCTCTCAGCCGATGGCATGTTGTCGGGAACGCCGACGGCGCAGGGGACGAGCGACTTTACGGTCATCGCCAGCGACGCGGCCGACCGCCAGGCGAAAAAGCCTTTGACGATCACTGTCGGCCCGCCGCCGCCGCCGCTGACGATCCGCACAGAGACGCTGCCGAACGCCACGCAAGGCTTGAGCTACACGGCGCACCTCGACGCCGCCGGCGGTGTCGCGCCCTACACCTGGACGCTCGACATCGGAACCTTGCCGGACGGCATCACGATGCAAAGCGACGGCACGATCAGCGGACGCGGAACCGCTGTCGGCACCTACGCCTTCACGGTGCGCGTTAAGGACGCGGTCGGCACTTCTAGCACCCACACGCTCTTCATTCTGGTTGTGCCGCCGCCGCCGCCGCTGGTCATTCAGACAGTGCAATTGCCTGAGACCAGCGCCGAACGGCCCTACTCGCAGACGCTGCAAGCGACCGGCGGCACGCCGCCTTACACCTGGAGCATCAGCAGCGGCAGCCTCGGCCAGGGCTTGAACCTGTCGGCCAATGGGGTGATCTCAGGGACACCGGCTTCGCCCGGCACCGTGGTCTTTGTCGTCCGCGTCGCCGATTCGGCGGAGCAGTCGGTGACCCGCACGCTGGCCATCACCATCAAGCCGGCGGATCACGTCGCGCCCTTCGGCAACCTGGAAGTGCCAGACTTCCGCGCCACGCTCAGCACGGTGGCGACCGGTTCGGGCTGGGCGCTGGACAACGTCGGCATTGCCGCCGTCGAAGTGCTGGTGGACGGCGTGAAAGTCGGCGACGCCATCTACGGGCTGAACCGCCCGGACATCGGCGCCGTCTGGAGCAGCTTCCCGAACGCCTCGAAGGCCGGCTACAGCTTCACGCTCGACACCACAAAGTTCAGTAATGGCGATCACACGCTCGCCATGCGCCTGCTCGACGCGGCGGGCAATGCGACGGTCGTCGGCACGCGCCCGATCACCTTGCAAAACAGCGTCTTCATGATCACCACGACCAACCTGCCGCGCGGCAAGAAGGGCGAAGCCTATAGCCAGCAGTTGCAAACGGCCAACGGCCGCGCGCCATACACCTTCACGCTGACCAGCGGGGCGCTGCCGGCGGGGCTGTCGTTGAGCGCCTCGGGCCTGGTTGCCGGCACGCCAACGGTCTTTGGCAGCAACTTCAGCTTTACCGTGCGCGCTACCGACGCCAACAGCGCGGCGGCGGTGGCCAGCTATACCATCACGGTGGTCCCGGACATTGACCCGCTGCGCGTCGTCTCCAGCGGTGACCTGCTACCGGGGCTGACCGGCAAAGATTACGCGACGCAGTTGCTCTTTACCGGCGGACGCCCGCCAGCGACCTGGGGGCTCAGCAACGGCACGCTGCCACCGGGCCTGACGCTCAATGCCGCCACGGGTATTCTGTCGGGCCGCCCGACGACCGTCGGCAATTACATCTTCACGGTGCGGGTGACGGATGCCGACAACACCACGGCGGTGTCGTCGCCCTTAAACCTGGTCATTGCGCTCGGCCCGCTCGGCGTCATCGATACGGGGACGTTGCCTTCAGGCGTCACCGGCGTGAGCTATGCGTATGGGCTGCGCAGCACCGGCGGCACAGGGCCGTACACCTGGACATTGGCGAGCGGCACGTTGCCGTGGGGCTTAACGGTCAACCCGACAACGGGCGTCATCGGTGGCAAGCCGATTGTCGCCGGCAACTACGATTTTGTAATCAGGATAGCCGACTCGACTCTGGCCTCAGCGCTCTCGGACTCGCTGCACATCGTCGTGACGGCGGGGCCGCTCACGGTGGTGACGACGGGCGATTTCCCGACGGCGCAGGTCAACGTTGATTACTCCTTTGTGATGGTCGCCAATGGCGGCTCGCAGCCCTATACCTGGAGCATCATCAGCGGCGCGCTGCCGGCGGGCTTAACGCTCAATCCGGCGACCGGCACTTTCGGCGGCAAGGCGATTGTGGCGGGAACCTTTACGCTCGTCTTCCAGGTGCGCGACCCCTTCGGCACCACTGCCACTTCGACGCCGCTGCGCCTCGTCGTTTCACCGTGAAATCAGGAGGCAGGAGGCAGGAGGCAGGAAGCAGTAGAGAGTCATGAAACAGTGAAGGCAGCGGGCCAGTGAACTTGAATCATTGCCCGCTGCCTTCAGTTTTTGTACTGATGTGTTGGCTGCCTCCTGCCTCCTGCCTCCTGCCTCCTGCCTCCTGTCTACTGGCTCCTGCCGCTGAAGCCTGCGAGCATCACGACAATGGCGTCGACGTCTTCGCGCGGAGCGGGAATGCGCGGCGCTGAAGCGGCGGCCGCTGTGGCCGGAACGGCCGCGCGCTCGGCGTTGTAATAGTTATTGAGCATGATTGAAAACGCCAGATGCTCGCCGGCTGCCGTCGTCACGTACCCGGAGAGCGCATAGACGTAACGCAGCGTCCCGGTCTTGGCCCTGGCGTTGCCCGCCGCCGCTGTTCCCTTCATGCGATTTTGTAAGGTTCCATCCACCCCGGCTATCGGCAGGCCGTTGCGATAATCTTCGGCGAAGCGATGACGGCTCATAAAGCTGAGCAGCGCGACCGTGGCATTCGGCGTGATGATGTCACGGCGCGACAGCCCTGAGCCTTCTTCGAGCAGCACGTCACCCTGCTTGACGCCCGCCGCCGTCAGGAAGTTCTGCAACGCTTCGGCGCCCATCTCTTCGGTGGTGCGCCGGGGAACGGACGACGCGGTGACGGGGAGACGCGGCGACGCGGCGACAGGGACGGAGCTTTGCGCCTCTTCTCGCCTTGTCCCATTCTCCGCCCCGCTCCCTCGCCCTTGTCCTGTCCCCGCCTCGCCGTGTCCCCGCGTCTCCGCGTCGCGCAACGCGCCGACCTGCAAGAGCAGCAACTGTGCGTAGAGGTTCTGTGAGGGCTTCAAGGTGGCGCGCACGATCTCTCTGAGCGGCGGCGATTCGACGAAGCCGAGCTCGATCCATTTCGCCCAATCAACCGGCGTGACTTCGCGGTACTTCCAATCAATCGTCCGCGTCCGGCCCGCCACCGTGATGCCGCGCCGCAAGAGCGCCTCTTTAAGCTGCGCGACAAACAGCCCCGCCGGATTATGGACCGCCACCGAGCCTCTGTAATCTTTGCCACCAATTGGCAGCCGCCCCGAAACATAGACGATGTTCTCGCCGACCGGGCGGTAAACCATGATGCGGCCTTCCGAGTCTTTCGCCGCGGTCTCTGTGCGGTTGATGATCGTCAGCCAGCTCGACGGCGGGCCGGTCGTTATGCGGCATGGCTGGCCGGGGCGCTCGCCGGGCTTAACGAAGAGATCAAGCGCGTTGTCGTTGATGTTGAGCGCCGACGCTTCAGCGCCATAGTATTCCTGTAGATCGTCCCACTCCCAGCCGGAGCCAATCGCCGGGCTGTGGAAGTAGCTTTCATCACCGATCAGGTCGCCTTCGACGCGCCGCACGCCGGCGACGGCCAGCCGGTCAACCAGCGGCTCAAGCGGCTTGAAGTAATCGCCGCCGTTGAGGCTCGCGGCCATGGTCGGATCGCCGCGCCCATAAACGATCAGGTCGCCCTTGAGCGTCCCCGACGCATCGGGCCGCGCCGTCGAATAAAGCGACGTGCGAATGCGATAATCCGCGCCCAGGCGGTCGAGCGCCAGCGCCGTCGTGTAGAGCTTGGCGTTCGATGCCGGGTTGAAGTACTTCTGCGGGTTGTGCTCGAACAAGGTCTTGCCGGTATCGAGCGAAACGATCTTGACGCCCCAGGCGGCGGGCGCAAATCGCGGCTGCGCCAGATGCGCGCCCAGGCGCGCAACCAGCGCGTCGAGCGTATCGGTCTGCGGCTGTGGTGTGGCGGCTTGCGAAGTCTGCGGCGCGGCGCTCTGTGCGATGGCCGCCGCCGCAAAGCCTGGAAACAGCGCCAGCCACAGAGCCAGCGCCCGCGCCAGCCGGCGCTTGAGCATTGTGTCTTTAATCATAGTCGTCAGATTCATCCCGAGCATCGATCTACGAGACCATACAGCGCGCGCCGCGGAAAACGCAATGTCAGCCGGGCAGCACTTCGACCGGGGCTTCGTCTTTGAATTGAATCTCGTATAACTGCGCGTAGAGGCCGCCGCGCGCCATCAGTTCGTCATGCTTGCCGCGCTCGACGACGCGCCCGCCGTCTATGACAAAGATGACGTCGGCCCGCCGGATGGTCGCCAGGCGGTGGGCGATGACGATGCAGGTCTTGTTCTCCATCAGCCGGTTGAGCGCCTCAAAGACCAACTCTTCCGATGCCGCGTCGAGTCCCGAAGTCGGCTCATCCAAAATCAAGATCGGCGAATGGCGAATGATGGCTCGCGCAATGGCCAGCCGCTGCCGCTGTCCGCCGGATAGGGTCACGCCGCGCTCACCGACCATCGTGTTATAGCCTTCGGGCAGCCGGTTGATGAACTCGTCGGCGTTCGCCAGATGGGCGGCGCGCACGATCTCCTCACGTTTCGCCTGCGGTTTGCCGTAAGCGATGTTCTGCCAGATCGGCGCGCGGAAAAGTAAGTTCTCCTGCAAAACGAAACTGATCTGCTGGCGCAGCGATTTCAGTTTATAGCCGCGCACGTCGCGCCCATCAATGCGCACCTGCCCGGCCAGCGGGTCATAAAAGCGCGCCACCAGGCTGACCACCGTGCTCTTGCCCGCTCCCGTCGGCCCGACCAGCGCCGCGACTTGCCCCGGCTCGATCTGCAAGCTCAGGTCGCGCAGGATCAACTGCTCCTCCGAATAGCCGAAGAAAACGTGGTTGAATTCAATCCGTCCTTTGAACGGCGGCGCGCGGCGCGCCCCGGCCAGGTTTTTCACGTCGCGCTCGGTTTCCAAAACTTCTTTGATGCGCTCGAAGCCGACGGCGGTCTTCGACAAGGTGTCAGTCATCTTCGACAGGTCGCGCATCGGCTTGTACATCTTGCCGAGGTAGAGGAAGAAGACGAGCAGCGAGCCGGCGGACATCTCGCCCGCAAGCACCAACCGCGCGCCGTACCACAGCACCAGGCAGGTGCCTGCGGCGGTGATGACTTCGACGATGGGCGTCAGCCGGGCTTTCATCGCGCGGGCGCGCAGTGCCGTTTCGACGCTTTCCAGGCTCTCCTGCTCGAAGCGTTTGACCTCGAAATCTTCGCGGGCAAAGGCTTGAATGACGCGGATCGAGGCGAGCGATTCCTGCACCACCGAGACCACCTCGCCTTCTTTCTTGCGCACCTCGCGCGCCGCCCGTTTGATGCGGCGCGTGAAGCTGTAGACGACCAGGAAGAGCAAAGGGGCGACCGACAGCGCGATCAGCGTGAAATGCCAGTTGACATAAAACATCACGCCGAGCATGCCGACCAGCGTCAGCACGTTGACGATCATGCCGAGCAACGCCGAGGAGATGAAATCCTGCACCGCGCCGATGTCGCTGGTGACGCGGCTGATTAAATCACCCGTCTTCTTCTGATCGTGATAGGCGAGCGACAATCGCTGGATGTGGTGGTAGAGCGTGGTGCGCAAATCATGCATCACCCACTGGCCGACGCTGGTCGTCAGGTATTTCTCGGCATACGAGCTGACCGCGCCGACCAGCGCGATGGTGATGACCGCGGCGATGGCAAAATGCAGAACGGCGGTCTTGTCTGTGCCGAGCCACGAGACGACGTAGCCCTGCATCCAGTGCGGCAGCGCTTTGTTGCCGATGACGTTATCGAGGACGACTTTCAGCGGCCAGGGCTCCAGCAGGTCTGTGAGCGTTTCGCCGAGAACAGCGATGAAAGCAAGCACAAGCGCCGGCCAGTGCGGGCGCAGCAATTGGGTGATGCGAACCTTTTTCTCCATCCAACCTCGCGGTCAGCAGATGAAGCGTCCTTATCAGATTCAAGCACACACGCCATGGCTTCGGCAATCAAGCAAGCTGAATGGCGCGCGGCGTCAAAGGCTCGGCGGCACATCTGCGTTGACGTTGCGCGAATCGCGCCCCTATCATTTTCAGTAGCCATCAAAGAAGGAGTAACCCGGTGCGTCGTTTGAAATCATTTCTCGTCTGTGTGTCCAGCATCACGTTAATTCTGACTTCGCTCGCCGGCCTCGCCGCCGCGCAGAGCGGGCGGACGCGGCCCCGCGTGCCGACGACGCCGGGCACCAGCACGACGCCGGCTGAGCCTGTAAAGATTCCCGCTGCCGCGGTCGTCGTCAAACAGGAGCAAGTCGGCAGCGCTTCACGCTTCGTTCTACAAAACGGCGTCACCGTCATCATTAAGGAATTGCACTCGACCCCGCTTGTGGCTCTGGAAGCCAGTTTCGCGGCGGGCGCGGGTCAGGAGCCGGAGGCTGAAACCGGCATTGCGCGCCTTCTGCAACGCTGCGTGCTGAAGGGCACGACGCTGCGGCCCAAAGCCCTTGAAGAATTGCGCGCCGTCGGCGGCATCCTCGACACCAGCCTGTCTTATGCGACTGCGGATTATTCCGTCACTGCCCCGGCCAGCAAAATGGCCGAGGCGCTCAGCATTCAAAGCGACTTGCTGATCAATCCGGCGCTCGACGGCGATGCCATGCGGCGCGAGATTCCGCTGGTCATCGCCGAAGAGAAGTGGCGCGCAGGCTTGCTGCTCGACGACGGACGATCAAGCGCCGTTTCGACTTTCAGTAATCAACCTTACTCTTTAATCAGTGACGATGCGTCGGCCACGGCGCTGGCCCGCTTGATCAATCTGGCCTACGCCGGCACGCCCGCCGGTCTTGATCGCGCCGCAAACGTCGAAGCCTTGCGCGCGCTCACCCGCGACCAGCTGCTTGAGTTTTACCGGACGCATTACCGCCCCGAACGATTGACGCTCACGGTGGTCGGCGACGTCATCACCTTCAACGCGCTGATCGAGATTCAAAAACTCTACGGGCTGTTTGCGCCGCCTTCGGCGCAGCCGGCCAAAGCAGCGACCCCGACAACGCAAACAAAGAATTTGTCGCCGAACCCGAACAGTCGTCTGGCACCGCAGCCCCTCGCGCCTGACACTCGGGCCACGATTGCGGACGAACCGGGGAAGCTGCGTTATAGAGAAGAGCGCGGCGACATTAATCAAACCATCGTCACGGTCGGCTTTCGCGTGCCGGGCGCGAGCGCCCCTGAGCGCGCGGCGCTCGAACTGTTGGCGGCGATGCTCGGCCAGGGCCGCGCCGCGCGACTGCGGCGCTCGCTGCTCGATAGCCAGATGCTGGTGACGCGGGTGGTGGCCAATTATTTGCCGGTCGCAGACGACGGCTTGCTCGCCATTCAAATGCAAGTGGCGAGCGACGCCAAAGGCGCAACGCTGCTCGACCGCGCCGAGGCGCTGCTGCTGCAAGAGCTCGATCAGGCGCGGCGCGAAGTTCCCGGCGAAGGCGAGATGGCGCGCGCCCGCGCCGTCGCCGAAAAGCAACTGCTGAATCGTAGCGAAAGCTACAGCTCGCGCGCCGCCCTGTTTGCCGAGCTTGAAGCGGCAAAGCTCAGCCTGCGCGACGCCAATGATTACCGGGCGCGGCTGCGCGCCGTGCGCGCCGAAGAGGTGCAGCGTCTGGCGGCCCGCTACCTGACGGCGGCCAACATGGCGCTGCATGAGTATGAGCCGATATCGGCTGCGCCGCGCACCTTTGACGCGACGAGCTTTGCGACAACCGTGGCGACGTGGGTTTCGGGCCTGGCGCAAGCGGCTGAAGCGATCAAACCGCGCGCCGCCGACGCCGCCTCTGGGCTCGCTGTCATCACGCAAGGTGCGGAAGCCACCGCCGAACAGCAGGCGATGTCGGAGTCGCTATTGCCGGTCGCAGTCAAAGACTACTCGACGCTCAACGGCCCGCGCGCCTTCGTGCGCGAAGATCATTCGTTGCCGCTGGTCACCATCGCCCTGTTGTTTCAAGGCGGGCGCGTGATTGAAGACGAAGCGACCAGTGGCACGACCGAGCTGATGCTGCGCGGCATGCTGATGGGCACGCCGCGACGGTTGGCCCCACAGCTCGCCAACGAGTGGGACCAGTTGGGAGCCGAGATCGAGGTCGTCAACCAGCCGGACTTTTTCGGCTACCTGTTGAGCGTGCCGTCGCGCAATGCCGACCGCGCTTTAAAGCTGCTGCGCGACGTGATCGAAGAACCGGCCTTCAGAGACAAAGACATTCAACCGGCGCGGCTCCTACAGATGGGCGCGCAACGCAGCCTTCGCGACACTGCCGAGGCGCAGGCGCGCGAGCTGTTGCGGCAGGCGATGTGGGCCGGCCACGCTTACGGGCTGCCGTCGCACGGGCTCGAGGCGGTTGTAGCCAAAGCTACAAGCGAAGAATTGCGCGCCCTGCACGAGCGCGCCGTCAAGCGACAACTGCCGCAGGCGTTCATCATCGGCGACACCAATGGCTCGGCGCTGGTCGCCTCGCAACTGGCCGAAGGCTTCCGCCGGCGCGAGATCGAGAAAGCCTTGCAGGTCAAGGTGCCGCAGCCGCAGCCGGCAGAGCGCGCGGAATCACGCCGGCGCGAACAGGCGAGCACGGCCACAGGCTTCAGCGGCCCGAAAGCCGATAGCAAAGACTTGCCGGCCATCGAGTTGTTGAAGGCCGCGATGAATGGCGAAGGCGGGCGATTGCTTCAGGAGTTGCGTGACCGGCAAGGACTGGCGCTCGCCGCGGCGTTTGATTATGACGCCCAGTTTGTCGCCGGCAGTCTCTACGCGCAACTGGTGAGCGATGCCGCAAGCGAAGCCAAAGCGCGCGCCGCGTTGCTTGCCGAGCTGACACGGCTGGCGCGCGAAGGGTTGACTACGGAAGAAGCGATCAGCGCCCGCCTTGTCGCCGAAACGATCAGCCTTGCGCGCTTGCAGCAACCGTCGGCGCGGGCGCTGGAATATGCGCGGGCCGCCGTCTATTTGCGGCAGCCTGCCGACGTTGACGCGCTAGCGGGCCAGCTCGAAAAGGTAACGAGTGATGACGCACGGCACGCGGCTTCGGCTTATCTCAAGCCGCCGGCGGCTTTCGGTATCCTGCATGGCATGGCCGCGCCCGCCGCGAAACAGCCATAAGTTTTTGCACCTGGAAACCCCCACCCTGCGTGATATATGATGGCCGCTCTCGCGGTGCCGTCGCGTGCCCGTACATCCATAAACCGACTCACTCACAATCAGGAGGCTTCTGATGATCCGACCATTCGCCCTGCGTGTCGTGCTATGCATCCTGCTTCTGGCCTGCGTTCCGGCGGCGGCACAGACGCTGCCCGCGGATAAGCTCGAAAAGATCGACAAAGAGATCACCGCCGTCATGTCGCAGCAGAGCATCCCCGGTCTATCGCTCGCCGTGGTCACCGATCACAAGCTGCGCGGCTCGCAGGGCTATGGGCTGGCCGACATTGAAAACTATGTGCCGGCGAAAACCGGAACGGTTTACCGCCTCGGCTCGATCTCGAAGACGATCACCGCCATCGCCGTCATGCAACTGGCCGAGCAGGGCAAATTAAATCTCGACGCGCCGATTCAGACTTACTGCCCGGCCTTCCCGCAGAAGCAGTGGCCGGTCACGGCGCGGCTATTGTTGGGGCATCTGGCCGGCGTGCGGCATTACAAGAGCGACGCCGAATTTGCCAGCACGCGCCACTTCAACAGCGTCGCCGAAGGATTGGAGATGTTCAAAGATGAGCCGCTGCTGTTCGAGCCGGGCACCAAGTACGCCTACACGACGCACGGCTACACGGTGCTGGGCTGCGCCGTTGAAGGCGCTTCCGGCATGAAGTTCGCTGATTATGTGCGCGCTAAAATTTTCACGCCCGCCGGCATGAATCGCATGCGGGTTGATGAAGTGGCCGAGATCATCCCGAACCGCGCTCAGGGTTATGTCAAAGCGGCGGACGGCACTTTGCGCAACTCCGGGCTTGCCGACACGAGTTATAAGATACCCGGCGGCGGTTTCTGCTCGACCGTAGAAGACCTGGCGCGATTCGCCATTGCGGTGCAGACAGGGGTGCTGGTGAAGCCGGAAACGCTGGCACAGATGTGGACGAGGCAAAAGACCCGCAACGGCAATGAGACCACTTACGGGCTGGGCTGGCAGATCGGCGCGCATAATGGCTTGAAGGACGTGTCGCACGGCGGCGCGCAGCAGCGCGTCAGCACCTACCTCTACATGATTCCCGAAAAGGGCCTCGCCGTCGTCGTGATGGCCAACATGGAAGATGTCGGCGGCAGCCTCAACAAACTCTCCCGCCAGATCGCCGACATCCTGCTAGCGCCGCAAGCGCAGCAGTAAAGCCCAACCTGCCAATCTCTCAATCGAAAAAATTGGGGCGGCCCGCGGGCCGCCCCTTCCAGGAGGCTTGCAGTGATGGTTGCCGGTTTACTCGCTGGCGGCAGTCGCGGCGATGGCCCGCTCGCCAATGGTGATGACGATGACAGAGCCATTGCGGCTGATGCGATAGCCGACCTGCGATTTCATGTCGAGGACGATGCGCACGGTGCCGGCTTGCGGCTCGCCAACGCGGATGCGCTCGACCAGGCCCGCCGCCGGCTTCGTCATCAAGCTGCCGCCGGCCCATCGCACGCCCGTAAGGTCAATCACAATGCGCGCCGGGTTGGCCAGCGTGAAGTCCTGATATTGCGCCGCGCCATCGGTGCTGATGGTGATGCGCAGGCCGCCATCAACAACCTGTGCGTTGACGGCGCGCACGACAGTGGCTCGGTTCAACGCGGCGTCCGTAGGTGAAGGCGCGCTGGCAGGCGGCCTGACTTGAGCGGGCGCTTGCGCCTGCACGTAAGTCTGCGCGGGCGGCGCGCTGGCGGGCTCGGCCTCCTCTTCATCATCGGCGCCGGCCAGCGGTTCGGGTCTGCCGCGCCGTCGCGGGGTGCGCCGCTGCGGTGTTGAGGGGGCCGGCTGCTCGCCGGTGATGACGCGTGGCGACGAACCGTTGGCGCACTTCTTCACCGCGTTTATGTCTTCAATGGTCGCGCCTTCGGGAAGAACCCAGAATTCAACGCGACCGTTCAGCTTAGGATCGCGGTTCGGGAAGGGACAGGTGTCGCCGAAGTTGCGTACCGTGATGCGCGCCGCGTCAATGCCCTTCTCGGTCACCAGGTAATCGCGGGCGTTGTTGGCGCGCGTCAGCGAGATGCCGACGCGCTCTGCCGCATCGCGGTGGCCGTCAATGACGACGCTGCTGCGCGGGTCTTGCTGCAACTGGATGGCGACTTCGTCGAGACACGCCTTGTGCTCGTTGTTGATGCGCGCCGAGTTGAAGAGGAAGAAGATCGGCCCGCAGGGGACGAGCGGTCTGGGCCGTTCGCGCGGCGGCGGCACTTCGCGCGTCGTGATCGTCAGCGAGCAACTGCCGCCCGGACACCGCTCGCCGCAGCGTGTGCGGTCGGGCACCAGGCGCACGGTGACGGTCAGCGGGCCGATGACGCCCGTAGTATTGAGCGTCACTTCGCGGCCCGTGGTCGCGGACAGCCTGCCGCCGGTCGTCGTCCAGTTGTAGCTGAAGTTACTGTCGCCCGTCCCCGTAGCCCGCAGCGTAATGCGGTCGCCTTCGGTGACGTTAGTGTTTGAAGCGATGATGTTGCAGGTGATGTTCGGGCAGGGCGCTTCGGTGATCTCAAAAGCCACAGAGCAATTCGACTGGGCGGTGCGGTCGGGGCAGTCGGGATGCTCGACGCCGCGGGCGGTCGCAATCACCGTCGCCATCGCCGTGTAGCTGCCGCAATCGAGCCCGCCGGTCGGGACTTCGACCACAGGCCCGGTGCCGTTGACTGATACGGAGTTGCCGCGACCGTCGTGAATCTCCCAGCGGTAATCGTAAGCGATCTGCGAATCGGGATAGCCGGGCGTTGACGGCTTGACCGTCAGCGTCAGCCGGTCGCCGCGCGTCACCGTGCGTCCAGAGGTATCGATCACACAGACCGGCACCGGCGGCGGCGGACAGCCTTTGCGCGTGCCGACCGAGAAGAAGCCGACAAAGCCGTTCTGGCTGCCGCGATTGAAGCGCACCTGCTTCTGCTTGCATTCGACCTTCTTCGTCGGCGGCGGGGGCGGCGGGCAGCCGCAATCGCCGCACGTCGCATGCACGCCGCTATCTTTATGATGGCAATCGTCGGGCGGCGGCTCTACCACCACCTCCGCGCATTCGAGCGCGTCGAACAGGCGATTGCTGTCGACGCCGTTCAGTTGCCGCCGATACGCGCCGCCGAAAGCAATCGTGCCATCGCGCAGGAAGAAGCGCGCGCCAATGTTCAAATCTAACGGGTCGCTCTGTTGCAGGCTCGGCGTGCCGCTGCCGACATAGACCGTGCCGGCCAGCTCGCCGACCAGCTCGATGTACTTGTTGATGGCCAGCGCGCCGCCGACGTTGAGTTGCAGCTTGTCGCGCAAGTCTAAGACTTTGACGCCGCGCTGATGAATGTCATTGGTGTGAATGTAGCCGACGTTTTCATAGAAGCGCAGGCGGTGGTTGAGAAACTCCTGGCCGAGGATGAGCATCGGGCCGTATTCAAATTCGCCGCTGGTGCGGCCGCGCGCCCGCGCGTCGTCGCTACGCGAGATCGGAAACTTCACATAACCGCCGAGCGCCAGGCTGAACCAGTGGCGGTTCGGATCGATCAGGTTGAACTTGCTGCCGGCGTACACGTCGCCCGTGCCATTGGTTGATTCGCGTGGCCCCAGCACCGGGCGGCCTAAGGAATCAAAGCCGAGAAAGTCAACGACGCCGAACATCGGCAGGTCATTGAAATAATTCGGCTGGCTGGCGACAAAGGCGGGGCCGAGGCCGACGGCAGGCGGGCCACCCGGGCCCGCAGGCGAGGGTAAGCCGCTCGGAGTCGCCGTGCCTGACGGAAGACCGAAGCGCCCGAGCGCCGGCAGTATGCCGCCTACGAGCGAGCCGGTGCCGGGGAAGAAGGCCGCGCCGCCGTTGCGACCGCCGACCGCCGGGCCGAGCAAGTCGAACGGGCTGCCGAACTGGCGCACGGCATTGTATTGATAGCCGCTCAGCAGAAAGGGCTGGCGCGAAGTTGTTTGCTGCCAGGTCACCCAGTCTACCCACAGCTCCCATCGATCTGTGAGACCGACAGTGATGTTGAACGGCACTTGATTGATGTCTATAGCGCCGGGGCCGCGGTCGAAATTATTCCAGAAGAGCGCGAAGTTGAATTCGCCTTTGTAGAGCGTGCGCGTCGAAAAGGTATTGAAGAGACCAGTGCCGCCAAGCACGGTCGAGGTGCGCTGGCGCTCGGCGATGTTGCCGAACTGGTTAGTGCTTTGTGACCAGGCGACGCTAGCCATCAAGAGCAGCGCGAGGGCAAGGGCGCTGATTTTCAATACGATTCTCATAGGTGGTCTCCTGCAAGCTGTTGCCGCCCGCATTCATCGTCACGCCCCGCAAGCTCTCTGCTGCGGGCAGACACGGGCAACCGTGTGAGGGCCGCTGTCGTGCGGCGGTCTTCACGAATCGTGCATATTCGGAGCGAGCTTCGAGTCGTGCGAGCGAACGCCTGAGCCTGAAATGAATGCCTCACTTCGGCAGCCGCCGTTTGTGCGGCTTTGCAGCCTGAGCGCGTGGCTACAGGACGCCTTTATCGGTGAGCGGCAATGGTCAATGGCGGCGGTGGCGCGACGGTTATGGCAATGCGCCACACATCGCCTCGCTGAATATACCGGAAAAAAACGGCGAGTCAATTACCCGCACGGGGAAGGCCGCTTCCCATGAGAGCGATATTCTGAACGCCGGCAGATTTCCAGCCGGCGCTCCCGGGCACATAAAAAGCGAAACGGGGCGATCCGAAGACCGCCCCGTTGTCGGGCTGAGTGCGTGAAGCATTCAGGTTAGTTGTTGGTGGTCGGCGCTTCCGGTTGCGCCATCATCTCGATGGGCTCGCCGGGACGACGCGGACGGCGACGACGCGGCGTGCGCCGGGTCGGTCGCTTCTTGTCGTCTGAGACCGCCGGCGTCTCGTCGGTGATGACGCGCGGCGAGGCGCCCGCACCACACTTCTTCAAAGCATCAACCTGCGCCGCACTGCTGCCTTCAGGAATGATCCAGAACTCAACCCTGCGGTTGAGGTTCGGGTCACCCGATTCGTGCGGACAGGTATCGCCGAAGTTGCGCACGGTGATGCGTGCCGTGTCAACACCCTTCTCGTTGACCAGATAGTCGCGGGCGTTGTTGGCGCGCGTGAGCGAGATGCCGACGCGCTCTGACGTGTCGCGGTGACCGTCAATCAACAGCGCGGCGCGCGGGTCTTGCTGTAAGCGCAGGGCGATCTCGTCAAGACACGCCTTGTGCTCGTTGTTGATGCGAGCCGAGTTGAACGGGAAGAAGATCGGCCCGCACGGCGAGATCGGCGGAATGATCTTATTGACGCCGCCGGTCACGGTCACGGTCGTCGAGCAACTGCCACCCGGACACGGCTGGTCGCAGCGCGTGCGCGAGGTGCCGACGTTGACCGACACGGTGATGGAGACGCTATTGGGCGTTCCTCCAGAACCCGCCATCGGGATATTGAGGCCGGTCGTGTCGAGCGTGACTTCGCTACCGGTCGTTGACGACAGCGTGCCGCCGCCGCTCACCGACCAGGTGAAGGTCGCGCCCTCAGCGCCCGTGGCGTTGGCGCGCAGCGTGATGCGGTCGCCTTCGTTAACGCTTGTCGGGGACGCCGTGATGTCGCAGGTGACTGTCGGACACGGCGGCTCGGTGATCTCGAAGCCGACCGTGCAGGTGGTCTGTCCGGTGGTGACACAATTGCTCGGGCAGTCAACCGCCGGAACGGTCGCCGTCACCGTCGTCGTCGCCGTGTAGCGACCGCACGGAATCCCGGTCGTCGCCACGTCAACCGACGCGCCCGTGCCGCTGACGGTCACAGGGCGGCCCGTCGCGTCTTTGACTTCCCAGCGATACTCGTAGGTCACCTTGTCGTTGGTGTAGCCCGGCGTCGTCGGCGTCGTCGTCAAGGTCAGCCGCTCGCCGCGATTCACCGTCGTCGCCGAAGGCGCCAGCACGCAGGTCGGCGCCGGCGGCGGCGGGCAAGGACGGCGTGAGCCGATGTTGAAGTAGGCGACAAAGCCGTTTTCGCCTTCCGAACCGAACGTCCGATCCACGGTGCTGAAGAGCGGGTTGATGATGAAGAACGGCGGCTGCACGAAGATCGTCTTCGACTGGAAGACCGGGATCGTCCGCTCGTCTTCGTTGTTCAGCAAACGGCGATAGCCGCCGCCGAACGAAATCCGCCCATCCTTGAAGAAGAAGCGCAGGCCGATGTTCATCTCCCACGGGTTGTTCTCGATCAGCCGCGGCGTGCTGCTGCCGACAAACATGGTATGCAGGAGTTCGCCGACCAGCTCGACGTGTGAGCCCAGCCCGATGCCCGTGCCGACGTTGAACAACAACTTGTCGGGCAGGTCGAGGTACTTCACATCGTGGTCGCGCGGGTCTGTGGTGTGAATGTAGCCGATGTTTTCGTAGAGCCGGAAGCGCTTGGCGCCCGACTCCTGACCGAAGGCCAGGAACGGCCCGAATTCGTATTCGCCGCTCGTGCGGCCACGCGCCCGCGCGCTGTCGCTGCTGGAGATGGGAATCTTCAGGTAGCCGCCCAGCGCCATGCTGAACCAGTGCTTGTTGGCATCGATCAAGCTGACTTTGGTGCCGGCGAAAATATCACCGCTGCCGTTTGACGACTCACGCGGCCCGAAGACCGGGCGCCCGAGCGAATCAAAACCCTGGAAGTCGACTTCGCCGAAGAATGGGAACTCAGGGCTGTAGCTCGGGTAGATGGTCGAAAACAGCGGGCCGAGGCCGCGCACCGCTTTGTTATTGGCGCCGCCCGGCGAGAAGACGCTCTGCGGGAAGTCAATCGGCGTACCGAAGCGCCCAAGCGCCGGAAGGATTCCGCCAACCAGCGAGCCGGTGCCGGGGAAGAAGGCCGCCGGGCCTTCCTTGCCGCCGACCGGCGGGCCGAATATGGTAAACGGATCGCCGAAGAAGTGCGCCGCGTTGTACTGGTAGCCGCTCAACAGGAACGGCTGGCGCGACGTGGTGTTCTGCCAGGTCACCCAATCGACCCAGACTTCCCAGCGGTTGGTTAAGCCAATCGTGAAGTTGAAAGGCACCTGATTGACGTCGATATCGCCGGGATCGCGATCAAAGTTATTCCAGAAAAGAGCGAAGTTGAACTCGCCTTTGCACAGCGTGCGTGTCGAAAAGGTGTTGAACAACCCCGTGCCGCCGAGCACTGTAGGCGCTTTCTGCCGCTCGGCCAGATTGCCGTCATGATGATCCTGGGCCAGCGTCAGCGACGCCAGCGCGAGAAAAAGAACTGTGATCATGACAAGCATGCTAATCTGTCTAGCCGCTTTCATTGTTTGCCTCCTGAAGTATTCATCCACGGAATGCGGTTCGAAATTTGGATCGCCTCCAAAACTACGGGAGATGATGTTGCCCCCCTAATTGAAGCCTCGGGGATTAGGATGAAGATACGAAATGTGAGCGTCCATTTGCGGCCTTTCCTGCGAGGCCGTCAAACTCGTGAGCGTACAATTTAGCAAATACCAGCTTGGGTACTTATCTATTGCACCTATATCTATACTCGCAAACTGCCTGCCGGTCAACACAAAATTATGTTTTTCCTGGCCGTCTTGCGGGCTACAAGCCGCTGCGGGTTGGGTGTCGGGTGTCGGGTGTTAGGGCTGGAGAAATCAGCATTGCAACCCCCGACACCTGACACCCGGCACCCAATACCCATCAGGCGTAAATGCCGCGCAGCCGGGTGTCGTAGGCGACCCGGTCAATGGCCAGCATATAAGCCGCCAGCCGTGTATTCACTTGATACTTTTCGGCGATCCGCACGACGTCGTTGAAGCTCGCCACCATAATTTCGAGCAAGCGGTCATTGACCGTCTGCTCGTTCCAGAAGTAGCCCATGCGATCCTGCACCCACTCGAAATAGCTCACCGTGACGCCGCCGGCGTTGGCCAAAATATCGGGGATGACGAAGATGTTCTGGGCGGCGACGATCTCATCGGCGGCGGCCGTCGTCGGGCCGTTGGCGCCTTCGGCCAGGATGCGGCATTTGATGCGGTCGGCGTTCTGCGCCGTGATGACGTTTTCGGTCGCCGCCGGCATCAAAATCTCGCACTCGCGTTCGAGCAGCTCGGCGTTGCCGAGGTGTTCGGCCTCGCGGTAATCCTCGACCGTCTTGTTCTCCTTGAGATATTTGAGGACGCCCGGCACGTCGAGCCCCTGCGGGTTGTAGAGCGCCCCGGTGATGTCGCCAATGCCGATGACTTTATAGCCTTCCTGGTGCATCAGCAGCGCCGCGGTGCCGCCGACGTTGCCCGCTCCCTGAATGATGACCCGCGTATCGGCATAGGCGAGGCTGAATTTCTTGCAGGCTTCGTTACAGACGAAGAGCAAGCCGCGACCCGTCGCCTCGCGCCGCCCGCGCGAGCCCCCCAGCTCGACCGGTTTGCCGGTGACCACCGCCGTCACCGTGTGCCGCACGTGCATGGAATAGGTGTCCATGATCCATGCCATGGTCTGTTCGTTGGTGTTCATGTCGGGCGCCGGCACGTCGCGCTCCGGCCCGATGAAGTCCATGAGGTCCGAGGCGTAGCGGCGCGTCATGCGCTCAAGCTCGCCGGGGCTCATCTCGCGCGGGTCGCAGATGATGCCGCCTTTGGCGCCGCCGAAGGGGATGTTGACGACCGCGCACTTCCAGGTCATCCATGCCGCCAGCGCCCGCACTTCGTCAAGCGACACGTCGGGCGAGTAGCGGATGCCGCCTTTGGCCGGGCCGCGCGCGAAGTTGTGCTGCACGCGGTAGCCGGTGAAGACCTGATAGTTGCCATCGTCCATCAGCACCGGAATGTGCAGGGTGATCTCGCGCGACGGCCAGCGCAGGATCGTGTAGATGTTGGGATCGAGGTCGAGGCGATGGGCGGCTTCGTCAAAGCGCTCCATCATGGATTCGAAGGGATTATCTTCTTTGAACTCTCTGGCGTCGTCTACGAAAGGGCTTGGCATCGACATCCTCCGGTGTGGCGTTTCAATTTGGCGTGCAGACGGAATGCACTTGGCTGCCGACTCAACAAGGCGAACCATTCACTGATAGGCGATTATAGCCAACCGCGGCGGCGGTGGCAACGAAGCGGGGTCTATTCACAGGGTCTATTCATTCTCGGAAATCAAATGAGAGCCCTAACGGCGGCTTAATAAGTTACAAGCTAGCAGCGATTCCGCTTTGGGCCGTTTCGCCGAAAATGAATAGACCTTAAGCTTTTCATCTGTCTATTTACTTTTATTACATCTCAGTAGTACTCTTTTACGCCTCAACAGTATCTCTTACTGTAATCGACTCAGAAAACAACTTCATTGGAGGAAATATGAGAATCAAATCCTTTGCGAGAATCCGACCCTTCGTCGCGGCCACAATCGTGTGCGCTGCGCTACTGGCCTTGTCCGCTATCCCGCTCCGCAGCAACCCCGTTGTACCGACTGCCGAGGCGGGATGCCGCCGGTTGGTTTATAACGGCTCGCCGGGCAACCGCGCGATCTGGTGGCTGCCGGCGTACAACATGGTCGAGATCACGGTTCAGAACAACTCGTCCGGGCAGATCGTCTTCAACTCGTCGGGCACATGCGGCGCCGACGGCTCGTACTTTCTGAGCCTGTCAGGCGGTTCCGTTGGGGGCGTCGGCCTCAGCGGCCAGGACCCGTACGCCTACTTCACCTCGTCGCCGGGCGCGAGCGTCAGCGTCGGCATCATGTACCTGTACTCGTTCTACAACTTCGACTACACGTGCAGTTGCTTCGTGTACAACAGCCAGGATAAGAGCCCGGAGTGCCTGACATTCACGGTCCCCAATGTCTCGAGCGGTGACCCGATCCTAATCGAAGACTACTCCGAGGACTTTTGCGGCTACTGACGCTGCCGGGCCGCGGTAGCCGCGGCGGCCTGATTCCTCCCCATCCTTTTCCCTTTTGGTGCTCAGGGCGTTCCGCCTTAGAATTTGGTGTAGCAACCTCATTCTATAAGGGAACGCCTCTTCCTTTCAGAGAATGAATAGACCCTGAGCAACGAAACGGTGGGCGGTTGCGCAAAGCGCCGCCACGCCATACAATTTTCATTTACATTGCGGTTCGGGACGGGCCGGGTGTTCGACAGAGATTAGTGAGGAGGATCTTTCCATGAAATTCAGCAAGCCTATCAACCGCGAGGTTGACATTGACGGCCAGAACTTCATCGTCTCTTTCGACGACAACGGCATCGAGTTCCGCTTGAAAGGCAAACGCAAGACGGCGCGCGTCGCCTGGCCGCAGGTCTTAGACAGCGCCCGCGGCGAAGACGGCTCTGACGCCCGCTCAGTGCTCGGACTCGGCGCATCAAGCTCTGCTTCACACTCCCAGCAAAAGCCGGCGCAGACCGCCCAGAACGAAGACGCGCTCGCCAGCACCCTCAATCCGCCGACGCCACAATCACAACCCGACGGCAGCGCCCAGGCCCCCCCTTCGACGGCGGCCTCTTCGTCAGGCTCGTCCTCTCCAGACTCGTCGTCGAGTGGCGACACGGACGAGGGCAACGGCGAGCAAGGCCGCGCCGTCACTGCCAACAACATCGGACAAGAGTCATAGTCTGCGACACGGCGACGCGGAGAGGGAAGAAAACGACGCGGCGACGCGGCGACACGGCGAGGGAACGACATCACTCCCTATCGCCGGGTTTCTCTTCCCCGCGTCGCCGCGTCGCCGTGTCACCGTGTCGCCATTCCGCGTCGCTCTTCCCTCGCTCCTGACGTTGTGATATAAGCCTTGCGCTGTTGGGGGAGTCGCCGCAAACCCATTCAATCACCATCAGCCGCGCGACGCGGACAACTGGCGGAGCTATGACTGCATGAAACTGCCGAAAATTTCGCTCACCTGGAAGATCTTCATTGGCCTGATCCTCGGCATCGCCCTCGGCTATTTCAGCAAAGAGTGGGGCGCTGCCGTGCGACCGCTGTCGCTGCTGTTCTTAAACCTGATCAAATCGATCATCGCGCCGCTGATCTTCTCGACGCTGGTGATCGGCATCGCCGGCACCGGCGACATCAAACAGGTCGGGCGCATCGGCGTCAAATCGCTGCTCTATTTTGAGATCGTCACGACCTTCGCGCTCTTCATCGGCCTGGGCGCTGTCAACCTGACGCGCCCCGGCGAAGGCGTCTCGCTGGCCGGCGTCCACCGCGAGGAGAATAAAGCGGTGCTGGCCGAGCGCGCTCGCAGCTTTGCCCAGGAAGCCAGCGACGCGGCGCAGCGCGCCGGTATCGCCGCCGCCTCGGCACAAGCCAATCCGCAAGCCGCCACGCAAGCGGCGGCCGAAGCGGCGACCGCCGCCCAGCGCGCCGGCGACGCGGCGCAGGCCGCCGCCAGCGGCTTGACTGCGCCCGACCCGCCCGCCAAGCCGCAGAGCTTCGGCGACATCATCTCGCACCTCGCGCCGGCTTCGATCATTCGAGCAATGGCCGACGGTGACGTGCTGCAAATCGTTATCTTCTCGGTGCTGTTCGCGCTGGCGGTGACCAGCATCGGCGAAAAGGCCCAGGCGGTCGTCCACTGGTGCGAATCGCTCGCTGACATCATGTTTCGCTTTACCGAATACGTCATGAAGTTCGCGCCCATCGGCGTCGGCGCGGCCATGGCCAACACCGTCAGTCACAGCGGCATCGAGGTGCTGAAGAATCTCGGTATGCTGGTTGGCACGCTCTATGGCGCACTGGTTGTCTTCCTGCTGCTGGTGCTGCTGCCTGTAGGCTTGATCTTCAAGGTGCCGCTCAGAGACTTCTTCCGCGCCGTCCGCGAGCCGGCGACGATTGCCTTCGCGACCACCTCATCGGAATCGGCCTTGCCGCGCGCGATGGAGAACATGCAGCGGCTCGGCGTGCCGCGCCGCATCGTCGGATTCGTGCTGCCGACCGGTTACAGCTTCAACCTCGACGGCACGACCCTCTACCTGTCGCTGGCTTCGATCTTTGTGGCGCAGGCGGCAGGCGTGCATTTGAGCTGGTGGCAACAGCTCACGATGCTATTGACCCTGATGCTGACTTCGAAAGGCGTGGCCGGGGTGCCGCGCGCGTCGCTGGTCATCCTGCTCGGCACCTTGAACTCGTTCAACCTGCCGGCCGAAGGCGTTATCATCATCCTCGGCGTGGATGAATTGATGGACATGGCGCGCACCGCGGTCAACGTCGTTGGCAACTGCATGGCAACCGTGGTGATTGCGCGTTGGGAAGGCGCGTTCCGCAATCAGGAATGGAAAGCTGAAGAGCGCGAGCTTGAGGCCGTCACCGGCCAGCAGGCTCTGGTTTCGGAGGCTTGATCCGCAGAGACGTTTTCAAAGCATATCAGGCTACAAACACCGCAAGCGCACAAAGGCCGCCACCAGTCCGCCTCTGTGCGCTTCGTGTTTGATCGCCCGTCGGACTACCGGGTTTCGCGCGTGCGGCGGCGGGTCTCGTGCATCCCATTGCCATAGTTGCGCCCGCTCCAGGTGACGCCGGGCATCACCCGTCCCGTGACGCCAACGTAAGTGTCTTTGCTCGGCACCCCATACTTCTCAGTCGCCACCCAAAGCGTGCCTGTGCCATCGTCGATCTCGTAGACGCCCTGCCCGAGTGCCCCATACGAACGCACGACCTTTCCGGCGACGGTCACTTCTTTGTTGTAGTAGCGACCGGGATCGTTTTGAATATCGCCGATGCGTATACGCTCGGGACAGCCGGTCAGTGCCAGCGACAGCAGCGCAATGGAGACGCCCAGCAGCATGCTCGTTTTTCTCATTTGCGTTGTCCTCCGAACCGATGCGAAATGGATTTTGGTAGGGCGAACTGGACGCGAGCCGCACGAACCATAACAGCCGAACGTCCGGCCCTACCATCGGTTTGACTCCCCAAGCGCCGGAAAAGATGCCTGCGAATTGGGTGATAGGCGTCAGGGGTTGGGTGTTGGGGCTTGGACCAACGTTTAAGACGCTGCCACATCTGCGCTCTGCCGCCCGACACCCAGCCCCTGACACTTATCACCTATCCCCCCATCACCCATTGTATAATCGCCGCGTGCTCAACGTCGAAATCGTCGTCATCGGCAACGAATTGCTGCTTGGCATGGTGCAGGACACGAACTCGAATTACCTGTGCCGCATGCTGCGCGGCATGGGCGGGCGCGTGCGCCACGTGGCCATCGTGCGCGACGAAGCGGACGCCATCGCCGACGAAATCCGCGCCGCGCTCGCAAGACGCGCCGACCTGCTCTTCACCTGCGGCGGCCTCGGCCCGACCGACGACGATTTGACGCTTGCGGCCATCGCCCAGGCGCTCGGTCGCCAGGTCGAGATCAACCCCGAGGCGCGCGCCTTTGTCGAGCGGCGTTACGCAGAGCTTGCGGCGCAAGGGGAGGTCAGCAGCGCGGCGATGACCGAGGCGCGGCTGAAGATGGCACGGCTGCCCGCGGGCGCGCGCATCATTAACAATCCCCTCGGCGCGGCGCCGGCGGTCGTCGTCATGGCGGGCGCGGCGCGCACAGTCGCGCTGCCGGGCGTGCCTGCCGAGCTGAAGGCCATCGTCGAAGGCCCGCTGCAACCTTTGCTCAAAGAACTGTTCGGACGCGGCAGCTACCGCGAGCGCGAAGTTCTGGTCGAATGCGGCGACGAATCGCGGCTCGCGCCGGCCTTGCGCGAGGTGGTCGCCGCGCACCCAGAGGTTTATATCAAATCGCGCGCCTCGCACTTCGGGCGCGAAGTCATCTTCCGCATCACGCTCTCGGCCTCTGCCGAAAGCGGCGAAGCTGCCGACCGCATGATCGTCGCCGCCAGCGAAGACCTGTCCCGCGCCTTCGCCGAGGCCGGCATCCGACAGACTGACCGCCAGCCTTAGCCGCTGTTCGGCGCACGGGCGCAAGCGTAACATGGAGCGATGCAGCGGATTGCGATTCAGGTTGAATGTTATGCCGGCAGCCGCGCCGACGAACGCCCGCGCCGCGTGCTGATCGAAGGCCGCCCGCACACCGTGGCGCGCTTGCTGTCATCGTCCATCGAGCAATCGCTTGCCGACACCGCGCCGACGCGCCGCTTTCGCGTCATCACCGAAGACGGTCAGCAGCTCGACCTCATCTGCACCGCCGACGGCGACTGGTTTCTGGAGCGTCAGCGGCGAATCCATTCTTGATTCATTGCCGCCGTGCCGGCACCCATCCCGGCTCGAAGCGCGTGCCCAGCACCAGGCGCACCATCATGCCGTAACTCGCCACGCCGGCTTCGACGCCGCTCGCTTTCAAGAATTGATCGTAAACTTTCCACTGTACCTGGCTGATGGTGGCGTTGCGGTGGCGCGCTTCGCGTTCGGCGATGGCTTTCAAGTCGGCAACGACTTCGGGAGCGAGCGGTGCGGCTTCGCCTTTCGAGTCGTCGGGCAAATAGAGGTAGAGCGCCAGCCACCCGGCATATCGAATCGCGCTTGAGTCTGAATGTAGACAAGCCAACAAGCCGACGAAACTGGCTTCCGACTCGTCGGCAAAGCCTGCCAGGTGGCCCCACTCGTGCGCCAACAGAAACGGCTTCTCAAACGGCAGCACGGAAGATTCCAGCACGACTTCGAGGCCGAAGGGATTGACGAAGCCTTCGATGCCCGCCGCCGCCAGATAGAAATTCATCAGCGTGCGCTTCGGGCGGCCCGCGGCGATGCCGCGCCGGTTGCCAAGCTCGCCGACCGTCTGGTTGAACGCCGCAAGCAAAGGCTCGCGCCATGCGCCCTCGTCCGGCCAGTCTGATCGGCGCGCGCCGGCTTCGGCGTTGAGCTGCTCGATGACCTGGCGGCGCAGCTCTGTGAGCGCCTGCGGCGAAACCCGCGCGCGGTCGAAGTCGAGCTTTGCCGCAAGCGGCGCGCGCTCGTAGTTGAAGCCCCAGAGGATTTGAAAAGTGATGAAAGCCACAGAGGCGAGCGCCAGGGTGTCGAGGGCCAGCCGTCCCGCGGCGCGTCGCCTGCGGCCGCGGCCGGCCCGCCTTAAGCGCACGATCCACCATGCGGGCAAGCCCAGGATGGCGCTGACCAGCAGCAGATCGACAATCGCAAAGGGCACGAGGTTGGCGACTGGCGTAAGCAGAGGTTGTAAGAAGGAATAAAAGCCGTTGCTATAAAATCGCTCGACGAAGCGCGCCGGCAGCGACACCAGCAACAAGGCGAGCGCAAGGGTGATTAAAATGACCTTGATTGCGACAGCGGGCTTGAGGGCGGCGATAATCCTGGGGCGACGCATGACGGAACTGCCGGGCGCTTTCAAGAGCCGGCCAGGGCGCGGTTGACGGCTTCGTCGAGCTTGCGCGCGTGTGACGAGTCATAGCCGATGAGATGCTCGACCAGACGGCCCCGGCGGTCGAAGACCAGGGTTTGCGGGATGGTGTCGTCTTCTTTGCCCAGGTAATCGGTAAACATGTCGTTGGTCGCCATGCCGATGGTGTAGTTGATGCCGAAGTCGCTGACGAAGCGGCGAATGGCTTCCGGCGTCGAGCGCCCGCGATCATCGATGTGCAGGCCGACGACTTCAAGGCCGCGCCCTTGATTCTCTTTTTGCAGGCGAGTGAGCTGCGGCACCTCCTGGCGGCAGGGCGGGCACCAGGTCGCCCAGAAATCCATTACCACCACCTTGCCTTGATAACCCGACAGCTTGATCGCCGTGCCGTCGAGCGTGCGCACATCGTAATCAGGCGGCGCAGGCGGCGACGATACAGGCGTGCCCGGCAAGACAATGCGCGCATCGGTCTTGACCTCCGGGTGGCCGGAAAACAGCACGTAGCCGAATGTCGCGATCATGATTGCGACGACGCCGGTGGCGATGATACGGCCCGCCGTCCAGAAGCTTCCCTGTGATGTCGCCTGCCCTGCCATTGATTCAACTCCAACCTGAGAAGTCTACAAACCTCAGCCGACGGATGGCTATTCTCTGTCTCGCGGCGCGTCGCCGGCTTTGTCGTCTACGTCTTTCAGCGGCAACTCGACGCGATAGTCTTCCGACGCCCAGTTGCCGAGGTCAATGACGCGGCAACGTTCAGAGCAGAACGGGCGGTCGGGATTACCTTTCCAGGTCGTCGGCTCGCCGCAAATCGGACACTTCATCGCTCACGCCTCCCTTCACCATGTTCATCATACAACGAAACGCGCCGCGGGCGCAGCCTGCGCAGAGTGCAAGAAACATGCTCGCCGGATGATATTCCCGCCCCACGAAGAGTTGTTATAATGCTTTTCTTGCGATGAACTCCGGCGAACTCATCATCCAATTCGACGCGGGCACGATTGTGCTTGAGGGCGCAGACGAGAGCGCGTCGCTACCGGCGGTCTTCAAATGGGACGAGCGCGTGCGGCGATGGCGCGCGCCGGCGCTCTGCTACCGCCAGGTGATCACCGAGATGACGCGCCGCCGCTTGCCGCACCGCGACGAGGCGCGCGATTACCTGGAATTCGATTTTCGCTCACGGCTCGACATCGAGCCGCGCCCTTATCAGCGCGAAGCCCTCGACGCATGGCAGCAGGCCGGGCGGCGCGGCGTGGTGGTGCTGCCGACGGGCGCGGGCAAGACCTTTCTGGCGCAGATGGCGATTGAGCTGACCGGGAGGTCGACGCTGGTCATCGTGCCGACGATTGACTTGATGAACCAGTGGTACAACCTGCTGATGTCGAGCTTTCAGGCAGAGATCGGCTTGATCGGCGGCGGCTACTTTGAGAAAGGCGCGATTGTCGTCACCACCTACGCCTCGGCATTTCGTTTCATGGAGCGCATGGGCAATCAGTTCGGCCTGATCATCTTTGATGAATGCCACCACCTGCCGGGCAGCGTCTACCGCTACGCGGCGGAGCTGGCCATCGCGCCGTTTCGCCTGGGGTTGACGGCGACGCCTGAGCGCGAAGACGGCGCAGACCAGCTTCTCGAAGCGTTGATCGGCCCGATTGTCTTCAAGAAGCAGGCGCAGGATTTGGCGGGCGAGTATCTTGCCGATTACGAGATTCTCCGCATCAACGTGCACCTGACCAGTGACGAGCGCGCGGCTTACGAAGGCGAGCGCGCCGTTTTTCGCCAGTTCTTGCAGGACAAACGCATTGACCTGGGCGGCATGCGCGGCTGGCAGTTATTTATTGCCGCGAGCGCCCGCTCCGAAGAAGGCCGCCGCGCCATGAAGGCTTACCGCGAATCGAAGCGCATTGCGCTCGGCACCGACGCCAAGATGCGTGTGCTTGGCGAGCTGCTTGAGCGCCACCGCGCCGAGCGCGTCTTGATCTTCACCGCTGAAAACGAGATGGTCTATCGCATCTCTGAGCGCTTCTTGATCCCGGCCATCACCCACGAAACGCCGATCAAGGAGCGGCGCGAATGGCTCGCGGCATTCAACGCCGGCGACGTGCTGGCGCTCGCCACCTCGAAGGTCCTGAACGAAGGCGTAGACATTCCCGCCGCCGGCATCGCCATTGTGCTGTCGGGCTCCGGCTCGTCGCGCGAGCACATTCAACGGCTGGGCCGCATCCTGCGCAAGCAGCCCGACAAAGAGGCGATCCTTTACGAAGTCGTCGCCCTCGGCACCACCGAAGAGCATATCAGCCGAAGGCGCGGCGCGGCTGAACAATTCCAGGAGCGCAACCGCCGCGCTTCGTCGCCCGACCGCGGTTTGTACGATTGAGTTATGCTGACCTCTGATCTTGCAATGAGCCGCGTCCGCGGCGGGCGTGTCGAACCTTTCGCGATCAACCCCGCGGATAAGAGTTATCTGGAGATGGCCAGCGACCTGATCGCCATCTTCGCCGAGCATGCGGGCGAGCGCCGCGCCGAGCTTGACCGCGAGCTCGATGAATATGTCGGCAACGGCACGGATTACCGCATCCTGCGCGGCTTGATTAAGCTGCTGCTCGACGCCTGCGAGTTCGAAACCGCGAGCCCTGTACTGCCTTCAGAGATTCGCCGCGCGCTATTTTCCAAGGCGCGGCTGCATCACCCGGTCACGGCGAACGAAGCGTTGCGCACACGGCTGATTCAGGAAACCGCCGCCGAGCTGCGTTGCGCGGTCGAAGCGGTCGAGGCGAATCTCTTCGCCGACCTGTTCGAGAATCAGCGGCTCGTGAGCTTCAACGAGATGCGCGCCCGCGAGCTGCTCGACCTCTATAATCTGGCGCAGGCGCAGGCGCTCTTTTATCGCGCCACCGAGATGCGATTGCGCATCGAGCCGCAGATGGCCGCAGGCTTCCGCCGCATCTTCGACGCCATCAAAGCCTATCGCCTGATTCACACCATCACCGGCAGCCCGTCACGCGGTTACGAGGTGCGGCTCGACGGCCCCGTTTCGCTGTTTCATCAGTCGCAGAAGTACGGCATTCAGATGGCCGTCTTCCTGCCGGCGCTGCTCTTGTGCCAGGGCTGGCGCATGCGTGCGGAGATCGTCTTGAAGCAGGGCAAGCGCGTCACCTTCGAGCTAGACAGCCGCACGACCAATCTGCGCTCGCACTATCTCGACGACATCTCTTACAAGCCGGCGATTGAAGAGAAGCTGTTGGCCGGTTGGGCCAAATCTGAAAGCCAGTGGGCGATCCGTCCGGGCAAAGAGGTGATTGACCTGGGAGCCTGCGCCTTCATTCCCGATTTCATCATCACCCATGAGGATGGCCGCGTCTTCTATCTTGAGCTGCTCGGATTTTGGACGCCGCGCCATCTCGACGAGCGCGTCGCGGAATTCGCGCGCGCCGGCTTTTCGCGTTACCTGCTGGCGGTGTCGGAAGAGTTGCGCGGCAGCCGCGACAAGCCTCTAAGCCTGCCGGCGAACGTCATCACTTACAAGAGCGCGCTCGCGCCCGCAGCCATCCGCGCGGCGCTTGAGGCGCTCGGCTAATCCACCGCCGCGCGCGTGCCTGCCAACCATCCCATAAGGTCTACCGGTGTACGAAACAGTGCCGGTCAGTCAATCCGTGCTTTGGCGTAAATGGACAAATAATTAGCTTTTCCGAGTGGTACGGGGCTTGCAAAAACAAATGACGGGTGAGCTTTGATATCTGGTAGAGATCGAACGGGAGGAGTGGAGGTTATGATGAATTTAGTGAAGCGATTTGTGATGACGCCGATGCTTGGCGCGACATTGTTGCTGGGAGCCAGCACCTTTGCCGCCGCGCAGAATCCTGCTAAGGAGCAGCGCAAGCAGGAGCGCCACGAGCGTCAACAACAGGAGCAGCAGGCGCAGCAACAGCGCCAAGCCGATAAGCAACAGCGCCACGCCGACAACCAGGCGCAGCAGCAGCAACAACAGCAGCAGCGCATGGCTGACCGGCAACAGCGCCAGCAGCAACAGGCCGTTCAAGAACAGCAGGCGCAGCAACAGCGCCAAGCCAATAAGCAACAGCGCCACGCAGAGCAACAACAGCAGGTGCAACAACAGCAGCAACAGCAGCGCACCTGGCAACGTGACCAGCAAACGCGCACGGATCAGCGCACGGATCAGCGCACCTGGCAGCGCGATCAGCAGCGCCAGTCGGACGTTTCGCGGCAGCAGCGCCAGTGGTCGCAGGAACAGCAGCGCCAGCAGCAAGCCCGCTTTGACCAGTACCGTCAGAACTGGCAGCAACGCCAACGCATCGCCGAGCAGCGCGAGCGCTATTACCAGCAACAGCGCCGCATGGCGCAGTGGCGCTTCCAGCAGTCGTATGTGGAACGCCTGCGCCGTGACCAGATCCGCTTAGCGAATTCGCGCCCCTACTACTACTATGGCGGACCGAGCTATCGTTACTATCGCGGCGGCACCTACTACACGACGAACGAGTATGGCGTGAACATGCTCCGCCAGGCAGTCAACAACGGCTATGCCGAAGGCGTGCGTGCCGGTCAGGCCGACCGACAGGACGGCTTCCGCTACAGCCCGCAGGATTCGTTCGCGTACGAAGATGCAATGTTTGGCTTTGACGCCTATAACGTTGATCCGGGCGAGTACCAGTACTACTTCCGCCAGGGCTATCAGCGCGGATATGAGGACGGCTACAACGGTCGTTATCAGTATGGTAGCTACTCGAACGGCGTGTTCAGCATCCTGGGCAACATCTTGCAGAACATCTTCAACGCCGAATCCTACTAACTGGACTCGGCATCCGTCCGCATCAGCGCCCCAGCGTTTGACCTTAAAGGATCAAACGCTGGGGCGCTTTTCTTTTCACTTCTTTCGGGCGGCGGCTCCGGCCTGTTTCGCGGTCGCGGGCCTGATGTCGCCCTGCAACTGCGTGGTGAACAGTTTGAAGATGCGCTTGTACTCGTCGGCCCAGCTCGTCGGCTCGACGAAGCCATGATCTTCGACCGGAAAGACCGCCAGCTCCCAGTTCTCTTTGCGCAGCTCGATCAAACGCTGCACCAGGCGCA
Source organism: Blastocatellia bacterium (assembly GCA_035275065.1). Taxonomy (NCBI): domain Bacteria; kingdom Pseudomonadati; phylum Acidobacteriota; class Blastocatellia; species Blastocatellia bacterium. The sequence continues at coordinate 86,984 of DATENM010000054.1, forward strand.
CGGTGTCCTGGAAATGCACGTTGGTGTCGACCATGCCGTGACAGATCAGCAGCGCCCCTCTCAAGCCCTCGGCAAAGTAGATAGGCGATGACTGTCTGTAGGCTTCGGCGTCCGCCTGCGGCGTGTTCAAAATATTCGCCGTGTAAGGGTGGTTGTAGTGCGCCCAGTCGGTGACGGGCCGCAGCGCCGCGCCCGCCGCAAAAACATCGGGCTGCGTGAACATCGCCATCAGCGTGATGAATCCGCCATAGCTGCCGCCGTAGATGCCGATGCGCCGGCTGTCAACGCCTTGCTCGCTTACCAACCAGCGCGCCGCATCAACATGATCGTCCAGGTCCGCGCCGCCCATGTGACGATAGATTCCCGTGCGCCAGTCGCGCCCATAACCGGCAGAGCCGCGATAGTCGACGTCAAGCACCGTGAAGCCATGCTCCATCAACAGGTGATGGAACATGTATTCGCGATAATAGCTCGACCACCAGCGATGCACGTTCTGCAAGTAGCCTGCGCCATGCACGAAGATAACCGCCGCGCCGCCGCGCTTAAAGGTCGGCGGCTTGTAGAGTCTTGCATACAGCGTCGCGCCGTCGCGCGCCTTGAAGGTGACAATCGGCGGGTCAGCCCAGTTGTATGACCAGAATTCCGGCGCCGGCGAACTGGTGACTTTCATCGCCTTTGCGCCGGCGCGGTTTTCTTGCAGGTAAACCTCAGGCGGCTTGTTGCTGTACGAGTAAACGAGCGCCAGCGTTTTCTCGTCGGGCGAGATGAATGATTGATTGCTGCCGGGCATCGAGGTGAGCTTGACGCGCTCGCCGCCGTCCACGTTCATGGCGTAGAGGTGACGCTCGCCGGGGTGGACTTCGCTGGTCGTTAGGTAGAACTTCGACTTGTCTTCGGAGAGCTGTACGCCTGTGACTTCCCATTTGCCCGAGGTCATCTGCCGGGCGTCGCCGCCATCGTAGGCGACTGTATAAAGGTGCGCGTAGCCGTCGCGCTCGGATTGAAAATAGAGGTGCTGGTTGTCGCCGAGCCAGCCGAGCGTGAAGGCGCCCGGCCCATCAATCCATGCCGCATCATGCTCGCTGGCGATCACGCGGGTGCGGCCCGTCGCCGGATCGAGCGCCAGCACCCAGCGGTCTTTGTTGTCAGCGGCGCGCGCCATCAAAACGGCGCGGTTGCCGTCTTCGGACCAGATCGGCTGTTGCAACTGCACATCGCGGTCGCTGGCTTGCCGTGCTGCGTCGCCCGCCGTTCGCCGCGCCGGCTCGGCCGCCTGCCCCGTCTGAGCGTCGCGCTGAGCAGCTTGCCCTTCTGTAGCCTGCTTTACACTCTGCTCACCCTCGCGGCGCTCGGCCTGCGCCCCCTGTTGCTCGGTGCGCGTTTCGGTGCGCGGCGCGAGCCGCTGCCCGTGGTCCACCCATTTGACTTCGCCGCTTTCGAGATTGAGCACCGCCAGCCGCAGCCGCGATTGCGCGTCGCCGACTTTCGTGCGCGAGGGGATGTCTTCGGTGTAGGCCGACTCCGTGACATAGTTCGGCACGACGGTGTTCTTGGCGCCATCGGCGGCTTCGACAATCGAAGCGATGACGTACTTTTCGTCGGGCGAAAGCTGAAGGCCGGCGACCGATTGGCGCGGCGCGAGATTGAATGGCTTGAGGCGCTCTTCTTTCTTGCGCCGGGCTTCGTCGGCCTCGCGTTTCTCGGCGCGGCGCTTGACGACGTCGAGCAACTCGCGCTCGTCTTTCTTCAAGACCTCCTGGCTTTCGGTGCCGCGTTGCGCCGCTGCCGCCTGCTGCTGGCGGCCACCGCCCTGACCGCCGAACTGGCTCCCGGAGCCGATTTGCGGGCCAGGCGCGCCCTGGCCGGCGGGCCGTATGTCGGTCATCTGTGCGAGCAAGCCGGCGTCGAGCGCCATCACGAAGAGGTTGCCGCCGCGCGCGAAGGTGACGCGCTTGCCATCGCGCGTGAAGTGCGGGCTGGTTTCCGCTTCGGTCGTCGCCGTAAGCTGGCGGCGCTGCCCCGTGCTGTTGTCGTAGAGGAAAAGGTCGCCGCTTTCGGCAAACACGGTCAGCTTTTTGTCGCGCGAGCGCTCGCCGCCCGCTGGCGGCGCGTTTTTGGCCTCTTCCTGGGTGAGCTTGCGCAGCGCCGCGCCATCGCGGTTGACCACGTAGGTATCCAGGTCTTTCTCGCGCGGCTCGCCGTATTGCTTCCACTGAAAGTAGAGCCGCTGGCCATCCGCCGACCAGCGCAGGTTCGCCGGCTCGTAGCCGACCAGCGCCGGCCCGCTCATGATGTTGTCAATCGTCAGGTCAAATTGCTTAGCGCCCGCCGCACCGGCCTGGGCGTTTTGCCGGGCGAAAGCCGGCGTGATCTGACTTACAATCAACAGCGCGCTCACCACGAGCGCAGCCTTCCGATGGCACAGCTTGGCCAGGCTGTTCATAGACGCTCCCTCATTCCACTGAGTTGACTATTAGTTGGTTTGCTAACGAGTTCAACGAACCCGCCCCATTAGCTTCTTGATGTATGGCGTCAGCACCGCCAGCACCGCCGCCGCGCCAATTGTTGTCATCGCAACGATGCCGAATAACCGCACCAGCGCGTCGGCCTTCGTCTCAAAATGACCGGCGACCCAGCCGCCGACCAGATTGCCGATTGAGATAGACAGGAACCATAAGCCCATCATCAACCCCACCAGGCGCGGCGGCGCGATTTTAGTGACCGTGCTCATGCCGACAGGGCTCAGGCTGAGCTCGCCAATCGTGTGCAGCAGGTAAACGAAGATCAGCCACATGGGGCTGACCGGGCCGCTGCCTGTGAGCGAAGACGCATAAGCCAGGACAAGGAAGCCCAAACCGACGAACAGCAACCCATTTGCGAACTTGGCCGGGCTTGATGGATTGCGGTCTTTCAAGCGCAACCATATCCAGGAAAAGACCGGCGCCAGCAAGATCAGAAAAATCGAGTTGACCGATTGCATCCAGCTTGAAGGATACGTGAATCCGAAGATCGTCTTTCGGGTCAATTCGTCGGCGAAGAGATTCAAGCTCGAGCCGGCCTGCTCGAAGGCCATCCAGAAGACTGTCGAAAAGATGAACAGCACCCAGATCACCAACAGCCGCTTGGCCTCATCTATGGCGCGCGCTTTTTCGCCGCTCGCCATGACGCCGTGAAGGTAGCGCGTTTCGATGCTTATCAACACCAGCACGGCGGGGATCACAAACTGCACGTAGACGCCGGTGATGTCATCCGCGTCACTCGACAGAAAACGGCTCAGCGAAATGATGGCCAAAACCAACATGACCAGCGCGCCTGCCCACAACAGCCAGGTCATCCCTTTTAACACTGCCGCCGCGCTGCTCCCCGCGCCAGCCGTCGCACCGCCGCTGTGCACGGCGGCCTCCGTCTGAGGCTCCGCCGTGAGGGCGACTTGCCCCTTGCGGGGCCGGTTGCCGACTTGAGCCAGGCGCTTGCGCGCGGCAAGATATTGAATCAGCCCAAACGTCATGCCGATGCCAGCCATAGCAAATCCCCAGTGCCAGCTCCCTTCGGGATGAAATCCCATTCGCCCAAGGAATCCTTTGAACCAGTCGCTCTGCGCCAGAAAGCCGCAAACAATCGGCGCGAGGAATGCGCCCAGGTTGATGCCCATGTAGAAGATCGAAAACCCGGCATCGCGGCGCGGGTCGTCTTTGCTGTAGAGGCTGCCGACCATCGTGCTGATGTTCGGCTTCAACAGGCCGGTGCCGAAAACGATCAGGATCAGGCCGGCATAAAATGTCGATAGCGACGAAAAGACCATCGAGAAATGGCCGCAGGCGATCAGGATGCCGCCGATCAGCACGGACAATCGCGCGCCGAGCAGATTATCGGCGACCCAGCCGCCGGGCAGCGACATCAGGTAGACCGATGCCGTGTAGGCGCCATAGATGGCTGCCGCCTTGGGTATGGCAAAGCCCAGGCCCCCCTCGGCTACCGGAGTTTTCATGAACAGCAGCAGCAGACCGCGCATGCCATAATAGCTAAAACGCTCCCACATCTCTGTGAAGAAGAGCGTCGAGAGTCCCGCCGGCTGGCCGCCGAGCCCGGATGTATCTAACGCCGAATCGGCGGCCTCGTCGGGCGTGAAGGTGTTAGTTGCCATATTAGATTGTCCTTATGTTGATTGCGATCAAGGCGCGAACGGCGCGCCGTTCGCCCGCGGCATTCCCCTTCTGCCGCTGAATCGTTTGTCCTATCCGCCACGGATCAGACGCCGGGCATCGCCTTCTTGAGCGGGCGCAGCAAGACAAGCAGGACGACGGCCATCACCAGCGCCAACCCGCTCAAGACGATCCAGAAGGTTGAGTGCGGCCACTTCGTCCAGAAGACGGCGATCTGCGTCAGCTTGTTGCCCATCGCCGTCGCAAAGAACCAGCCGCCCATCATAAAGCCGCGCAACCGCGTCGGCGCGACTTTTGACACCAGCGACAAGCCCATCGGCGAGAGCATCAACTCACCAAGCGTCAGCACGCCATAAGCGCCGACCAGCCAGGCGGGCGAGACTTTGTAAGCGTAGATATTGCTGCCGGTCACCGTCGCCTCGCCCGACTTTGCCGCCAGGAAGAAGATGAAGAACGCCAGCGCCGTCATCGCCATGCCGAAGGCCATCTTGGTCGGCGTTGATGGCTCCTTGCCTTTCTTGTCGAGCCAGCGCCAGAAGGTGATCAGCGGCACCGTTAGCAAGATGACCCAGCCGGGGTTGATGGCGTTCGAGATGATGCCGCGCACATTCCAGGCGGTGTTCTCGTCCGCCCAGAAGGTGATCGTCGTGCCATTCTGATGAAAGACCATCCAGAAGACGATAACGACCAGGAAGACGACAACGAGTGCGCCGATACGCTTCCATTCGGGCACCGCATCCATCGCGCTCTGGCGGCTGATGCCCGCGGGCGGCGCGTCGGCGGTGGTCGCCGCCGCGTCGGCCATCTCGCGCGGGCCGGTTAACGCCTTCTTCTTCTCCTCGACGTAATGCTTAAAGCGCCAGAGGATCGCCAGCGACAAGACCATGCCGAGGGCGGCGACGGTGAAGCCCGGGCGGAAGCCGAATTTGGCCTGCACGATGGTGGCCGAGATGGGCGCGAGAAAAGCGCCGATATTGATCCCCATGTAGAAGAGGTTGTAGGCGCGGTCTTTCAGGCGGCTGCCGTCGGGGTAGAGGTTGCCGACCATCGTCGACACGTTCGGCTTGAACAGGCCATTGCCGATGACCAGGAAGGTGAGCGCCGTGTAGAGCACCGGCAGCGAATGGACATAAAGCATCAAGTAGCCGGCCATAAAAAAGACCGCGCCGATCATCACGGCGCGGCGGTAGCCGAGATACTTGTCCGCCAGCCAGCCGCCGAGGAGCGGGCTGGCGTAGACAAACATCTGATAGTTGGCGTACAGCGTTGACGCCTCTGCCGCCGACCAGCCGAAGCCTTCTTTCTCGTCGCGCAGGTAAAGGGTGAACATCGCCACCATGGTGTAGAAGCCGAAGCGCTCCCACATCTCTGTGGCGAACAATACATAAAGCCCGGGCGGATGTTTATCCAGGTCGCCAGTCACCGGGTTGATGACATCCGGCGTGTGCGTGCGTGTCGCCATAGGTCTCGGCTCCTTGACTTGAAGTGGGTCAGCGGGATTGCGCGCCTACCGCCTCCGCTTGATCGTGGTAGATCAATCCCGCAACACCCGGGGCGAGAGAGGCTGATGGGCAATTCGGAAACTTGATTCTAACCGAGCCGCAAACCGAGCGGCAAACGCATTCAGATGGTGACCAGGGACGAGAAAGAGGAAGTCATGAGTCAGGAGTCAGGAGTCAGAATAAAAGCGGCGGCGCGCGAAGTGTACTCACGGCCGCCGACTTCCTTATTCATTCTGACTCCTGACTCCTGACTTCTCTCGGCATCACTTGTCGCTTGTTACGCTCTGCGTTGCCGGCTACACTGGGCGCGAGCGTGGGCCAATCGAATTCAGTGAAGATGGATGAGCCAATGTTTGAGTGGGATTCAGGCGGTAAGCGGTACGTCATTCGCGAAGTCAGGAGCGAAGCCGAGTATCACGCCATCGAAGAGTTGCAGCGCGAGGCATGGCAGTTCAGCGATCTCGACATCATGCCGGCGGCAACCATGATGGCCACAGCGCATGCGGGCGGCTGCGTTCTCGGAGCTTTTGACGGCGACCGGATGATCGGCTTTGCGTATGGCTTCCCGGCGCTCGAAGGCGGCCGCGCCTCGATCCATTCGCATATGCTGGCGGTCAAGCCCGAATGCCGCAACGCCCAGGCGGGCTTTTACCTCAAGCTGGCGCAACGCGACTTCGCGATGGGCCACAACCTCGACGAAATCACCTGGACGTATGACCCGCTACAAAGCCTGAACGCCCACCTGAATTTCGGCAAGCTCGGCGTCATCTCGGAACGGTATCTGGTCAATTTTTATGGCGAAGCGACTTCGAGCCCGCTGCATCAGGGGTTCGGCACAGACCGGCTGTGGGTGCGCTGGCTGCTTGCCAGCCATCACGTCAAGACGCGCATCCGCCGCGACCAGGCGAGCGCCCGCCCCGCTAAGCTTATCGCTGATCTTGAAGAGGCGGCGCGCATGGCGCTCGTCATCAACACGGCGGGGGAGCCGCAGCTAGAAGATTTTGCGGCGCGGCTGGCCGGCGATTCGTGCATGATCGAGATTCCGCACGATATCACGGCGCTGAAAGAACGCCAGCCGCAGGCCGCTACTCGCTGGCGCGAGGCGACCCGCGCGGCGTTTCTTGCGGCCCTTGAAGCCGGGTTTGTGGTTGAAGATTTTTTGCGCGCGGACGGCGAAGGCGATCCGCGCTGGTTCTATCTGCTGGGACGCTAAGGCGGGGCGCGCTTACTGCGTCACCCCGACCTTGACCTGCTTGGCCTGCTCAAGATTCTGGCGGGCGTAATCCGAGATGTAATTCCGCATACCGAATTCCGTCCAGCTCATGCCGTACTGCCGGGCCTCGGCAATGGCGCGCTCGTCCGTCCAGCCCTCTTTCGCGATGCGATAACAGGCAATGATCGTTCCGGTTCGATCAGAGCCGCGTTTGCAGTGAATAAAGACCGGCCAGTTCTGTTGATCGTCTATGAGCGCCATCACCTTCTTGACCTGCGCGTCAGTCGGGCGGCTCAACCCCGGCATCGACACGGCGTAGTAGCGCAGGCCGAGCGCCTTGGCTTCGGCCTCTTCGGCGTGTGAGAGCTCGTCTTCGCCGCGCAGGTTGATGATGGTTTTGACGCCGATCTCAGCGAGCTTCTTCACGCCGCCGGTCGCGGGCTGGCCGCCGCGATAAAGGTGGTCTTGCACCTTGCGGAAGTTCGGCAGCTCTTTGTAACGCACCTCACTCTGAGCGGCGCTGACCGAGACCAGGAGCGCCAGCACAAGCAGACTGGAGCTCAGGCGATTGAATCGTTGCTTCATAACTGATGACCCTCTTCAGAGTGGCTGGTTACTTGTTGGTGCCGGCATCAACGACGATGCTCTTCTGCGACTTCTGCGCGTAATCGTAGACGTAATCCTTGAGCGTGCCGTGACCGAAGCCGCTTTCGAAATCGTACTGCTTCATCTCGGCATAGGCGCGGTCGGCCGTCCACTTGTCGTGGGTGAGACGATAGATCGCCGTCATTGCGCCGGTGCGGTGGCGGCCGCCGTGGCAATGGAAAAAGACCGGCTGGTTGGCGGGATCATTGACCAGCTTCAAGAACAGCTCGGCCTTTTCCGCCGACGGCCATGATTTGTCGCTCATCGGGATGCGGTAGAACTTCATCCCCGCGTCCTCGACCTCTTGCTCTTCGCCGCCTTCGCCATCCTGCTGAAGATCGATGACGGTCTTGACGCCGAGCGCCGCCAGATCGGCGTAATCACGACGACTTGGCTGCGCGCCGCGATAGAGGTGCTTATCCACCTGGCCGAAATTCTTGATGCGAACGTTTGCCGAGCGGCTGTCCGAGCCGGTTTGCGCAACCGCGAGGACGGCCAGAGCAATAACCAGCGCCGGGACCACAGACACGGCGCGAGAGAGTTTTCGATTGACACGCATACGACAGTCTCCTTAGAAAAACCTGACCCAATAGTTCGTGTTTTGTTGGGGTGCGTTAATTATGATGCGCCAAGTGCTGAATCGTTGTAAAGCGTATTCTTACGATTTTCTTGCGCCGCCATCTTGTGATTTTATTGCGCCGGCGGAGGGCTCAACTCTCACCCTGCTCGAAGATGCGCCCCCCTGTATGGTTGTCTCCGCTGTTGACACGTATCAGAACACCGCCGCCCGCTTCGGCGCTTTACAGGGCTGGCGCAGCGCATCTTTATGGCACTGATGTTGCCTGAATAAGAGCAGAGATTGAGGGAGGAATATATGAACCGGAAAGGCGTATTGTCTATTATTCTCGCGGCGGGCCTGATGTTGATGAGCCTCGCGCCGGACGCTCTGGCCGGGTCGCACCGCCATCATCACAAGCGGCATCATCACCATTCGGCGGCAAAAAAGATCGCTTCGATTGGCGCTCCCATAGCCATCGGCATGGCATTCGGGCCAGCCGGCAGCGTCGGCTATCAGGTGGTCAAACACCGCCGAGCCATCAAGCATCACCTGATCCATCATTGAGCGCACAGCCGTGGGAAAAGCGCGCCGGCACGATCAAAGCTGGCGGCGGCTTGTTGACAACCGCGGGGCGAAGCTTTAGAAACATCCATGCTATTGGTTGAATCCATCTCCCCGGATGATAGCTCTAAAAGCACCTCGTGGAAGGAGCCCGATGTAATGCGCGCCTCAAGAATCAAATTGCTCCCTTTGCTGACCGCCGTCTTCTTACTCACTGCCTATATTGCCACGCAAGCCCAGCCGTTGACTGACAAGAAACCGCCGGCGGGCTATCACCTGCTGAAGCGCATAGAGGTCGGCGGCGAGGGCGGATGGGATTACCTGACGGTGGATAGCGACGCGCGCCGCCTTTATGTCTCGCACGCCACGCGCGTCGTCGTGATTGATCTGGACAAGGGCTCGGTCGTCGGCGAGATTCCCAACACCAATGGCGTCCACGGCATCGCCATTGTGCCGGAGGTCGGCCACGGCTTTACGAGCAATGGCCGCGACAACAACGTGACGATCTTTGACCTGAAGACGCTGAGCGTCACCGGACAGGTTAAGACCGGCAAGAATCCCGACGCCATTATTTATGACCCGGCGTCGCGGCGCGTCTTCACTTTCAACGGCGCGAGCGCCGACACGACCGCCATTGATGCGGCCACCGGCACGGTCGCCGGCACCATCGCGCTTGGCGGCAAGCCGGAGTTCGCCGCCGCCGATGGTCACGGCATGGTCTACGTCAACATCGAAGACAAGAGCGAAGTCGTGGCGTTTGATTCAAAGAGTCTGAGCGTCAAGGCGCGCTGGCCGCTTGCGCCCGGCGAAGAGCCGAGCGGCATGGCGATGGACCGCCACACGCGCCGTCTCTTCGTTGTCTGCTCCAACAAAAAGATGATCGTGATGAATGCCGACAACGGGCGCGTCGTCGCCGACCTCGCAATCGGCCAGGGCGTGGACGGCGCCGCATTCGACCCGGACACGAAGCTTGCCTTCAGCTCGAACGGCGAAGGCACGCTGACCGTCGTGCATGAAGACGCCGCCGACAAGTACACGGTCGTCGAAACCGTGCCGACGCAGAGAGGCGCGCGCACAATCGCCCTCGACCCCAAGACGCACAACGTCTACGTGGCGACGGCGCAATTCGGCCCGCCGCCCGCCGCCACGCCGGAACGCCCGCGCCCGCGGCCTTCTATCGTTCCCGGCTCGTTTGTCGTTCTGGTCTACGGCAAGTGAAGCGGCAGAGGTAAGGCGTGGCAGTCAACGAAGTGCGCGCACAGCAATGCCGATGTTATGATTCAGGTGTGGATGAGCTTTCCCCATTCGTTTAAGCTGCCGGCTGATCCTTAGTCGCGCGGCTTGAACGGCGACAGAGATGATCACACTGAAGAATCGCACCGCCCGCATCATCCGACAGGCTCTCCGTTCGCGCATCCGGCTCGGCCTTGCCGCCGCGCTGCTCTCTGTTATATGGATCACCAACACGCACGGGCAGCAGCAGCCGACGCCGCAGCAGAACCCGAATCCACCGGCAACAAAGCCTTCGCAAAATCAGAACCCGCCGACCCCCGCGCCCAACCCCGCGCCGCCAACCACACCTGCGCAACCTCCCGCACCCGCCGTGCCCTTTGCGCAACCGGCGACGCAAGCGCCCACGCAGCCGGGCACTCCGATTGCGCTCGGTGATGCCGTGCAGCAGGCCATCAATCAGGCTTCGACTTTTCAGCAGGCGCGCGTCGAAGAGTTGATCGCCGCCGAAGACGTGCGCCAAGCGCGGCTGGCTTTCCTGCCGCGCCTGACCAGCTCGCTATCGTTCACCTACAACTCGCCGTCGCACGGCCCGATGCCGGCGGATGCTTTCAGCTTCATCAGCGCCAATGCCGTGCGCGAGTACGAGCCGCTGGTCGGCGTCACCGGCGACATAGACCTGTCGGGCCGCCTGCGCGCCTCGCTACGCCGCAGCGCCGCGCTGCTTGAAGCCGCGCACGCCGGCACCGAAGTCGCTCGCCGCGCGCTCGTCCAGGCGGTCAACGAAGCCTATTACGGGCTGGCGCTGGCCGCCGCCCGCCGGCGCTCGGCAGAACTGAGCCTGAAGGCCGCCGAAGAGTTCGAGCAGATCACCAACCTGCTCTTTCAAGGCGGTGAAGTCGCCGAGGTCGATTACGCGCGGGCGCGCTTGCAGACCGCATCCCGCCGTGACGAGATGGAGCAGGCGCGCGCCGCCGAGTTGATCGCCGCGGACACCTTGCGCGTCTTTGTCGGTTACGATTTCACTCGCCCGATTGCGGCGACCGACCTGACCATCGCGCCGCCCGACACCAATGAGCTGAACGGCTTTGCTGTGGCGGATATTACAAAGCGACCGGAGCTTCAACAGTTCGACGCGCAGCGCCGCGCCGCCGAGCAGGAAGTCTCTGCCGCCCGCGCCGAGCGCCGCCCGCAACTCTCTTATAGCCTCAACGGCGGCTTCGACACCGACTCGTTGAAGCCGACGCCGCTCAAGCAGCACACCGGCGTCCTCGCAACCATTAGCGTGACGATCCCCCTATTCGATTGGGGCATCAGTCGCAGCCGCGAGCGTCAGGCGCAATTGCGCGCCCAGTCCCTCGACGCGCAACGCGCGCTGGCCTTGCGCACCTTCAACCAGCAGTTTTACTCGGCGCGCGAGCAGGCGCTGTCGGCGGCGCGGCGCGTGCAGATTTTGCAGAGCGCCGTCACCGTCGCCGAGCGCAACGTGCAGACTTCCATCGCCCGCTACCGCGCCGGCGAAGCGCCGATCCTTGAAGTCACCGACGCGCAGACGACGCTCGCCGCCCAGCGCGCCGCCTTGTTCCAGGCGCTCTTCGATTATCAGATCGCGCGGACGCGATTGGCGCAAGCCGCAGGACAGTGATGGGACGCGAAGAAGATAAACTTTTAAAGCTCGACAGGCCGCCCGGCGAAGAACCCCGCACGGCGCGAAGCCGGCTCTGGGTGCGGGTTTCAAGTGTGAGCAGCCGCACCTGGCTGATCGTCACGGCTTCGCTCATTGCCTTCGTGATTCTGGTCTACTGGCTGTGGCCGGCGAAGAAAACCGCTGCCGAAGAAGAGGCCGCGGACATCACCGTCAGCGTGCGCGTCGCCCAGGCCGAGCGCGGCACGATTGCCTCGGAGATTACGGCGCTCGGCACCATCTTCCCGCGCGAACAGGCGACCGTCAGCCCGAAAATCAGCGCCCAGATTAAGTCTATGCCGCTGGTCAGAAACCGCCACGTCAAGGCCGGCGAGGTGATCGCTACGCTCGAAGCCCGCGACGTGCAGGCGCAGCGCGCCGAGGCGGCAGCGGCGCTCGACGAAGCGCAGGCCAACCTGCGATTGCTGAGCGGCGGCACGATTCCCGAAGCCACCTCGCAGGACGAGAAAGCGGTGCGCGACGCGCGCGCCAACGTCAACAATGCGCGGGCGACTTACGAGCGGCGGCTCCAGCTTTTCGAGCGCGGCGGCATCTCGAAAAAAGACCTCGAAGCTTCGCAACTGGCGCTGACGACCGCCGAGAATGATTTGCGCGCCGCCGAAGCCGCCGCCCGTCTGCACCAGACGGCCAGCAATCCGAACAACCGCGCCGCCGCCGCCTCGCGAGTCAAACAGGCGCAGGATCGTCTGGTGGCGCTCGACACGCAACTGAGCTACGCGGTGATTCGCGCGCCGTTCGCCGGCGTCATCACCGAGCAGTTCCAGTATCAGGGCGAGTACGCCGCCGCCGGGGCGAAGTTGTTCACCGTCGCTGATGACAGCGAGGTGATTATTAAAGCGCCGGTCTCTGACACGGTCGCGGTCCATCTCAAGGCCGGCGACCCGGCGACCGTGCTGCCGCAGGAGTTGCCGGATGAAAAGATCGAGGCGTCGGTTTCGCTCATCAGCCCGGCCACCGATCCGCAAAGTCGCACGGTCGAGGTCTGGATCAATCTCAAGAACCCCGGCGGGCGGATGAACGTCAACAGCGCCGCGAAAGTAATCGTCACTACAGAGACCGTGACCGACGCCGTCATCGTCCCGGCAGCCGCCGTCACTTTGAAAGCGACCAACGCCGACGAAGGCACGGTGATGGTCGTCGCGGAAGACCCGGCTTCGCATGAAAAGGTCGCCCACGAAACCAAAGTCTCCATCGGCATCCGCACCTCCGAGCAGATGGAGATTACCTCGGGGCTGCAAGGCGGCGAGGCCGTGATTATCGAAGGCAACTACGCGCTGCCCGACGGCACGAAGGTCGAGATCAATAGCGGCGAAGAGGAAGAGGGCGGCGACAAGGACGAAGGCGGCAAGGGCGAAGGCGGCAGCGACAAGCCTGGCCCCGGCGGCGGCATGCCACAGCAGACCAAGCCCGCGGGCGATAACGCCCCGCCGAATCCCGGCGGCGCAAACCCGAATCCGGGCGGCGCAAAGCCGAAAACGCCTGATGTAACGCCGACCACAAAAGGCGAGCCGCCAGCAAAGCCGCCGACAAAGCCGCCGGCGCAACCGGGGGGCAAGCCTTGAGCTGGGCGCGGGTCATCTCGAATCAATCGCGCGCGGTCGTCGTCTTCGTGGCGCTGCTTTGCGCCGCCGGGGTCTACGCCGCTTTTCGATTGCCCATCGCCATCTTTCCGCAAACCGACTTCCCGCGCATCGTCATCGTCGTCGACAACGGCGTGGTGCCGGCGGCGCAGATGCTGGTTTCGGTGACGCGGCCCATCGAAGAAGCGATGAACGGCATCCCCGGCATCCAGCGCATTCGCTCGACGACGCAGCGCGGGGCCGCCGACATCAACCTCTTCTTCGACTGGAACGTTGACATCATTCAATCCCTGCAACTCGTCCAGACGCGGCTGTCGCAGCTCACCTCTAGCCTGCCGCCGACGGCCGCCATTCGCCGAGTTGACCGCTTGACCTTCGCGGTCTTTCCCGTGGCCGGCTACAGCATCACTTCGGATGAGCGCGACCCGCAATCGTTGCGCGAGCTGGCGGCTTACACGATTCGCCCGCGACTGGCGCGGCTGCCGGGCATTGCCCAGGTGGCGGTCGCCGGCGGCCAGACGCGCGAGTACCACATCGCGGTTGACCCTGAGCGATTGCATGCGCGCGGCGTGTCGTTGCAGCAAGTCGTAGACGCGGTGCGCAATGCCAACGTCATCGATTCGCCAGGCTTGCTCGAAGAAAACCACCAGCTTGAGCTGACGCTGGTAAGCGGCCAGGCGCGCAAGCCGGCTGAGCTGGGCGCTATCGTCGTCACCGTTATCAACAATGCGCCGGTAACGGTCGCCGATGTCGCCACGGTGGGCGAAGGCGTCGCGCCCAACTACACCATCGTTACTGCCGACGGTCACCCGGCAGTGCTGCTCAACATCACGCGGCAGCCGAACGCCAACACGGTTGCCGTCGTTGATGCGGCGCAGGCCGAGCTGAACAGCATGCGCGCCTTGCTTCCCAAGGATGTGAAGGTCGCGCCGTTTTACGATCAATCGTTGCTGGTGCGCGAGTCGATCAAGTCTGTGCGCGATTCGATCCTCATCGGCTTGCTGCTGTCGGTGGCGATTCTTTACGGCTTCCTGCGCAACTGGGGGACGACGCTCGTCGCGATCTTAGTCATTCCGGTGACGGTGCTGGCGACGTTTCTGGCGATGTGGCTGGCGGGGTTGAGTTTTGATCTGATGACGCTGGGCGGCGTAGCGGCGGCCATCGGTCTGGTGATTGATGATGCCATTGTCGTCGTCGAAAACATCTTCACGCATCTGGCGCGCGGCGGCGCGCGGCGCGCGGCGATGCAGGCGGCGGTTTCTGAAATCACCATCCCGATCATCGGCTCGACCGTGACGCCGGTCGTCGTCTTTTTGCCGCTGGCGCTGCTGACCGGCGTGACCGGCGTCTTCTTTCGCTCGCTGGCGCTGACTATGGCGGTGGCCTTGTTGACTTCGCTGGTGCTGGCCTTGACGTTTACGCCTGTGCTTGCCGAGCTGTTCGTCAAAGTGCCGCCGCGCGAGCCGCTGCCAGAGACCCAGTCAGAGCCGCCCCCGCCGCCACACGACGATGCCGAGATGAGCGAGCGCCAACGCGAGATGCGCGCCAACGAGCGCGAAGAAGAAGCCCAGCACGGGCGCTTCCTGCGCGCCATCGTCACGCGCTACGAATGGCTATTGGGCAGCGCGCTCGACAATCGCCCGCTGGTGCTGTTGCTCTGCCTCGGCGTGCTGGTCGTTTCGTACATGGTTTATCGCGGCCTCGGGTCAGAGTTCCTGCCGGAGTTCGACGAAGGCGCGTTCGTGCTTGATTACTTCACGCCGCCGGGCACGTCGCTCGCGGAGACTGACCGCATTCTCAAGCACGTCGAAAAGATGTTGCAGGAGAACGAAGACGTCGAGAGCTATTCGCGGCGAACCGGGCTACAGCTCGGATTGTCGATCACCGAGCCGAACACCGGCGACTTTCTCGTCAAGCTCAAGCGCAAGCGCAAGCACAAGACTGAAGATGTAAAAGACGATCTGCGCAAAGAGATTGCAAGCACCGAGCCGAGCATGAGCCGCGTCGAACTGCCCGGCATTCTCGGCGACCTGATCGGCGATCTGACCGGCTCGCCGCAACCCATCGAGATCATGCTGTTCAGCGAAGACACCGCGGCGCTGCGACAAAAGGCGAAAGAGATTGCCGAGATGCTTGAGAAGATGGGCAAGTCGGAGATGCCCGGCATCGTCGACATTGATGACGGTATCACGGTGACCGTTAGCGGCCCGGCCATCATCTTTCGCGTTGACCCGCAGCGCGCCGCGCAGCTCGGCGTAACGGCGACGGACATCGCCAACACCGTGACGACGGCGATGACCGGCGACCCCAGCTCGGCGATCCTGCAACAGGGCCGCTTGATCACCGTGCGCGTCCTCTTGCCGCCCGAGGCGAAAGCCTCGCTCGACACATTGAAGGGGTTGCAGATTCGCTCGCCGGCAAAGGGCACGCTCTTTCGCCTCGATCAAGTCGCCGATGTCGAATATGACCCCGGGCAGGCAGAGATTGCGCGCGACGGCTTGCGCACGACAGTCGCGGTGACAGCGCGGCTCGAAGGGCTTGACCTCGGCAGCGCCATCAAGGCCATCAAGGCGCGGCTCGCCCGCGAAGTGAAGCTGCCGCCGGGCATGACGGTTGAATACGGCGGATTGTATCGCGAGCAGCAATCGAGCTTCCGCGAGCTGATGCTGGCGCTCGGGCTGGCGGTGGCGCTGGTCTTCGTCACGCTGCTCATCGAGTTCCGCTCGTTCTCGCACCCGCTGGCCATCCTCACCGGCGCGGTGCTGGCCTTGAGCGGCGTGCTGGTGGCGCTCTTCGTGACGCGGACGACGCTCAATGTCGTGTCGCTGATGGGCATGATCATGGTGATCGGCATCGTCGCCAAAAACGGCATCCTGATGCTGGACGCCGTCGAAGATCATCTGGCGGCGGGCGACACGCTCAGAGAAGCGTTGCTGCGGTCGGGGCGGCGGCGCTTTCGCCCTGTGCTGATGACTTCGCTTGCGGCGATGTTCGGCATGCTGCCGCTGGCGCTGGCGCTCGGCTCGGGCGCAGAGATGTTACAGCCGCTGGCGATTGCGGTGATCGGCGGCTTGATGATCGCGCTGCTGCTGTCGCTGATCGTGACGCCGACGGTTTACGCGATGCTCTATCGCCGCCGCATCATGCCGGCAGGGCTGTAACAAAGTCACTAGCGGAGTGACGTAGATACCGTCTTGAAAATCAAGACGGTATCTACGTCATGGCGCAATCGCAGCAGCAAGCTCATCATACTCAATGCGGCAAAGCGATGATTGGCTGACGACTGCTAACGGCTCTTTGGCGCGGTCACGGTCAGCACGCGGTCCTTCCACTGCGATGGCGGAAGGCTCTTCAGCGTGGCCATCTCTGCCGCCAGCATGATCAGCCTTCTCACCGGCTCGATGATGGCGAATTCGACTTCGGCCTTCGGCTTGGCGGCCTGTTCGAGCATGGCCATCTTCGCCTCGCGCCAGCCCTCTGGAGGCGTGATGTCCGAGGCGAGATAAGCCAACGCTTCCAGGCCGGCGCTGCCGATGTCTGCCAGATCGCGCGGCAGTTGTTCGGCTTCGCGCAGCACCGGCGACTTATCGATCATCGCGTCGAGCGCCGTGCGCGCGTCGCGCCACTCGCTGAACATCATCTGAAGGCGCTCGCGGTTGCGGCTGAAGCGCGGCACGTCGCGGAGCAGATCATCCACCAGCATCGCCAGCTCGCGGCCCGCGCGGCTGTCAGCACGAGCCGCATCAATCAAGCGCGTCAGCGGCGAAAGCATCGTCGCCCCACGTCCCTGATTGCGGTGGTATTCTTTGACCGGCTCGACCGTTAACACCAGCGTGCGCAGCGGGCCGATCTCACGGCCACCGGCCAGGCGGCGCAGCATCATCGGCAAGTTCCGTTCGTGCGTCAGCCCCAGTTCTTCAAGCTCGATGCTGACCGCGTCGAGCCGCCGGTACATATCGTCTACGTCTGTGACTTCGCGCGGCGACCACAAACGTTCGGCGATGGCGGCGGTGCGCGGCCAGATGCGCGAATCAATGGTATCAGGGCTGACCCACTCGCCCCACATCGTCGCTTCGCCGCCGAGGATGTGCGTCAGCTCTTTCTCGCTGAGTGTGGTGTCAGCGGCGACCGGGTCATTCTTGTAGTGCTGCCACGCAGGGTACATCAGGTCTATGTAATAGCCTGCCGATAGAATGCCGTCATAGCCTTTGCGCGCCGCCTCGGCCAGCGACTTCGGCCCGCGCCATGATTGGATGACGATGTCTTGCGGCAGGTCGGGGTGAAGAATCTCCTCCCAACCGATCATCTTCTTGCCGAGCTTCTCAAGTATCCGCGACAACCGCTGGTTGAAATAGGCTTGCAGCGCGTGGTTGTCCTTGATGTTCTTGGCCTTCATGAAGGCTTGAATCTGCGGGTTGGCGGTCCACTGGCGGCCATTGTTTTCGTCGCCGCCGATGTGGATGTAATCATCAGCAAACAGCCCGGCCATCTCTGTGAAGAAGCCTTCGAGGAATTTATAAACCTCTTCGCGCGTCGGGTCGAACGTCGGATCAAAGATGCCCGCCTTGCGCTCAATCGTATATGGCCCCGGCGCGCTCGCAAACTCAGGGTAAGCGACCAGCCAGCTCGTCGCATGGCCCGGCATATCGAATTCCGGCATCACGCGGATGCCGCGGTCGCGCGCGTAAGCGATCACGTCGCGAATCTGCTCCTGGGTGTAATAGAGCCCGTCCGAGCCCATCTGATGCAGGCGCGGGTAACGCTTCGACTCGACGCGGAAGCCCTGGTCTTCCGAGAGGTGCCAGTGCAGGACGTTGAGCTTAACGGCAGCCATGCCGTCGAGGTTGCGCTTGATGACTTCGACCGGCTCGAAGTGGCGGCCCGAATCAATCAGTAATCCGCGCCACGGGAAGCGCGGGCGGTCTTGAATGTTGACCGCCGGAATGTAATATCCGCCACGGTCGCCTTCGAGCAGTTGCAGGAAGGTTTCGAGGCCGCGCAGCGCGCCCACCGCCGTCGCCGCTTTCAAGAGCGCCTGCTTGTCCGACACCTCAAGCGTGTAGGATTCGTCCTCGTTGACCGAAGGCACCGGCAGCCCTGGCCCGCGACACTCGATGCGCAGCGTCGCCACCTGCGGGTCGCTCGCCAGGGCGCGCGACAGCGTCATGCCGGTGCGCCCTTCAAGCCGGCGCATGGCGCGCTGCGTTCCGGCTTCGAGCCGGGCGTCGGCGTGGCCAGCGATGGCGACCGCGAACGACGCATCGATCTTCAGCCGCCCGCCCTGAAACTGCATGGCGGCGGGCACCGGCATCAGGCGATGTTGCCGTCGCATGGGCTGACTGGAGTCCTGGGGCTGCGCGCTCGCCTGCAACACGCACAGCAGAATGAGGCCGATAGTGAACTTGGCGTTTTTCATTCCTACCCTCAATCGGTTTTGAATTCTTGCAGCTTGTTGGGCCACCATTATAGCAAACCTTTCGTCAATCTCTTAACGCGGCGACGCGTTCGGCGAGCCGGCGCGGCGCGGCAAAATTGGAAAAGCACAGCGGTCTTTGATAGACTTTCCGCGACACTCAATCGCCGGACTCAGGAACAGCATGAAGCAGGTGACTTATCGAGGGCGCGGCCTGTTGGCTTTCGCGCTGCTGATCGCGGCGCTGCTCTCCCTGCGTGTGACCGCGGCACCGGCCCAGCGCGCCACGGAAGCCGCCCAGCTCAAGCAAGCCATAAGCAATTTGAAAGCGCATGATCTCGGCAAGGCCGAGGCGGTGCTGCAAGCCATCTTGAAGCGGCGGCCCGCTCAGCCCGATGCGCTCAACTTTATGGGCGTCATACGCGCCGAGCAAAAGCGATTCGCCGAAGCCGAAGCCTTCTTTCAACGCGCCATCCAGAGCGCGCCACGCCTTGTAAGCGCGCACCTGAACCTCGCTTACCTCTACAAACAGACGGGCCAGCCGGCGCGCGCTTTGGCGATCTTTGAAAACGCCGCGAAGGTTTTTCCCGCCCACCCTGACATCCTCTTTAACCTGGCGCTGCTCTACGCTGACCGCGGCGACTTTCCGACAGCCATCAAGACATTGACCGCGATCCCGACGACCGCTCGCCCGGCGGATTACTGGGAAGTGCTGGCGCGCTTGCAGGTCACCGCCGGCGATTTTGCGAAAGCCGAAGAGAGTCTGCGCCAGGTGCTACTGCAAAAGCCCGACTCGATCACCGCGCTGCGTCAGCTTGCCGGGGTGCGGCTCAAGCTGGGCGATACGCCGCACGCCTGGGAAGCCATCGCGCAAGCCCTCAGACTAGCGCCGAACTCTACCGACCTGCTTTATGAGTTCGCCCAGTTGAGCCTGCAAAATCAGCTCGCCGGCGAAGCGGTCATCGCCATGCGCAAAGCGCTGCTCCTGGAAGCCGACCGGCCCGAATACCTGTTTCTGTTAGGCGAAGCGCTGCTCAACACAGAAGACTATCACCCGGCGCTGACGCCCTTCGAGCGCTATGCGCAACTGCGACCCGCCGACCCGCGCGGCCATCTTTATCTCGGCTGGACTTACTATCTCGAAAAAGATTTCGACAAAGCGCGCCTGCATCTCGACCAGTGTTTGAAGCTCAATCCCGAAGAGACGGATGCCTACTATCATCTCGGCGTCATCGCCTATGAAGTCGGCGAGCTGGGCCGCGCTCAAGAGCTGTTCGCGCAAGTCATCCGTCGGCAATCGGCGCACGCCCGCGCCCACCTCGGACTCGGCATGGTTTATGCGGCGCAAGGCCAGTACGAGCGGGCGCGCGACGCGCTCGAAGCCTCGGCCCGCGGCGACGGCGACGAGCCGAAAGTTCATTATCAGCTCAGCCAGGTTTATGCGCGGCTCGGCGACCTGGGGCGCGCCCGCCAGGAGCAACAGCTTTACACGGAGGCCCAGAAGCGCGCCAAAGACAAGCTCCGCTCAAGCCGGCAGCAGCCCTTTACCGCCGCGCCGCGCCCCGACACCCGGCAATAAGGTCAAGGTAGTCAGCTGCCGCTTCCTAAAGGGAGGCGGCTTGTGCCTGCGGATGCGACACCATGCGCTTGTTGACAGTAGCGCGAGAACGGATGTTTAACGCGGCGTTGTAATCAGCATTGGAACTATGCGAACAGGACTTACAGGCAAACTCAGACTGCGATTTGCGATTCGCTTTCTCACAGTGACCGCAGCGCGAGCATGTACGACTTGTGTTGCGCGGGTCTACCGCAATCACGCTGACACCTTCGCGCCTTGCTTTGTAGGTCACAAAAGCTCTGAGTTGAGAGAAAGTCCAGTTGGAATGCTTGGCCCTGTCTTTGTGCCTAACCGTTGTCCGTTGGCGAATGTGCGTCAATTCCTCCACCACTATCGCCCGCTTTGTGTCTTTGGCTTTAGAGACAAGTTCCTTGCTGATTCTATGATTCACGTCACGTTGATAGCGGCTCTGTTTGCCGCTCAACTGTTTAAGTCTGCGCTTGGCCGAGCGAGTGCCGACGCTTTGAAGTATGTTGCGGCGGCTCTGATACCAGTGGCGATTCTTCTCTATAGATTCGCCACTGTAGGTCTGCCCATCCGAGTCAGTAGCAATGTTGACGATGCCGAAATCAACACCGATAGCGTCATCAATTTCTTGCGGCGTCGGCTCTGGAATCTCACAGACAGCAAGCAGAAAGAAATTGCCCTTGCGATGCACAAGGTCAGACTCGCCTTGTCTGGATTCAAGCATTTTTTTCTGACGCTCACCACACAGGTAAGGGATTGGCTGGCGACCGCCAACCGTCCAGATGTTGACGAATCGCTTGTCAGTACGCCACGTCAGAATGCGATCATCGTAAGCAATCGCGCCATATGGCTTGAATCGCCTTTGCGTCTGTTTGTCCAGCTTGTAGGCGTCTGCAACCTTAGCGATACATCTGACTACAATCTGAGCCGAAAGGCCGAATTGCTCTCTCACTTTCGAGTAATAGGCTTTATGGATTGCATACTGCCCAAATGTCTGAGAGTCCCACGCAAGTTCACTGATAGCGTTACAAGCGGCGTTCGCTTGCTCAAGCGTTTGCTTGAGCAGTTTAGCTTGTTCTCTACTCGGATTCAGCTTTACTTGCGCTATCAATTTCACAACCGAAGTATGGCAGACGTTCAAGTATTGAAGCAAGTGGAGATATATGGCGGATGGTTTGGGCGCTGCGGACTATTACTCCTCCCGGCACTAAAGTACAGGGTTTCCGCTCTCACTGACGAAAGGCACTACGGATGAAACTTACGTTGTGGCTCATCTTGATATCCGCCTTGCTCACCCTGCTGCCGCGCCCGCTGGCGCTCGCGAGCGCCAGCGCCAATGGCAATGTCAAGTTCGTGGACGTGACTGAAGCCGCGGGCATACGCTTCCGTCATGTCTCGGCTCCCGAAAAGAAATACATCGTCGAATCGATGAGCGGGGGCGTCGCCTTGTTCGACTTTGACAACGATGGCTGGCTTGATGTTTACCTGACCAACTCGCTGACGGTCGAAACCGCGACGGACCCGAAAAGCTCGCGCAGCGCGCTCTATCGCAACAATGGCAATGGCACGTTCACAGACGTGACTGACAAAGCCGGGCTGGCTTACCCGGGCTGGGCGATGGGCGTGGTGGCCGCCGACTACGATGGCGACGGCTGGACTGATCTCTACGTCACCTGCCTGGGGCCGAACCACCTCTACCGCAACAAAGGCGATGGCACGTTCGAAGAGGTGACGAAGAAAGCCGGCGTAGACGACCCGCGCTGGTCCGCGGGCGCGGCCTTTGGCGATTACGACAATGATGGCAACCTCGACCTCTTTGTTGCGAACTATGTGGACTTCCGGCTGAATGGCTTGCCGGAATTCGGCAAGGGCAAGTTCTGCCAGTATCGCGGCCTCCCCGTGCAATGCGGGCCGCGCGGCCTGCCGGGCGCAGGCGACTCGCTCTTTCACAACAACGGCGACGGCACCTTCACCGATGTGTCCAAGAAAGCCGGCGTCGATGACCCCGATGGGCGCTACGGCATGACGCCGCTGTGGAGCGACCTGGACGGCGATGGCTGGCTCGACCTTTATCTGACCAACGACTCCGGCCCGAATTTTCTCTATAAGAACAACCACGATGGGACATTCGCGGAGATCGGCCTGCTGTCGGGCTCGGGCGTCGGCGAAGACGGTAACGAGCAAGGCTCGATGGGGCTGGCCATCGGCGACTATGACCACGATGGCTTGCCGGATATTTTCGTCACCAACTTCGCAGACGAATACAACACGCTCTATCGTCAGGAAAAGGGCGGCTTCTTCAAAGATGTGTCGTTCGCCTCGAAGCTCGCGCAGATCAGCATTCCTTTAGTCGGCTGGGCGACGGACTTCGTAGATTATGACAACGACGGCTGGATCGATCTGCTGGTGGTGAACGGCCACGTCTATCCGCAGGTCGATAGCATCAACGGCGCGGCGACCTATGCACAGCGCGTCCTGCTCTTTCACAACGAGCACGATGGGACGTTTGCGGAAGTGGCGGCCACGTCCGGCGATGCGCTGATGGCCCGGCGCGTCGGTCGCGGCGCCGCGTTTGGTGATATCGATAACGATGGCGACATCGATGTGGTCATCAACAACCTGGACGGCACGCCGGTCGTTCTCAGAAACGAGGGCGGCAACGCCAATAACTGGATCACCATCAAGACCGTCGGCACGCGGCGCAACCGCGACGCGCTCGGCGCGCGAATCAAAGTCGTCGCCGAGGACCTGACTCAGACGATGGAAGCGCGCAGCGGCGGCAGCTACATTTCGCAAAGCGACAGCCGCATTCACTTCGGGCTCGGCAAGAAAGCGCGCGTTGACCTGATCGAGATTCGCTGGCCGGACGGCAAGCTTGAGACGATCAAGGATGCGCCCATCAATCAATTCGTCGTGATTGAAGAAGGCAAGGGGATTATTAAGAAGACACCGCCGGCCCGCTCGCCCGTCAAATGAAGGTTGGCGCGCGCCTGAAAGGCAAAGGAGACTGCAATGAAGAAGACCATGACCGCCGTCATCTTGCTCGCCCTGTTCACTGCGTTCGCGGTGCCCCGGCAGTCGCCGGCGCAAACGCCCGCGCAATCCGAGTCGGTCAAGCTGCGCGCCACCGAAGTCTTCGTTGACGCCGTGGTCTTCGATAAGCGCAACCACCTGATTAACGACCTGACGCGCGATGATTTTGAAGTCTTCGAAGATGGCGCGCAGCAGGAGATTACTTCGTTCCGCGTCTTTCACGGCGGCGCTACGAAACCGACGACGCCGCCGGCCCGCAGCGAGCAAACCGCCAGCCCGCAGCCTATCGGCAGCGAAGAAACGCCGGCCCCCGCGCGCGAGCCCGGCAACCTGCTGATCGTCTTGCTCGATTATTCGACCACGCAGTTCGAGCATCAGAAGCTGGTGCGCGAGGCGTCGCTCAAGTATGTCGAGCAGAAGTTGCAGCCCAATGACTTGATGGCGGTCTTTTCGCTGGGCGCGTCGCTGCGCCCGCTGACCGATTTCACCAACGACAAAGCGAAGCTGATGGCGGCGCTACAAAAGACCGACCCGACCGGCTCAGGGCTGGCCGCCGACCGCGCCACTCTGAGCGCGACGATTGCCACAGGCCAGTCCGATCAAGTGCAGAGCGCTGCCAGCAGCGTCCCCTCGGCAACGCCTTCAGGGCCGGGCGCGGCCGCCCAGGGCGCGGCACTCGGAAACCAGCTGGCGGGCATGCAAGCCGCGCTGATGGCTCAACAGATCGCCGAGATGGATTACATCATGCGCTCGGCGATGGATCAGCGACAGAGCCGTAACGTGCTGACGGCGATCCGCGCCATTGCGATGGGCGTCAAGGGCATCAAAGGGCGCAAGACGCTGCTGCTCTTTTCCGAAGGCTTTGTTGTCGGGCCGACGATTGAGCAAGAGATGCAAACGACGGTGAGCCTGGCGAACCGCTCGCAGGTAGCGATCTACTGCATAGACGCGAAGGGATTGGAGACCAAAGAGCTGTCGGGGAGCCTGGTTCAGCATGACGAGCTGACCAGCACGGTCTCGGTCAGCTCGGAAGAGAAGAAGCGCGCCATCGGCGGCGAGACCGTCTTTGACCGCGCCCGCAAAGTCGGCCCTGATTTGCAAGAGAGTCCGCTGCGCCATGTGGCTAACGAGACCGGCGGTTTCTTCATCCGCAACACCAATGACCTCAGCACAGGTCTTGATCGCATCGATCAAGAGATGCGCACCTATTACTTGATCTCCTATCGCCCCAAGAATGAAAAGCTCGATGGCCAGTTCCGGCAGATTCGCGTCGGCCTCAAAAAGGCGGGGATGACCGTCAGAGCGCGCACAGGCTACTACGCGCTGCCGCCGGAATACGAGCTGCTGACGCCTGACGAGTACCAGGTCGTGCAGCAGGTTCGCAGCACCGAAGCGGCGGCCAGAATACCGACCTTCTTGCGGGTCGCGGGATTTCAAGCCGACGCCGGCCAGTATCGCATCCCGGTGATTCTTGAAATTCCGACCGCGGCCATGCGCTTTGAAAAGAAGAACGACAAGGCATCGGCCCGTCTGCAAATCATCGGCATCGTCCGCGACAGCGAAGGCCGCTTCGCCACGCGCTTCGGCGGCATGGTGCAGATCGCGCTGACTGAAGCGCAATATAACGTCTTGAAGCCCGGCACCATGAGCTTCGTCAATTATGTGCGACTGCCCGCCGGGGCAAAGTACACTTTCGAAGTGCTGGTCAAAGACCCCATGTCGGGCAAAGTCTCCGAGAGTCAGCAACCGCTTCAGCTCCGCGCCGTCGAGCCGACGCTGGCCTTAAGCACGATCCTGCTGTCTAAAGAAGTCGATCAATCGCCGCAAACGACCGACGAGTTTCTGACCATGCAAGGGGTGAAGATATTGCCCTCGGCGCGCTGCCAGTTTCGCAATGGCGACAACCTGATTTTTTACTTCGAGGTTTATAACCCGAAGCCCGACGGCGCGGGGCAAAAGACCGATGTCGCTATCGAGCTGTCGCTGCTGAAAGATGGCAAGCCGCTGAATGCGCGACTGCCGCGCTATCAAGCGACCGACTATGCCGCCGCGCCGGTGCCGCACCTGACCTTCGCGCGTTTCTTGCACCTGGCCGGCCTCGCCTCGGGCAATTACACCCTGGTCATCGATGTAAAGGACAGCCTGGGAAATAAGACGGCGCGCGGGCAGGCCGACTTCGAGATCGTGAACTGAGGATAATCGCGATGGCAAGATTATGGCGGCAGCTCGCTGAGCAGCTTGCGGGCGTCGGTGTTGCCGGGGTCAAAGCTCAGCGCCTGCTCTAGCGTTCGCGCCGCTTCCCTGCGATTGCCTGTGGCGACATAAGTCCGCGCAAGCTGAAGATAGATCGCAGAATTATACGGCTCTAACTGAATCGCCTCGCGGAGCAATCGAACCGCTCCCGCATCCCCTTCGTCAATCAACACCTGCGCCAGTCGCCGCCTTAAGGTAGCCGACTTTGAGCCCGCGGCGATGGCCCGCTCAAAAGCCTGTTTGGCCCGCGCCCAATTACTCGGCGAGATGACGAGCAGCACCTGACCGTAGGTAGCTTGCACCTCCGCGTCATTGGGAAACTCGCGCGCCGCGCGCTCGAGCAAGGGGAAACCGCGCTCGCCGTAGCCGCGATAATTGGGCGCGAGCTGCGCGAACGCCAGCGCCAGTGTGCGCAAGTCCGAGCTGCTCGCGTTGGGCGGTCGCGTCGCCCAGATCAAGTTCGTCTGCGGGTCAATATCAGGCGTGGCCGACAGGCTCTCGGCATCCGCGGATGATCGAGGGATTCGATGATTCGTCAACGCCAGATGCGCGATGTTGGTCACAGCGACCTTCGGCATGTGGCAGCCGACACAGTTGCCCGCGGGCGAGCTCTCGGCGCGGTGCGTTTGCACAAAACGCTGGCTAACCGGCGCGTGACATTGCATGCACTTCTTATTGAAATAGGCCGCCGCCTCAACGCCGGACAGAGAGGTGTGCGGATCATGGCAGGTGATACAGTTCAACTGGCTGCCGTCCGCTTGCCGGCAGCGGCTCATGCGTATCTGCTCGGGCTGGCCGAGCGCCTCAAAGCCGCCGACCTTCAACGCCGGCGGCACCAGAAAGATAGAAACCACATCATCGAGCGGCGTGCCGGGGCGAAAATCAAGCAAGCTCTTTCCGGGCCGTTGAACGCGCGCATCACCACTCAGGTGGCACTGGTAACAGACATCCTCGCGCAAACGCGAGCTGAGCTTTCTGGGATTGACGATTGAGCGATCCACCGACCCGTCGAGCGGCTTGGCGGCGCGGCGGTCGGCAACGTGCAGCGCGCCCGGCCCGTGACAGCGCTCGCAGCCGATAGACAGTATGCGAAAGGCCGGCTGCCGATATTGATTGCCGGTGTCGGATAGCGGTTGCGCCAGCCCGCTATGACACGATACGCACAGGCCACCCGCCGGGCGCGTGAAGTCGCGAAAGAGTCCCGACTCATGGCCCGGCGACAGGTCCCACTTCCGCGTGCTGGTGTAAAAAGAGATCGGCGAAATAAAGAGCTGGTCGCCGCGCTCGATCAAATAACTCTGCCCGTGATTGCCTGAGCCGACGCTGTAGGCGACTTCATGAGTTTCCGTAAAAACCGGCTTGTGACTGGCGTCAAGCTGCGCCTCGCGGTGGAAGACTTTTCCGTTCTCGACAAAGACCGAGTAGGCGCGACCGTCCGCTTCGTTATGTAGCGTGGCCGGCTTCGAGAAAGCGCCGTCGCCGGCTCGCGGCCTGGACATTGAGCGGCCCATGCCGGTCTTCTTAAACGATTCGTATTTGCTCAGGTGACATTGCCGGCAGGCTTCGTCGCCTACGTATTCAACTCCCGGCCTGGTGTTCAGGTAATCAACGGTCGGTGGCGTATCGGCGCCTGACGTGAAGCCGCTGGTAACAATGATCGCAAAGAGAAAAACAACGGCGGCCATGAATACTGAGCGCCGCCGCGCGCCGGTTGAAACGGGGCTTTCATTCGCAACTCGCTGGCAGATGATTCGCCTGTCGCCGAACATCGTCATTACGCGACTAAGGAGCAGTGCCGCGCTCTTTGCTCTTCAGTTGACTGTAGCGCGACATCGCCTGCTGCGCGGCCTCCTGTCGGCCAGCGCGCCGGTAAGCTTGAGAGAGCTGATAGTAGATGTAAGATTTGTTCGCGTCTAACTGCACGGCTTTTTCTAAAAGCGTGATGGCGGCTTCGGCCTGGCCTTGCTGCAAGCGTATCTTGCCAAGCTCGTAATAAGGTTCCATGTAGGCGGGGTCGAGCCGCATGGTTTCTTCAAATTCCTTCGCGCCCTGTTCAACCTGTTGCATGGCGACGAGTGAAAATCCCAGGTGATAATGCGCCTTCGCGTGGCCCGAGTTGTGGGCGATCTCGCGACGGAAGGCTTCGGCCGCTTCGGCAAATTTGGCGCGTCGCAACAGCGCCAGGCCGCTGTAATAATACGCTTCGGGCAAAGCCGGGTTGATCTCTAGCGCCTTCGAGAACTCTGTGGCAGCGCCCGCATAATCCTCCTGCATGGCTTGCAACTGCCCCATCGCCAGATGGACTTCGGCAGACTGCGGGTACTTGTCCAGCAAGCGGCGCAGCAGCGCTTCGCCTCGCGGTCGGTCGCCCGTGTGAGCGACCGACAAACCCAGAGCAAACATGATTTGCGGGTCGTCAATGCCGCGGTCGGCAAGCGGCGCGAGCTGCTGAACGGCGTGCTTATACTCTTCGTTGAAAAAATAGCTAAGCCCCAACAGCGCACGCGCCGGCACGCGGTCGGGCTGCTGCTTCAAGGCGCGCTCAAGCGGCGCGACCGCCTGACGAAATTGCTCGGCCTTGAAGTACGCCAGCCCGGCGTTGTAATCAACGTCGGTGATCTCTGCGTCCCAGTGCGCCGCCTGTTCAAAATATCTGGCGGCGCGCTTGAAATCCGCCTGCGACGCCGACCCATACGCCAGCCGGTTATAGGCGTTGCCGGCGATGCGCGCATAGACCTTCTCGACCTTTTGCAGACGAGCGCGCTCTTGTTCGTTCAGCGTCTGGCGGTCAATGACCACCGCTCCTTCTTTCAAGCCGGCCTCGCCGGGGTTGATCTCGTCCGCGCCCGCCGCTTCGCCTTTCAAATACGATTGCATTCTTTCGGCTTCGTTCTTTGACGACCTGGCTTTGTACTGAGCGGCGAGCGCCGCCTGAGCGGCGGCCTCTTGCATCTTTCCCTGCCGGCGAAACGCCTGCGCCAGTAAGTAATGCGCGTTGGCGATCTGATACTGATTGCGGCTCGGGTCCGGGGTGAGTTGAATGGCGCGCTCAAGCAGCGGGACGGCCTTCGCTTCCTGGCCCAAAAGCGCATAGGCTTGCCCGAGAAACAACGGCGCGTCAGGTTTCCGCGGATCGAGCCGTTGGGCGATTTCCAGACTGCGCGCCGCCTCTTCTAATCGGCGGTCGCTCAGGTAGACCAGGCCGAGCAGGTAATTCGACAGATAATCGGTCGGGTCGCGGCGCAGCTCGGCTTGAAACTCCGCCGCCGCTTCCGTCAACTTGTCGCGGCCTTCTCCCGACAGGTAGCTGAGGCCGAGGTAGTAATGGGCTCGCGGATAATTAGGGTTCAAGGCGACGGCGCGTTTGAACTCCTCGACTGCCGCATTCAGGAAATTGGTCTGGCGATAGGAGAAGCCGAAGAAGACATGGAGCTGCGGCGATTCGCCGAGATTCGTCAGGATGCGCTGAAACGTCTTTCGGGCGTTTTCGAGTTGCCCCTTTCTGAGATAGGCAAGCGCCAGGGTGCTGGCGACGCTGTTATCTTGCGGGGCCTGCCGCGCCGCTTCGTCCAGCTCGAAGATCGCCGCATCAATACGCCCCATGCCGAAGTAGAGCTTGCCAAGCAGGTGGCGCGCGGTGGCGTGATAAGGCTTTTGCGCCAGCAGCGTCTTTACCGTATCGATGCCTTTTTCAAACTCGCGTTTTTTCAGATAGACGATGCCGAGGCCGAGCAAAGCGTTGTCGGAATCGGTCTTGGCCTCGGTGGCGGCGGCGTAGGCGGTCTCTGCCTGATTCAGATCGCCGAGACTGTCATAGATCGCTCCCAACTGCTCAAGCGTCAGCCCGAGCGCCTGGCGCAAGGCGCTGTTTGCGCGAATCACCTCGCCTTGCTGCTGGAGCCGTTCGGCGAGCTTCAACTGCTCGGTGATCTCGTCGCCGGCGCTCTTTTGCCCGTAAGCTATCGCCGCTCCGAGGAAGACCCAGAGCAGCAAGCAAGTGATAAAGCGATGGTCGGCTCGCGTTGAACGCATAGACGCTTTCCAATGAAACCGAATTAAAAGGATCGTGCCGTTGGGGAGCGATTATATCACAAGAAAAAGGGCGCACCAGTCAGGCCGGTGCGCCCCTTGAGTAGCAGCGTTCAACCCCCGCGGTTAGAAGTTGAACTTGATGCCGAACTGGATTTCACGCGGGTCGCGCGCGCGCCCGGCCTGGCCGAACGTCTGGTTGATGTTGCAATCCGACGTGAACTTTCCTGTCGCCACACCATTGTTCCTGATCTGGCACCCGACGCCGTTGCCTCCGGGAAGCAGCTCGATACCGCTAACCTCCTGTCCGGAGCGGTTCGTCCCTGAGCCGGTCGAATACCCGGTGTCGATATTCAAGAACTGTGTGTGGTTCAACGCGTTGAAGAACTCCGCCCTGAACTGGACAGACATGCCCTCTCTCGGCAACTTGAAGTTGCGGTAGAAAGCGAGGTCAACGTTGTTGATTCCAGGCGCTCGGACCGAACCTTTCGGCGAGAAGCCGAGGCGTCCCAGACTCGTGGGCAGCGCATAGGCGCGCGGATTGATCCAGTTCTCCGCCGTGTGCGCCCCTTCGGGATCAGCCACCAGGTCAGGCCGGTTGGCAATGCCAATCGAAGGGCCGCCCGAGATCGTTAGGGGGACGCCGGTGGCATACTGGTAAATGCCTGTTGCTTCCCAGCCTCCCAGAGCGGTTCTTACCAGAGCATGCCGGCCACTGAAGGTTGGCAGCTTGTAGATCGCGTTCATGCTCAGGATATGCGTGCGGTCGAATGACCCGAGGCCGCGGTCATACCCGAGGTTCTGCGGATCGGTGATTCTCGTGTTGGTGCCGCCGCCGCAGCAGTTGATGTCGGAAAGCGCCAACAGCTTCGACCAGCTATACGACATCTGGTAGGAGAAGCCTTTCGAGAATCGCTTCACGAACTGCACCTGCAAGGCGTTGTAGCTCGAATCGCCGGCGAAGGTCTGGTAGAACAGACTCGCGTTGCCTTTCAGCGGGAACAGCAGTCGCAGCTCGTTTTCGTTGGTGTTCGCATCACCATCTAAAGCGCGCCGCGCAAATTCCGCACGCTTGTCGGTCGGGACGAAATTCAGGTCCCAGTTGATCGGCAGATGGTGGCCATGATTACCGACATAGCCAACCTGGATCGTCGTATCACGCCACAGCTCCCGCTC
The DNA here is from genome assembly GCA_035275065.1 of Blastocatellia bacterium. NCBI lineage: Bacteria > Pseudomonadati > Acidobacteriota > Blastocatellia > Blastocatellia bacterium. Next base: position 117,631 of record DATENM010000054.1, read on the forward strand.
AATCGAGAAGTTCCACTGGTAGCTGCCTTGCGTCTTCGACTTGATGTCGGCGGCGGCGCTCGGCGTCCCCAGTGTGCCACCCGGCGGCGTCCCCGGAATGGTGTCCAGAGGCCGCCCGGCGCCCCAGTCGATGTGGGCCACGAACGGCGGGTTGTTAATCATCGCGCCGACCGGGTTACTTAAATCGGAGCGCCCAAAGAAGCTGCCGGCGCCAATGCGAATCGCCATCTTGCCTTTGCCCGTCGGGTCCCAGGCAATGCCGATGCGCGGGCTGAAGTTATTGTGATTCTGTCTGAGCGCTCGCCCGACGTCGATGCCCTTCAGGTTCGCCTCGCCGCCCGGTATGCCTTTATCCGGCAGGCTGAGCTCCTCCGGGAAGATCATGCCGTTGAGCGGACTGGCGCCCTTAGCAGGGTCGTAAAGCGAGAGCACGAAATTGCCTAACAGGTTATCGTCCTGGACGGTTTGCGGCAGGCGTGAGAAGCGCAGGCCGTAGGTAAGCGTCAGGCCGGGGCGCGCTCTCCAGGTGTCGGAGAAGTAGGCTTCGTAATCGCGCCAACGAATTAACGATGTCGGCACGAACGACTGCTCATCGGCGCCACCCCAGTAGGTGCCTTTCAGCAGCAGGTCGGCCAGGCCATTGCCGGTAACCTGTCCGCCGTTGCCCGGCGCGTTGGGATCGCCCCAGCCGCCGCCTAGGCCGGCGCCGCCGGGAACTGCCGTTGGCCCCCAGAACTGCGGCGTGTCGGCGCTTGAGCAACAAATCTCATCCTTCTTGTTGGTGCTGTACAGAGCGCCGACTTTGAAGGTGTGCCCGCCCATGGTCTTAGAAAAGTCATCCTTCCAGATCCACAGGTCCTGGCCATTGTTCCAGGGGGCAATGTTCCAAAGGTTGGCGCCAATCCCTGGCAGCGGCGAGCCCCAGAACGTCGTATGGGCGCGCGCATCGGGGCCCGGAAAGACTTCGGGAATCTTCGAATTGATCTCGTCGTTGATGTCCTGGCCCAGCCCCGGCACGATGAAGATGCGGTTGTTGGCGTAGGAGAACTGGAACTGATTGACCATGCTCGAACCGAAGGTCGAGGTCAAACGGGTCGAGATGTTCTTCGACGGCTGATCCCAGTCCGAGTCAACGGTCGGGAAGCCTGTGTCGCCCCACAGTCCGCCTTCCGCGCCAAAGTTCGGCGCCGGGTTTTTCCAGCTGTCCTGGGTGTAGCGGAACATCAAGCTGTGTTTGGCGGTGATCGTCCAGTCGGCCCTTCCCTGAATCTGCCAGGTCGGGATCTTGGTCACAGGGGCGGCAACCCAATTGTCGATCAGGTTGCTATTGGTCGGCTCCGGCCACAGTTTCATCAGCGCCAGCCCCGCCGGGCTCAAGCGATTTGCCGGAATCTTGTTGCCCGGAAACGGCAGGCCGGTAAAAGGGTCTGTGGGCAACGGCAAGGCCCCGGAATGCGGGCCGCTGAAATCGCCCTGGCGTTCCAAGAGCGTCGGCACTGTCGATTTGCGCGGCACGCCGCGCGCTTCACGCCGCCACTCCTGCGACCAGAAGAAGAAGAGCTTATCCTTCTTGACCGGGCCGCCGATGGTGTAGCCGAAGTTTTTGTAATCCAACGACTGTTTCGGCGCGCCGGCGCGATTGAGGAAGAAGTTGGTGGCGTTGAGCGCATCGTTGCGCAGGAAGAAGTAGCCGCCGCCATGAAAAGAGTTGGTGCCGCCCTTGGTGACCAGATTGATCTGCGCGCCGCCGGCGGCCGACATCTCCGGCCCATAGGCGTTGGTCTGCACCTTGAACTCTTCGATTGAATCGATAGATGGGTAGACCAGGATGGTGCGCCCCGAGCCGTGGTCTACGTTATCAACGCCATCAACCAGCCAGGCGTTGGCGTTGGCCGGGCTGCCGCTCATGGAGATGTCAACGCCGGCCAGCAACCCCGTGTTGCCCGTGCGCGTGCTGTCGCTCACGGAAGCGCCAGGCACGAGCAAGGTCAACTGCACGAAGCTGCGGCCATTCAGCGGCAGCTCTTTCACCTGCTGCGAGCTGATCAGGCTGGAGACTTCGCCGGTCGTCAACTCGACCTTGTTGGCGCCGCCGGTGACTTCCACCGTCTCGGCGACTTGACCGACTTCGAGCGTGGTCGAGAGGATTTTCTCTTCGCGGACGTGCAGGTCAACGGCGCGATGCTCGGACTTCTTAAAGCCGCTGGCTTCGATGGTAACCGTATAACTGCCGACGGGCAGCAGGTTGACGCTGAAGTTTCCCTTGTCATTAGTGACGATGGTTCTCGTCAGGCCGACGCTTTCATTGGTGATGGTGACTTGAGCGCCGGCGACGGCCTCGCCCTTTGGATCAGTTACAGATCCACTGATACTTCCTGTATCCTGTTGAGCCTTGACGGACGAGGCACAGCAAAGAAACAGGAAGAGCATCAGTATACTTATCGGTAACCTTCTATCCATGATGCCTCCTTTCCCTTCATGTCTCAGCGAAACGTTTGAAGCCGTGCGGCGATAGGACTCGGCAAACCGGCAATGGGTAGAGCGGACCGAAGCCAGGCGCGGTTTGTCACACCAGCCGTTTGCAAGCTCCAAGCAACTCGCTATCCGATCACTGCCAGAGCAACCCCGTGCGTAGTGGACGCACTGCCAGAACACTGTGTTGTAAGCGAAAAGGTAAAGGGCGCGGCGCGCCCTCGCACATCCTTCGTACTCTCTAAACCCGTGAAGTGAGGATCCCCAAATATAAATGCTGAAAAATGATGCTGCGAGAATATGCCAGCCGGCGGTAAAGGTCAATACCTGACGGCGAATTATTGCCGGGACAACCCACCACCTGCCCGCCTGGCGAGACTGCCGAGAAGCTCAATACACTATTGTCACGTCCTGCTCGTGAGCGTAGAATGTGCCCGGATAATTCTCGGACTTAAGTAAGAATGAATCGGACTTAAGTAAAAATGAGACCATCTTGACCAGACGTAGGCTACGCCGAATCGAGATTAGAATCAATAGCCTTACAGTAAATTAACAGGTTAAATTAACGTTTTAACTTCTCCTAAAGATTGATTCGAGAAGGTTGCCATCAAAGGTTGCCGAGGTCTTGCCCTTCAGGTTCGAGCTAAAAAGCGAGCGGTCAAAAAGCCGGTCGCTGCCAAGGAGTCGGCGTATGAAAGCTCAGATCGTTGAGTCTGCTTCGCCCGGCGTCGCGCCCGACGAGGTGCGCCAGGCGCTCGACCGCCTGCTCTGGAGCAAGTATTTCGTCAACGCTCATAAGAAGCAGAAATTCTTGCGCCTGATCTGCGATTACTATCTTGAAGGCCGCGCCGAGAAGTTGAACGAGCATCTGCTGGGGTATGACGTCTTTGGCCGTGACAGCAGCTATAACCCGGCGAGCGACCCCATCGTGCGGGTCTTTGCGCACGAGATACGCAAGAAGCTCGAAGCCTATTATGCGCGCGAGGGCGCCACTGATCCGGTGCGGCTGGAAATCCCCGCCGGCAGTTATCAGCCGGTCTTCACGCGGCAACCGCCTGCAATAGTGAGCGAGCCGGCTGAAGCCCTGGCCGAAATGCCCGCTCTGATCGACGCGCCGCCCGCCGCACGGCGCTGGCCTTATGGAAAGATCGTCGCGGCGTTGGTTGGGCTGGGGCTGTTAGCCGCGGTGATGACCCTCGGGCTAGAGAACCGTCAACTGCGGCGCGAGGTGGCCCGCGGCGAAGCCGCCAAGGACCCGGCGACCTATGGCAGCTTCTGGGCTGGGTTTCTCGCCGACAAGAACCCGCCGCTGGTTATCCTCAGCAACCCGCCGGTCCTGCGTTTCATCAACGCCAGCGACCCGGAATCGATTATCAAGGGCTCGATTCCGCTGGCCGATGAAACCGTTGCCGCTCTGAAAGACAAGTTCGTCACTAACCCGGAGGTCGCCATTAAAGAATCGCATGGGCCGACCGACGATAGCGACGAAGCGGCCAAGAGCAAAATCGTCGTCGAGCGCAATGAAACGCCGCGCCTGGTGCTCGGCACCAACGTCTACACAGGTATGGGCGAGGCCATCGGCCTGCATTACCTGACCGACTTCTTCCGCAAGGCGAGCCGCAACATCCAGCTCAAACAGAGCCGCACCTTAAGCGCTGACGACCTCAAGAAGCACAACGTCATCATGCTCGGCGGCGTCTGGGTGAACACATGGTCGAGCAAGCTGACGCGCAACGAAGACTTCCTCTTCACCAGCCGAGGCACCATCGAGAACCGCCGCCAGCAGGCCGCCGAAGCGCATGAATACATCCCGCAGTTCGACCGGCGCACAGGCAATCTGACCATCGATTACGCGCTGATCACCGTGAAGCCGAACATTTCTGAGGGCAACGATGTGATGATGCTGGCAGGGGTTTACAGCCAGGGCACCGAAGCCGCCGCCGAGTTTGTGACCAATAAAGATTATCTCGACCAGATGAATCAGCGCCTGCAACAATCGGGCAGCGTGCCGCGCTACTTCCAGGCGCTGCTCAAAGTCAGCGTCGAAAACGGCATCCCGACAACCATCTCGATTCTGGCGCTGCACGAGCTGCGCGTCGCCGACCTTTAATCCGAACCGGCCTTTAATCCGAAGACGAGGCGGTGACCTCGCCTTCCGGCCACGGCTCTCCGGCGGTTGCCGGCAGCGGCTTCCAGTTGACGCGCGACAGATTGCGCGAGATCAAGGCGGCGGCGATGACCGCGGCCAGCAAGTAGAGCGAGCCGCTCAACCACTGCTTAAAGATAATCGCGCCGATGCCGAATAGCGCGGCGTAGATCAGGATGCAGCCGAGTATCCAGTTGGCGAACTGCACGCCGAGGCCGCCCATCTCGTGCGGCGCGGTTTCGCCCGCGAGCCGCGCGATGTGCCGCCAGCCGGGGCCTTCGGGCCGCACCTGGCGGTAGAAGTCCACCAGAGTCTCCTGCGGTTCGGGGCGCGTCATCACTGTCGCCAGCACCCAGACCGCCGTGGTGACGCCTACGGTTGTCAGCATAATGTAGGCGAATTGCAGCGGGTTGCCGCTATCCCATTTGATGATTTCTTGCAGGAGCAGCGAGACAATGGCCGCCGTCAGCATCGCCGCGATTTCTGACCATGCATTCATTCGCCACCAGAACCAGCGCAACAGTAGTACAGGCCCCGTGCCCGCGCCAATCACCAGCAGCAGCTTCCAGGCATCGCCGATGGATTCCAGCTTGAGCGTCACCAGCAATGACACGATCATCAATAAGACGGTGACGACTTGCGAGATGATCACGTAATGCCGCTCGCCCTTATCGCGCACCCAGAAGCGGCGGTAAAAATCGTTGACCACGTAAGACGCGCCCCAGTTCAGTTGGGTGCCGATGGTTGACATATAGGCCGCCGCAAAGGCCGCCAGCATAAAGCCGCGCAGGTAAACCGGGAACACGTTCGGGTCCATCAGCGTGCGAATGTAGCCGGATTCTTTATCGACCAGCTCAGGGTACAAGACCAGCGAGGCGAGCGCCGTCAATATCCACGGCCAGGGCCTGAGCGCATAATGCGCGATGTTGAACCACAGCGTCGCCAGCACGCCGTGCCGTTCATCTTTCGCGGAAAAGATGCGCTGGGCGATGTAGCCGCCACCGCCCGGCTCGGCCCCCGGATACCAGCTCGCCCACCAGTTGACCGCCAGATAAACGAAGAAGGTCAGCGCCGGCATCCACGCCGAGTGCAGATCGGGGAAGAAGTCGAGGCGCGAGCCTGCATGGTTGCTGGCCGCATCCAGCGCCATGATCTTTGCTTTGAGCGCATCGATGCCGCCGACGGCGCGCACGGCTAAGACGGCCAGGACGATGACCATGCCCATCTTGAGAACGAACTGAAAAAGGTCGGTCACCAGCACGCCCCACAGCCCGGAGATCGTCGTGTAGAAGGCCGTGAACAACAGCATGCCGATGACGATCAGGATCGCCGTCGACTTATTGACGCTGAGCGTCACCATCAAAATCTTGACCATCGCCAGGTTGACCCAGCCCATGATGATGCAGTTGATGGGCAGGCCAAGGTAAAGGGCGCGAAAACCGCGCAGGAAAGAAGCCGGCTTGCCCGAGTAACGCAACTCGGCGAACTCGACATCGGTCATCACGCCGGCGCGCCGCCAGAGCCGCGCGTAGAGGAAGACCGTCAGCATGCCGCTCATGACGAAATTCCACCACAGCCAGTTGCCGGCGATGCCGTTGGCGGCAACGAAGCCTGTGACGGCAAGCGGCGTGTCGGCGGCAAAGGTCGTCGCTACCATCGAGGTGCCCGCCAGCCACCACGGCACGTCACGGCCCGACAGAAAGAATTCCGTCGTCGAGCCGCGCGCCCGCCGCGCGTAGTAGATGCCGATGCCGAGGTTGAACAGAAAATACGCCGCGATGACCAGCCAATCCAGTAGATTCAAGTTCACGCCGTCACCTCACGTTCTCGATAGTGAAAATCTATGCCCGTTATACTCAAGACCCGATCAATCATGCCAATGAAGGCAAAGTAGATGGATTGAGGAAAAGAGTCAATGGACTTACGGTAAACTAACAGGTTAAATTAACCGCTACCGCGCCGAACGGAAGGGAATCCGAGAGCCGGAAGGCAGAATGATTGAGCTAAAGGTCAAACTGTTAGACGATGGCTTGCCGGCGCCGCGCTACCAGCACGCAGGCGATGCCGGGCTTGATCTGCCGAGCCGGATTGACTACCTGCTGGAGCCCGGCGAGCGGGCGCGCATCCCGACCGGCGTGGCCGTCGCGATCCCGCGGGGTTACGCGGGCTTCGTCATGGTGCGCAGCGGGTTGGCGGCGCGTCACGGCATCAGTTGCGTCAATGCGCCGGGCCTGATCGATGCGGGCTATCGCGGCGAGATCATCGTGATTCTGCTCAACACCGACCGGCGCGAGCCGTTCGCCATCCATCGCGGCGACCGCATCGCCCAACTGGTATTGCAAAAAGTGGTCGAGGCCACCGTCGTAGCGGTTGACGAGTTGGACGCGACAGGGCGCGGCGATGGCGGTTTCGGCAGCACCGGCCAGTCCTGAGCCCGGCGGTTCAACTGGCGGCGGCCTTTTCAAAAGCGGTAGCGAAGAATAGCGCCGACGCCGCCGACTTCGGCAAGCAGGCTCGCGTCTTCGATGAACGTCACAGAGGCCGCCGACGCCTGCGCGCGTTTCACTAACTCGTCGGCGACCAGGCGCGGTTGGCTCACGTCAATGCCCGCCTCCGCGTCGGCGGTGCTGTAAGCCGCCAGCACTTTTTTCACCTGCGCTTCGTCGTACTTGATCGCTTCGGGCGCGGCGCTGATCAGCAGGTCGTCCGCCTGCCCGTTTGAGAGCGCGGTCAAGGTGTTGGGCACGCCGACCACCGCCAGCCCGTTGCCTCTGTACTCGTCAATCAGCCGGCTGACCTTCTCGGCGTCGCTCTGACTGTCGTGCTCGCGCAGAGACTCCATCGAGGTCGCGAAGATTTCATGCTCCGGCGCGTTGATGTCGAGGCTCACCACGTCAATCACCTTGTCGGTAAGCGGTGCCGGCATCTGCTCGCGCAGCAGCGGGATGATCACTTCGTCTCCGGCAAGGATGATGTGCTCGGCGCGGTCGTCGCCGACTACGCGTTCGAGCACCTCAATGACTTCTTTGGCATGGTGCAGGTGGTAATTGGCCAGGTGGCGCTGATAGCGCATCTGCGACCAGCCGCCGACCTTCGTGCGGTTGGTCTTGCGGTTCTTGACCTCTTCGCTATTCAGTTTGGCGCCGCGCCCGAAGACGAAGATTCTCGCCGAGTTGGTGTTCGCCACCAGCACCGCGTACCTGGGGTATTGATCGAGCAGGCGGGCCAGCGGGTAGAGGTGCGGCTGGTCGAAGACAAACAGGCGGTTATTTTCGATGGGCGCGTCGAGCTGGACCGTCTCGAAGAAATCGCCCGCGCCGGCGCAGGCGAAGACGGCGATGCCGTTGGCCGACGGGCGAATCTCTGTATCGAGATAGCTGTTGATCCGCTCGACATCTTTGTCGAAACTCTCGCGCTCGGGGCTGCCGGCGGCAAAAGTCTTGGCGCGCTCGCGCAGCTCGTTACGCACGAAGGTGTGATAATTGTCGTGCCCGTGTTCATCAGGCTGTGCATTCAAGTAGAGACTAATGACCGGAAAGCCGGTCGGCTCGAATATCGACAACAACTCGATCAGCTCGGCGACGGATTGCATGTCATCCCTCTTTCAGGCGGAATGATTCGGTACAACGACACCCACAAGGCGCAATCGTTGCAACCGTGATGCCAGCCGGCCCGTCGCGGCGCGTTGCTTAATCCGCAGCCGCTGCATTACAGTAGATCATTGACGCCCATATCACGAACCATCGCCGCGGCGGTGGCTATCTAAAACATTCTTGATCGAAGGATACAAATCGTTTCATGTCGCAGACTCCGCAGAAGAACCAGGTGATCTATTCGATGGTCGGCGTCGGCAAGTTCTATGACAAAAAGCCGGTCATCAAAGACATCTACCTCTCTTATTTTTACGGCGCTAAGATCGGCGTCCTGGGTCTGAACGGCTCGGGCAAAAGCACCTTGCTGCGCATCATCGCGGGCCGCGATAAAGAGTATGTCGGCGAAACCATCCTGTCGCCGGGCTACTCGGTCGGCTATCTCGAACAGGAGCCGCAGCTCGACAATACCAAGACCGTGCGCGAGATTGTCGAAGAAGGCGCACAGGAGACGGTTGATCTGCTCAAGCAGTTCGACGAGATCAACGCGCGCTTCGGCGAGCCGCTGGACGATACGGAGATGAACGCGCTGCTTGAGCGTCAGGGCGAGGTGCAAGAGAAGCTCGACGCTCAGGGGGCGTGGGACCTGGACGCGCGGCTTGAGATGGCGATGGACGCGCTGCGCTGCCCGCCGGGCGATACCTCGGTAAGCGTACTATCGGGCGGCGAGCGCCGCCGCGTCGCGCTGTGCCGTCTGTTGCTCAAGCAGCCGGACATCCTGTTGCTCGACGAGCCGACCAATCACCTCGACGCCGAATCGGTCGGCTGGCTCGAACAGCATTTGCAGAAGTACCCCGGCACGGTGATCGCAGTTACACACGACCGCTACTTTCTCGACAACGTCGCCGGCTGGATTCTTGAGCTAGACCAGGGGCGCGGCATCCCGTGGGAGGGCAATTACTCGTCGTGGCTCGAGCAAAAGCAGGAGCGTTTGCGCCGCGAAGAAAGGAGCGAGAGCCAGCGGCAGAAGACGCTCGAACGCGAGCTGGAGTGGATTCGCATGGCGCCGCGCGCCCGCCACGCCAAATCAAAAGCGCGCATCAATGCTTACGAGTCCCTGCTTTCGCAAGAGAGCGAGGCGCGCAGCCGCGAGCTGGAGATTTACATCCCGCCCGGCCCGCGTCTTGGCAATGTGGTCATCGAGGCCAATCAGGTGACCAAGGCTTATGGCGATAACATCCTCGTTGACGATATGACGTTCGCGTTACCGCCGGGCGGCATCGTCGGCGTCATCGGCCCGAACGGCGCCGGCAAGACGACGCTCTTTCGCATGATTACCGGCCAGGAGCAGGCCGACAGCGGCGCGATCCGCCTCGGCGAAACCGTGCGGCTCGGCTACGTTGACCAGAGCCGCGATACGCTGGCAGCGAACAAGAGCATCTGGGAAGAGATTTCCGATGGCCAAGACCTGATCGAGCTGGGCAAGCGGCAGGTGAACTCGCGGGCTTACGTGGCGCGCTTCAATTTTTCGGGCACCGATCAACAGAAGAAGGTCGGCATGCTGTCGGGCGGCGAGCGCAACCGCGTGCATCTGGCGAAGATGTTAAAGTCGGGCGCCAACGTCTTGCTGCTCGACGAGCCGACGAACGATCTCGACGTCAACACCATGCGCGCTCTCGAAGAAGCGCTCGAAAATTTCGCCGGCTGCGCCGTGGTCATCAGCCACGACCGCTGGTTTCTGGATCGCATCGCAACGCACATCCTGGCCTTTGAAGGCGACAGCCGCGTCATCTTCTTCGACGGCAACTATACGGAGTACGAAGCCGACCGGCGGGCGCGGCTCGGCGCTGCCGCCGACCAGCCGCACCGCATCAAGTACCGGCACCTGACACGGTGAGGTAGCGCAAGGCGGTTAGCTTGCGCAATGACTCGCGTAAGCGGTTAGCTTGCGCTACAGCGAAGGAAACATGAGAAAACTGCTTGTGCTTGGATTAATCGCAATGACCGCCTGCACCACAGCCAACAACGCCAACCGCTCGGGCAACACGAGCGGCGACGAAGCGTTCAAGAAAACGCTCAACGCTTACGTCGTCGAATTCCTGCGGCGCAACCCGACCGTGAACACTTACCTGGGCGGCGCCGGGCTCGACCCGTCGCTTGCGGAAGCGGACGGCAAGCTGCGCGATTACTCTGCCGCCGCGCTCACGGACGAAGACCGCTGGCTCGCCGACGCCCAGAAAGCCATCGAAGGCACGGACGCCAACACGCTTTCCGCCAACGCGCGCATTGACCGCGACGTGGCGCTGGCGCAGATTCGCTTTCAGCTCCATCAGCATCAAGCGCGGCGTTATCAGGAGCGCGCCCTCGACACCTTTGTCGGCGAGCCGTTCCGCGCCCTCGACTGGCAACTGCAAGGCATGGCGCAGACCGGCGACAAGACTTATGGCACGGCGGACGAATGGGGGTTGGTGGTCAAGCGCGTGGCGGTGATCCCGCAATTCCTGGCGACGGCGCAGGAGCAGTTGATGGCCGGCGTCAAATCAGGCAACACGCCGGACAGGCGCATGCTGCAACGCGACGGCCTCAACACGTCGGCGGCCAACGCCAAGTATTTCGGCGAAACCTTGCCGAAGATGGCCGAAGAACGTCTGAGCGGGCCGCAGCGCGATCAATTGCTCGGCCAACTGCGCGACGCCGCGAAACAGGCTTCGGAAGCCTATTTGAAGATGCATGACTTTGTCGCCTCGGCCTTCTTCGACGACGCCGCGGCGGGCAAGGTCAAGGCGCAATTTGCCGCCGACCACTTCGCGATGGGCGAAGAGGAGTACAACTGGGCGCTCAAGAACAATTTCAAGCTCGACAAGACGGCGGCGCAGCTTTACGACGAAGCCATGCCCATCGTCCAGCAGACGCAGCAGCAGATGATCGATCTGGCGCGCCAGATCGGCACCCAGCGCAACTGGACGCTGCCCGCTGATGGGCCGCAGGCCGTGCGCTTCGTCTTCGATCAGCTCTCGAAAGACTACCCGAAGTCGGATGCGGAGATGGTGGAGTGGTATCGGCAGGCGGCTTTCCGGCTTGTAGATTATGCGCGCAAGACCGGGATCTTTGACGTGCCGGCGGATTACAAGCTCGAAGTCGTCGAGACGCCGCCGCCTTTGCAGGCTTCGATTGACGGCGCGGCCTACTACCCTGCGCCGCCGTTTAAGAACAGCGGGGTCGGGCGCTTCTACGTCACGCCGACGCACAACGATGAAGCGGCGTTGAAAGATAACAATCGCGCGGCGCTCGCCGACCTGTCGGCGCACGAAGGCTTCCCCGGCCACGACTGGTACTACAAAGTGCTGACGCAGTACCGCGAGCAAATCTCGCCGGTGCGCTGGTTGACGCCGGGCGCGGTCGAAGACTCGTCAGCGATGTGGGAAGACTCGATGCCGAGCGAAGGCTGGGGCTTGTACGCCGAAGCCTTGATGGCCGAAGCGCAGCCGGGCGCGCCGGACGGTTTCTACACGCCGGAAGAGCGGCTCTACCAGTTGAAGGGTAAGCTCTACCGCGACCTGCGCGTGCGCGTCGACACAGGCATTCACACGGGCCGCCTGACTTATGACGACGCGGTGAAGCTGTTTTCGGAAGTCGTGGATTTCCTGCCCGGCGCCTGTGACGCGGCGGCGATGCAGAGCAAAGAGGCGAAAGGCGCCAGTTGCCGTGGAGCCGAAGCCGCCATCTTCCGCTATTCAAAGTGGCCGACGCAGGCGATCACCTATCGGCTGGGCAAAGATCAAATCTACGCGCTGCGCGAAGAAGCATCTCGGCAGCTTGGCGACAAGTTCTCGCCGAAGACGTTTCATCTGGCCTACATCAAGCAGGGGACGATCCCGGCGAATTATTTCCGCGAGCAGTTGTTGAGCGAGTTGCAACAGGCGAAGTGAGGCCGGCCACCGCGCCATTACGCGGCGTCGAGTGCGGCCCACGTCTTCGGCCCCACAATGCCGTCCGGGGTAAGCCCGCGACCGCGCTGGAACTCGCGCACCGCCGCCTCTGTCTTAGGTCCGAAACTCCCATTCGCAGGGGTCACGCTGAGTTTGGTTTGGATATGCTCAACCAACTCACTCTGGGCGCCGCGGCGTAGGGTCGGACGTCCCGGGGGGTGGCCGGGATTGGCCGGCGGCTCGGCAGAGGGGATCAGCACGGGCGCAGGCGCCACGCCGTTGAGGATCGCCGCCACCGACGAACGAAACGGCCCCATGTCGAAGCTGGGGTCGTTCTTGCGGCCTGCCGGGAGGGCATACTCTTTGTGCCCGGCACAGAACTCCGACCCCCGCCCGATGTGCTTCAGGATGGCGGCGACGCCGCGCTGGTAAGCGTCGAGCTGCACCGCTGGCCAGGGGTCGTCCGGCAGGCCGGTATTCTCCGCCTCGATGCCGATGAAGTTGGAGTTGCCGTTGGGCAGCCCTCTCCAGATGCCCCTGCCGGCATGGTTGCAGCGCCCGGCGGCGATCACATAGAACGTGCCATCGCGACCGAGGCCGAGTTGGGCGAGCGGCCCGTGAAGGTCGGACCGCCCATTAATCAAGGTGTTCAAGCTCGGCATGTTGCCACTCTTCGGCCCCGCCGTGTGGTGACAAATCACGCCGAAGATGGTGCCGACATCGCCGCGCCCGCGATTTTCCCAGCCGAAACTGGTGGAGACTTTCAGGCCGGCCTGCTTCAGCGCGTCCGGTAGCCAGATCAATGAGAATGGCATGTTAAGCTACGCCTCCTTCTGCCGCAGGTAATTCCTCGTCCGGCGTTGGGTTTTCAGTAGTATCAACTTCGCACCCATCCTCGCCGCTCTCGTTGTCAACAGGGCTTGCGCCATCCACGCCCGATGGCGGGGCGGGAGCAGGCGCGGGCACGGGCACCGGCGCCGGCGCGGGCGCTGATGCCGCCAGAGGTGCCGCCGCCACCGGCTGCCGTGGAAGCTGGCGGTCTTCTGAAGCCTCCTCAGGACTCTTTTCATGCGGCTTGACCGTGGAGCGGATCACCATGATCTTGTTCAGGGTGTCGAACCAGAAGGGGGCGCCGAGCGACGCCGCGAAGGCGGTCATCAACCACCCGAGGATCGGGGCGAAGTAGTTGTTCCAGGGTCCCCCCAAGGTATCTTTCGGGCGCTCGGCGCCGCGCAGGGGCGCTCCCCAGCCCGCCGCCCAGCCGATAGGCAGGCCCAACGAATCGAGGTCACTCTTTGCTCTGGTATAGTCGTCCATGGCCCTATCAGCAGCCGAATTTGTATTGGCCGCCGAATTCGTATTGGCCGCCGAATTCGTATTAGCTGCCGAATTCCTATTGCCGGTCGAGTTCGTATTGCCAGCCGAATTTGTATTGCCAGCCGAATTCGTATTGGCAGCCGCACTTGTATTGGCAGCCGCACTTGTATTGGCAGCCTCCTTCTCCTTGAGGGACGTTTCGACTCTCGCGACAATCTCGGCGCGGGCCGTGTCGTTGCGGTAGAGGTAGTTGGCGATGGTGATGGTGTTGATATTCAACCCGACGGCCACCAGCAAGCCGATAACGAAGATGATCCACTGCGTCCTGCGCTTGTACCAGCCTGAGACGCGGTCCATGGCGCTGTCATACCATGCTTCTATGTTCGCCTGAACCTGGTTGATGTCCCCCTGCGCCGAGTCAATCGCCGTCAGCAACACCCGCTGCACCTCCAGATTCCCTAGATTCCCGACGTTCGCCCGCAGGCGGTCAAGCGAGATCACAGGCGCGGCGGCGCTGCTATTAGTGGCGTCCGTGGCCGGCCCGCGCGCGGCGATGTCCATCAGCGCCAGAGCGAAATTTTTCGAGGGAATGTAGGAGGGCAGGTTCTTGCCTCTGGTTAGAATCCCTGGGCGTTTGACCTCCTCGTCATCCCCCTTACCCTTGAGCTCCACGGCTTCTGGTTTGTAGGCCCCTGAGAAGATGCCGTTAACGAGCGGGTGTTTGTAGAATTGTTCGACAAGACCTTTACGTTTCGTGTCGTGGAGAAGCTCGCGGATGCCGTATTCGAGATGGACCGCGCGAGTCTTCAGCCATGCCTCGATACCTTCGCGTACCGCCGTACAGATCGAACTGACCAGCAGGTAGACGAAGACGAGTCCGATAGCAACTTCCAGAATCTGGGATCCGAACATCTCACGCCTCCTTCGGGGATGGGTTGGCCAAGATTACTCTAAAGCGCGCTGTGAATGCAACAAAAATATACTGAAAATAATAAAGTGAAGAAATTTATTCAGCGTTGCCCAGTCGGGCGGACGTGGCCCCCGCAACCTGCGGCAGGAAACGGCATGGCCGACGGCGACGGCTAACGGGCCAGCGCCGGCCCGGAACCTTCGGAGGTGTTTGAGGGTGATGGTTAAGCGCCCTGAACGCGACGCGGCTGCGGGCGCACAGGCTTGCGTTCGGTGTAGGCAGGCAGGTACTTGTTGGCGATGCGATAGAGCAACAGCGCGGCGAGCGCGGCGGCAAACAGCAGCGGCTCGCGGGTGTCGGCCTTCACCAGCATGTAGTAATGCAGCGCGCCGCCCGCCGCCGCGATATAGACCAGCCGGTGCAAGCGATTCCAGCGCTTGCCGCCCAGCCGCTTGATCATCTTCTGTGTCGAGGTCACGGCCAGCGGCACGAGCAGCACGAAGCTCGCCATGCCGACCGTGATGAAGGGCCGCTTGCCGACATCTTCGATCACCGCTCGCAAGCTCGCCGAGCGGTCGAGCAGTGTATAAATCAACAGGTGCAGCGCGGCGTAGAAGAAGCCGAACAGCCCCAGCATGCGCCGGAACTTCACCATCCACGGCTGGCCGAGCAGTTTGCGCAACGGCGTCACCGCCAGCGAGATAATCAGAAACAACAGCGCCAGCGTCCCCGTAGTGCGAATGGCAAACTCTGAAGGGTTGGCGCCGAGCCTGTGATAGTAGGCGTCGTGCAGCAACAGCACGAGCGGCACGCTGCCGTTGACGAAGATGACGAAGCGGGCGAAACCTGTGTCTTTCATTACCGGCTCAAAAATACTTGCGCAGATCCATGCCTGAATAGAGACCGGCCACCTGATCCGCGTAGCCATTGAACATCAGCGTGTCGCGCCGCCCGAACTCGCCGATGCGCTGCTCGGTCCGCTGGCTCCAGCGCGGATGGTCTACCTCGGGGTTGACGTTTGAATAGAAGCCATACTCGCGCGGGCTGTCCTGGTTCCAGGTCGTTGGCGGCTCGCCGTCCGTCAGGCGAATCTTAACGATGGACTTGATGCCCTTGAAACCATACTTCCACGGCACCACCAGGCGGAGCGGCGCGCCGTTTTGCGGCGGCAGAGTTTCGCCATAAAGCCCGGTCGCCAGAATCGTCAGCGGGTGCAGTGCTTCGTCGAGGCGCAAGCCTTCGACATAAGGCCAATCCAGCACGCTGCCGCTGCGCACGTTGGGCATCTGGTTCGGATCGGCGAGCGATTGGAAGGCGACGTACTTCGCCTGCGAGGTCGGCTGCACTTCGCTCAACAATCTGGCCAGCGGGAAGCCGACCCACGGGATAATCATCGACCACGCCTCGACGCAGCGGTGGCGGTAGACGCGCTCTTCCGGCGGCGCAATCTTGAGCAGGTCATCAAGGTCGAAGGTCTTCGGCTTATGCGCCAGGCCCGTGACTTCGACTGTCCACGGGCGGGTGACATAGTTCCTGGCGCGCGGCGCGACCAGCCGCTTGTCAGTCGAAAACTCGTAGAAGTTGTTATAGTGCGTGATGTCTTCGTAAGGAGTCTGGGCGTCGTTGATCGTCGGCACGCTTGCGCCCGATGCGGTTTGCACGTCGGCGATCTTTTCGCCCGCGGCGCTCTCCTGGCTCGGGGTCGCAAAGCGGCGATAGAGCCAGCCGGTGCCGAGCGCCGTGGCCGTGAGCGCCGCGCCGCGCAGAAAGAGGCGGCGCGACGTGTAGACCTCTTTGTCGGTAATCTCGCTGGCTTTGATCTCTTCCGGCTTCTTAATCAGCATACGACTTCCTCAACCTGAATCCGTCTCCACACGTCTAAATTATACCGCAGTTGGCGGGGCGCTTCGTCAGCTGCGCGGCTCTTTCACAAGCGGCAGCGCGGCGACGCCGAGCACGCGGCGGCTGTGGCGCTCCTGAATGAAGACGACGATTTTCAGGTGGTCGCGCTGCCACTTGTCATCGAGATGCGCGGTGGTCGTCAAGGCGAACTCGCCGGCCCGCGCATCGAGCGCGCCGACGGCCGCCAGCGTTCGCGCGACTGCCGTATGGCTTAACCGCCGCCCGGAGTTTTCGCCGCGCGCGACGCTAGAGCGCAAGCCGCTCTCGCTGATGGCCAGAACGATTTCCGCACGATCACCTTTTGTAATCTCCGGCACATTCTCGACGCGCACGGTAATCGGCACGTCATGGCTCGCAGCTTTCGCATCGGCGGCGAAGGCTAGAGTGAGGCGCGCTTTCGGGGCGCGCGCCGCGGCTTCGATAGCCTGGCGAGCGCGGCTACTGTTGCTGCCGACGAATTCTTCGCTGCCGTCAACGACCATCTGCGGCGTGTAGATGTCGTCGCGGTCAAAGCGGCTGGCGTACTCGCTCTGCCGCGCCGAGAACTGCGCCGACGAGAACGGGTCGGTCCAGCCCAGGTGGTTCCAGTAATCGACGTGCTCGCTCAAAGCGATGACTTCGGCGCTGTTGATGGGCTGCGTTTGATCGAGGTGAGCGAGCAATTCGTCGGCGGGCGGACAGCTCGAACAGCCTTCGGAGGTGAACAATTCGACGAGAACGATGGGGCGCTCGCCGGCGGCTGCCGGGCCATCAGCGAGCATCTCGAAGCGGTCACCGCGCCCGGCGTTTCGACTCAGCACGACTGCCACAATCAGCACGACCGCGGTGATAACCAGGGCGATGGCGAATTTGATTCTCATGCGCACCTTCGCGAAATCATCAGCCGCCAACGGCATTAAGCCGGGCTTGGCCTCACAGCTTGAATGCCGCCGCGCCGCCAATTTATTCCCCGCATTCGCCGCACTACATTCGCGCATGGCAAATGCTTATGAGCACACGCGGCGGCAGTCAACGCACGGCGTTCACTGTCGTCTGGGCTTCTGCGCCGGGCGCGGCGCTTTGCCGAGTTCCGCGAAGCTCAGGTTGAGAATCGGGTACGAGGCCCAGTCTTTGTAATCGTAATGCCACCACTCCGGCTCGTAGACGGCGAAGCCTTCGCGCTCCATCGCGGCGCGCAACACCTCGCGCCGGGCACGCGCTTCATTGCTGCCGCCGGCGTAGGTGATGTGCGACCGCTCGCTCATCTCGTCGTACCCGGATGGCATCTCGACCGTCTTGCCGGTCTTCAGGTCATACATGGATAGATCGACGGCGCAGCCACGGTTGTGACGCGATCCCTTCGCCGGGTCGGCGACAAATATCTTCTTGTCTTCGGGCGTCGCGTCCCAGAATACCTTGGTCACAGACCACGGGCGGTAGCCGTCGTGAATCACCAGCCCGTAGCCTTGCCGGCGCAGCGCCCGATGGGCGCGAACCAGGGCCTCGGCGGCAGGCCGCTGCAAGAAGGCCCGTGCCTCTGTGTAGACCGGGCGGCCGAGAAAATTATTCGCGGTGGCGTAGCGGATGTCGAGCTTGATGGTCGGGTCGAGCTTGATCAACTCGACCAGTTCGGGCTGGCGAAACGCGCCCTCTTCATGTGGCGGCTGCTCGGCGGGCGGCGACTGTTGCGCAGACGCGGACCATACAAACGCGACACCCCACAGCATGACGAGCGCCGCACACGCTTTCCTGGATAGACGCATTGATGTTTGCCTCCGAATAAAGTGGGCCTGAGAAGCGCGCCGACGGTTTAGATGACCGCCTGCAAATGGCGAAGAATCTCTTGTTTGGGCAGCGCCCCGACCAGGCGGTCAACTTCGCGCCCGTTCTTCAAGATCAGCAAGGTCGGAATGCTGCGAACGCCGAAGCGCGCCGCGGTCTGCGGACTGTCATCTACGTTGAGCTTGGCGACTTTGACGCGTCCGGCCATCTCCGTGGCCAGTTGTTCGATCACCGGCGCAATCGTATGACAGGGGCCGCACCACGCCGCCCACAGATCGAGCAGCACCGGCTGCGGCGACGCTTCGACTTCCTGAGCGAAGTTCGCATCCGTAACCACCACCGGCTGCGCCGCCGCCGTCAGCTTAGTTTTGCAGCGACCACAGACGGGATGCGCGCCGCTTTGCAGCCGTTCGCGCGGCACGCGGTTGGTCACGCCGCACGACGGGCAGCGAATCAACTGGACATCACTGGTCGCGCTCATGGCTTGCTCTCTCCCTTCACAGCCTCTCGCACCGGCTCTAGATTACACCAACTCGGCGCTCAGGCGACGCGGCGCTTGCCGTCCTCGTGGTCTTTGACGGTACGTTTCGCCGTATCGTCGGCCACCTCTCTGGCGGTGTCGCTGGCGACGCGCTTGGCCGTGTCATCGGCGACGCGACCGGCGGTGTCGCCGGCCACCTGGTGCGCGGTCTCGTGCGCCGTCTGCTGGGCGATGTCGGTGGCAATGGCGGCAACCGTGTCCTCAGGACATTCCTCTTTCTTCTTACGGTAATATGCAGCGATCTCTTCGAGCTGCTCGTCGCTCATATCTTCGATGCTGATCATCTCGTTATGCGCCGCTTTGAGCGAAGAGATCAACTCGTCGAGCTTGAGGTGCATGGCCTTAGCGTCGCGGTTCTGGGTGTTCTGAATCAGGAAGACCATCAAGAAGGTGATGATCGTCGTGCCGGTGTTGATGACCAGTTGCCAGGTGTCGGAATAATGAAACATCGGGCCGGTCATGCCCCAGATCACCACAATCATGAAGGCGAGCAGAAAAGCCCAGTAACTGCCGACCGCCCGCGCCGTTTTGTTGGCAAAGGCCGTGAAAAATTCGCGCATATAATCCTCCTGTTCAGCAGCGGGTTGTTTATCTTTCAAACAGACGCGCCGCCGTCTCTGTTCGGCAAACGTGCATTCGCGCCGCCGAAAGCGGGAGATAACTTACAGGAGCAACACGAGTGCCAATGCGCGCAAGCCGGGACGCCAACCGCACCGCTCGTCAAAAGGGCGGCTGTTGCAGCCGCCCTTTTGACCGTCGAGAAGCTCTACTTCTCCTGCTTCTTGTCGTACTCTTCTTTGGTCAGCAGCTTGATCGGGTCGAGCTTCTTTGCCATGAGCTTCGCATTGATGTCCGCCAGTTGCTTGCCGACGAAGGCTTCAAATTCGCTGTTCTTGGCGTCAATCTCGCGCTCAAGCACAGGCAGACGCGCCAGCTGCGATTCACTCGGACGACCGCCGTACTGGCTCACCCAGCCGTAGACGTCGACGATGCGCTCGCGCAGTTGCTCTTCGCCGGTCACCTGCCCTTCTTTCGTCGCTACGAGCGTCTTGTGCAGCGCGTCGAGCCGGTCGGCAAACGCCTGCACGTCACCCCTCGCCGGGTCTTTCTCGTCGAGCTTGCCGGCGCGCTCTTTGGCTTTGTCGCGCAGGTCTGTGACCACCGCGTCGACAAACGCCAGCCGCTCTTGCATCTGGTAGAGCTTCCACAGGGTCTGCTGCTGCAAGGCGCGGTCTGCCGCCGAATGCGGCGAGCGCGGATCAGCGATCACTTTGATCTGTCCCGTGAAGGTGTCTTTGTCTTTGACGAGCTTGATAGTGTAGGTGCCTTCGGGAACCATCGGCCCGGTGAGCGCCGGCCCCGCGAGGTTCGGTGACGGCGGCACCTTCGGCGGCTTCTGGCGCATCGCCCAGGTGACGCGGTTGATGCCGCGCCGCTTGCCCGCGGGCAAAGTAGTCATTAGCTTGCCCGCGGCGTCATAGACTTCGAGCTTCATATCGCCGATGACGTGGCGCTCTTTCAGGTAATAAGTGATCGTCGCATTCTCGCTCGGATTCTGGCCGATGAACTCGGCGTCGCCGGGAAACTCCTGCACGCCCGAAGGCAGCGGAATCACCGACGGGCGCGACTCTAAGAGGGTCGCCTCCGCATCCATCATCTGCGGCGTGATCTGACGCAGCGGCGTGATGTCGTCAATAATCACGATGCCGCGCCCGTGCGTCGCTAGAATCAAGTCGTGATCGCGCGGGTGAATCTGGATGTCGCGGACGGCGACCGGCGGCAGGTTGCCTGTAAACTGCGCCCACTGCCCGCCGCCGTCTATGGAAACGAACAGACCGAACTCGGTTCCCAGAAAGAGCAGGTCGCGGTTGACGCGGTCTTCGCGGACAACGTGCGCGTAGCCGCTTAAGGCGTCGGTCGCCAGCCCGCGCCAGGTCTTGCCAAAGTCTGTGGTCTTGAATACATAAACTTTCATGTCGCCGGTCTGGTGGCCATCGAAGGTGACGTAAGCCGTCCCCCGCTCAAAACGGCTCGCCTCGACGCCCGAGCACCACGTCGCTTTCGGCAGGCCCTGAATGTTCGACACAACATTCGACCACGACTTGCCGCCGTCGGTCGTCAGTTGCAGGTTGCCATCGTCTGTGCCGGCCCAGATGATCTTCTGGTCGAGCGGCGATTCGGCGATGGTGAAGATCGTGCAGTGATTTTCCGCCGACGAGTTGTCGAGTGACAGCCCGCCCGATTCGTCCTGCTTCTGTTTCTCCGGGTCGTTGGTTGTCAGGTCGGGCGAGATGCGCTCCCACGACTCGCCGCGATTCAGGGTGCGGAAGAGGAACTGCGCGCCGACATACATGACCTTCGGGTTGGTCGGGCTCAAGGCAATCGGCGCGTTCCAGTTGAAGCGGTATTTCGGCTCGCCCTCTTTGGCGTACGGCTTGATCGATTTCACCTCGCCGGTCTTCAGGTGAACGCGCAGCAACTGGCCGCCTTGAAACTCGCTGTAGACGATCTGGCTGTCTACAGGGTCGGGGTAGGCGTGAAAGCCGTCGCCGAAGCCGACGTTGCGCCAGTTCTTATTCTGTATGCCGCCGGCGCTCGACGACGGCCCCATCCACGAGCCGTTATCCTGCAAGCCGCCATAGACGTTATAAGGCCGCTCCATGTCGAAGCCGACGTGATAGAACTGCCCCACCGGCAGGTTGCCGAGAAAGCGGAAGTTGCGCGCCTTGTCCTGCGAGACGTAGACGCCGCCGTCTGTGCCGACGATGACTTGATAGGGGTCGAGCGGGTTGACCCATACGGCATGAAAGTCGCCGTGCGCCCGCCCGCCGCGCTGCGCGAACGACTGGCCGCCGTCGGTGCTTACGGCAAAGGCGAAGTCGGGCTTGTAGATCGTCTTGTAATCCTTCGGATCAACGACCATGGTGGCGAAATAAAACGGGCGGCCCGTGACCGAGGCCGAGCCGGTCACCTTCGTCCAGGTTTCGCCGAGATCGTCCGAACGATAAAAGCCGCTCTTCTTCGCTTCGACCATCGCATAGAGGGTGTTCGGGCGCGACGGCGCGACGGCAATGGCGATACGCCCGAGGTCGCCTTCGGGCAGGTCTTTGGTGAGCTTCTTCCAGGTTTTGCCCGCGTCTGTAGATTTATAGAGGCCGCTGCCGGGGCCGCCCGAGGTGAAGAAGTAAGGCTTGCGGCGGAACTGCCACATCGAGGCGTAGACGATGTTCGGCTCCTGCGGATCGATGGCGATGTCGGCGCAGCCTGTGTTGCCGTCTACGAATAAAACTTTCTTCCACGACTTGCCGCCGTCGGTCGTCTTGAAGACGCCGCGCTCATCATTGCTATCCCACAGATGACCGGTCGCCGCGACGTAGACCGTATCAGCGTTCTTCGGGTCGATGACGATGCGGGCGATGCGCTCGGAGTTCTCCAGCCCGACGCGCTTCCAGGTATCGCCGCCGTCAGTCGTCTTGTAAAGCCCTGTGCCGACCGACGTGCTGTTGCGCGTCCAGGTCTCGCCGGTGCCAACCCAGACAGTGTCTGTGTGCGCCTGATCGATGGTGATTGCGCCGATTGATTGGGTGTATTTGTCGAAGACCGGCTTGAACGAGGTGCCGCCGTTGATAGACTTCCAGACGCCGCCGCCCGCCGCGCCGACCCAGAGAATGCGCGGGTCGCTCTGGACCGCGTCTATGGCGGCAATGCGCCCGCTGGTCGTGGCCGGGCCGATGTGGCGGGCTTCGATGGCGCCAAAGGTCGCGGTGTCAATTTTCACATGGCCGTCCTGCGCCGGGGTGACCGTGAGCAGCGAGAGGAGCAGCGGCAAGACCAGCCGCAATTGCCGAGCAAGTGCGTGCATAGGGGTTTCCTTTCCTTTGGGTGATGCGGGCCAGCTCGTGGGCACCGGGTTGCGCGCGGCGTCCAACGATTGAACGGTCTGCGCGCAACCCGGTTCGCCGCCAATTACATGCTGTCGATCAGAGGCCGGCGCTTAGAAGCGGGCCGGAGGTTTGTCTTTGGGCTTCTCGTCCGTCTTGGGCTTCTCGTCCGTCTTGGGCTTCTCGACCGCCTTGCCGGGCATCTTGAAGATGGCGTCGTCAATCGGCGGATCGATATCTATCTTATCGATGGCGATCTGCACTTGCGTCTGGCCGCCGATCTTCTGCTCGATGGAGAAAGGGAACAACACGCCGCCCACTGGCTTGTAGTTGCCGGGGTAGATGTCGACTTCCTGCTCGCCGCCCGGCGACCGGCGCTTGGCGGTGATCTTCAGCTCAAGCGATTTCGCCGCGTCAATATAGATGTAGCGCACGTCGCCGGTCTTGAGCGTCAGCTTGAGCTTATAGGCCGGGGTGCCTTCGACGTCCTCTTTGCCGAGCAGCTCGACGGTGTGACCTTTCTCTTTGTAATCGATGAGCGCGCCGTCAATGTCAGCCTGCTCCTGCGCCTCTTTCAGGTCATCGCCGGCCATCTTGTCAGGGTCGCTGACGCCCTGGAAGGGGTTGATCTGCCAGCCGGTGTCGCCGTCATACGCCTGGGTGACCGACTGGCCCTGGAAGGTCGCGTCCATGCGAAAGGCATTAGGCCGTTTTTGCTGAATGGTCAGCGGCAGCTCAATGCCGGGGCCGGCGACGGTGAGCTTGCCGGTCAGCTTGAGGCTCTTGATGGCTTTGATCTTTTGCAGGCCGCCGCGCGCCTCGATGTTCTTCTTGATGATGTCGTCGGCGGTCTGCGCCGCGGCGGCGACGCCGAGCAACAGGGTGAAGGCGAAAAGCAGGATGAGGTGTCTGCGCATCATGGGGTCTCCTTCCTCGGGTTAACAATTTTCATGACGTTGAGCTGCGCCTGGATTACGCCAATCGCGGAGGATTAGTTTCGCTGCCGCGCTTAACCATACACGCCGCGCCGCCGCGAAAGCAATCGCTCCGAGCGCCCGCGGTTGACACCGCCGCGCGCCGTCTGCTAGTTTTTTTCTTCGCCTGGACCAGGTAAATACTGACAAGTATTCCTGAGTAGCTCAATGGCAGAGCATCCGGCTGTTAACCGGAGGGTTGTAGGTTCGAGTCCTACCTCAGGAGCCAGTTATCAAAAAGGCCGTCGGACATGCTTCCGGCGGCCTTTTGGTCTTTATGGGTTGCGCTGGCAATCTCAAAAGGCGCGCGGACGGCATTCGCGTCATCGGGGTTATTGGGCTCACGCTCTAAAACTAAATGATGATCTTCTTTTAGTAGACATAATTCCGACATAGCGTTTTTAAAGGCGCAATCTGTAGGAATTTTCATCACCCTGACTTGAATGTGTGCTAAGATAGCCGGCGGCACGGCCCGAACGCATAAAACCGGTCATCCAATCGACTACGGTTAGAGATTCATTCGCCGATGCCAGAGCGCCTGGCTGCGTGAAAGTCGCAATCAGGTCTCATCTCAGGGCTTGGCTTCCCACAGGTCAGGGAGTTTTTAACCTGCCGAAGTCGGCTGTATCCGCCTTTTGATCGTCAGCTGCAAGCCGCCCTTCGGGGGGTGGTTGCTGGCGGCTATGCCTATACGATTACGGTGTGCCGATAGATGAGCTGCCAACGCAACAATCTATAGCGCCAACCCTCACATAGAAGACGGTTACCTGAGCCGCAGTCCATCAACGGTCTGGAAAAGAGGAGCACAGTTTATGGAAAAAGCCAGACACTTACTGCTTGATTTCCATCCGACAGAAAACCTGGCTTGCTTACTACGAGGGATTCTCGAATCACACGCTCCTGCCGGCAGCGAGTTTCAACAAGTCTCCATCGCCAGCCACGAACCCGGCTTCAATGATGGCGATTTCCACGCCATGGTCGGGCGCTATAATCCGGACGTTATCTTTGTGGTTTTCTCCCAGAGCACCCTCAAGCCGGCCCGCACCCTGATTCGGGCTCTGAGGCGACAATCTATACAGGCGCTGATCATTATTGTCACCGAAGTCGATAAGCCAGAAGTGATGGTTGATTTGCTCCAGCTGGGGGCCTCCGATTTCATCACCCTGCCGCTAAAGGCAATTGATGTTCTGCCGCGCATCTGGCGATTGCTGGAGCAGAGATGTCAGGAGCACACGCTCACCGTGACGCTGAAGAAAAGACAGGGGTTGAAACAATTGGTCGGCGAGAGCCCGGCATTCGTCACCGAGCTGAAGAAGATTTCCCTGATCGCCAAGTGCGATGCCACCATCCTGATCGCAGGTGAAACGGGCACCGGCAAGGAGCTTTGCGCCCGGTCGATTCATTATCTCAGCGCGCGGGCAAGTCAACCATTCACCCCGGTCAATTGTGGCGCTATCCCCGTGGAATTGATGGAAAATGAATTGTTCGGACACGAGCGCGGGGCGTTCACCGGGGCGGCGACGGCACAGCCCGGGCTCATCCATGAGTCCGACAGCGGCACCCTGTTCCTGGATGAAATTGATTGTCTGCCGCTGCTCGCCCAGGTCAAGGTCTTACGCTTCCTTCAGGAGAAGGAGTACCGCCCGCTCGGCTCTACACGAGTCCGCCAGGCCGATGTCCGAGTGATCGCGGCGACCAATGCCGACCTCAAAGAAGCAGTCAAGGCGGGCCGACTGCGCGAAGACCTCTACTACCGCTTGAATATCATCCCGATTGTGCTGCCGGCGCTCAGAGAGCGCCGCCCGGACATCCCGCTTCTGGCCCGCCATTTCTTAGCCAAGTACGCCGCCGAGTTCGACAAGCCAGTCAGCGATTTCTCACCCGACGCGATGGAAAACTTGATGCTTTACGAGTGGCCGGGCAATGTGCGCGAGCTGGAACACGTCGTCGAGCGGGCAACCCTGCTTGCTGAGCGGGCGACCATCCGCAGCCCCGACCTGCTGCTGCCGGGCAAGAAAAGCGGCCCGCGCCCAGGCTCGTTCCAGGAAGACAAAGCAAGGATGATCGCCCAGTTCGAGCGCACCTACATTGAAGAATTGCTCAAGACCTATCAAGGCAATATCACCCGAGCGGCGCAGGCGGCACAGAAGAATCGCCGCGCCTTTTGGCAACTGATCCGCAAACACCGCATAGACCCGCAAAGCTACCGACCCGGCGCGTCTTAATGGGTGGACTGCGAGCGGCGACAAGGACAAAAATGTCTTAGCCGCTTTCTCCTTCTAGCCAAAGTCCTTTCCCGCTTCGCCTTGCGACGCCAGGATAAAAGCAGCCTGCTTGAGCATTGCCGGCGCAAGCAAACTCAAAGACTTGAGCGAATGGCGCAGCACTTGCAACCAGGAATTGGCGGCAGCAAATCGGCACGCGGTAATCGGGACTATTGTACGGCCTCACTCGGCGAGAGGCTTTAACGATCAAACCCAAAAGGCAACTGAAGCTCGATGTGCATAACCCAAAAGTCAGAGGTTGCGCTTGAAATCTTGGCCTACATGAGCGAGCACACCGACGCGCAAGACACCCTGGAAGGAATTGTCGAGTGGTGGCTGCTGGAGCAACAGATCCGCTGGCAGGTGCAGGCAGTTAAAGAAGCGCTGGCTGAGCTGGTCGAGCGCGGGCTGATCGTTGAGCGCCAATCAAAAGATCGGCGAACGCACTACCGAATTAATCGCCGTAAGATGCGGGCCATCCAGTCGCTGCTAGAGCACCGGCCGGGGCCTTGACGCGCGGCACGCCACGCCGTCGCCGGCTGGCCGGGTCGGGCAACTGAGTGATGGCGCGGCGCGTTGGCCGCGCTTTCCCGTAGCGGGTCTTGAAAAGGAGGCGTCCACGAATGGCTTTTAAGATTGCAAACCGAGCCAAGCAACAGCTCATTTTAGAGCTCAACAGCGGCAAAGCCGTCTACCTGGGGCCGGGTCAGGAATCTGCCCCGGTTGACGACCACGAGACGAACGGCAACGCGCAGTTCGAGAAATTACGGAGTCGCGGTCTCATCGAAACGCTGGCGGTCGAAGCACAGGGCGAGCCCGCACGAGCCACCCCAGAGAATTTTGCCCCGGCACCTCGCAGAAGGCCGAGGTCATAGAAAACCCAGGGCCCGCTTCCGCATCAGCCCGGCTGGGCGACGGCTAAGAATCATCACCTCTTAACACTATAAGGAGAAGAAGCGATGGCGCGATTGCATCCAGGCGTTTATATCGAAGAGGTTTCCAGCGGCGTGCGCCCCATCGAGGGCGTCAGCACCTCGACGGCGGCCTTCATCGGCAAGGCCGAAATGGGAACCTTGAATAAGGCCGTACTGGTCACCAGCTTTCAAGAATTTCAGACCCGGTACGGCGCGTTTCTCAACGATAGCTCGCTGGCTCACGCCGTCTTTCAGTTTTTCAACAATGGCGGCACCAGTTGCTACCTTGTGCGAATCGCCGGCAGCGGCGTCGCCACCGCCGACATCAGCATCAAAGACCGCAAGTCCCCGACCCCTGCAAAAACTTTGACCATCAAAGCCGCCAACGAAGGGGCGTGGGGAAACAAGCTCGACATCGTCATCACCGATGGCAGCGCCGATCCCGGCAACGAATTTGCCCTCGGCGTCTTCAAAGACCGCAGCGATTTGCTGCCGCCGCTGCCGCCGCTGCCTTTGGAGTCCTTCGATAATCTCAGCATGGACGATTCGGCCAGCAACTTCGTCGAGAAGGTGCTCGCCGAAAAATCCAAGTACATCAGCGCCGTGGCCACCGCCGCGAATAAAGCGACCGCCACGGCAGGCACCAGTCGCAGCGGCCAATTGCCAATCGGCAATGCGGCCGCCGCGCTCAAGCTCGGCGTCCCTAATGGCGGAACCGAAACGGCGGGGGTAGGGGCCACTTCAGGTACGAGTCAAAGCGCGGCGGCGCCAGCCCCGAACCCGGACGCCGACCAGCGCAAGCTCAGGATCAACCTGGACGGCGATGGCGCCAAAGACATCACCATTCCGCTCAGGGCCACTGACGGGACGGCGGTGACCAACGAGGCGGCGGTCGCGGCGGAAATCCAGAAGGCGGTGCGCGCGCTGACGCCCAGCGACCCGGCGAAGGCGGCGGCGTACACGGGCTTCACCTGCACCTTTAACGCCGCGGGCAGTCCGAATGCCTTCCTGCTGACATCGGGCACGACTGGCGCGACCTCGACGGTAGTGGTGACCAATGTTCCCCCGCCCGTCTATGTCACGACCGAAAACCGATTCGTCATCGAGGTCGACGGAGACGGCCCGCACCTGGTGACCCTGTCGGGCACCCTCGATACGGGGGCGAATATCGCTCTGCGGATTGCCGCCGCGGTTAACGCGATTACGCCAAACCGCGCCGCCAACAAGTTGGCCTTCCAGAATCTCGCTTGCACGTATGAAAAGGGCACGGATCATCCGAACAATCCCAGCCTGCTGCTGACCAGCGGCACGCCTGCCGGGGCGACGCGCCCGCGGTCTTCTGTCCGGGTGACCGACGCGACGAGCGATAATGCGGCGAGAAAGCTGAAGCTGGGCCAGGCCAACGGCGGCTTAGAGACCAAGGGGTCGGCGATCCTGCGGCCTGCGAACTCGAAAGACCCGACCGAGTATCACCTGGGCGACGCCGTAGTCGAGCCGACGAGCAACGTCGAGTCCGTCACCTTCGGCAGCGACGGCAACCTGCCGGAGACGGCACAGTACCTGGCTGGCTTGTTGACCCTGGACCCCGTCCACGATGTCAGTATCGTTTGCACGCCGGGCAATGGCCTCCGAGACGTCGTTTCGGCAGGCGTCAGCTACTGCGCGAAACGTGGAGATTGTTTCTTCATCGGCGATACGCCGATGGAGACCGACACGATGGAAGAAGGGCAAGGCTATATCAACTCTCTGCCGACGAAGAATTCCTACGGGGCGGTCTACTTTCCCTGGTTGCAGATGCCCGACCCAACCGGCAGCTCGTCCCTGCCGGTACTGGTGCCGCCTTCGGGATTTATGGCCGGGATGTACGCGCGCATCGATGCCAAGCGCGGCGTCTGGAAAGCTCCCGCCGGCTCGGAAGCGAATGTCGCAGGGGCCGTCGGGCTTGCCGCAGACATCAGCGACACGCAGCAGGACTTCTTGAACCCCATCGGCATGAACGTCATCCGCACCTTCCCAGGGTCGGGCATTGTCGTCTGGGGGGCGAGGACGTTGGGAACCCGGAGCGACCCCGAGTGGCGTTATATCCCTGTGCGCCGCACGGCGATCTTTCTCGAACAGAGCATCTACAACGGCATTCAATGGGCCGTCTTTGAGCCGAACGATGATGACCTGTGGGCCAACCTGCGCCTCAACATCGGCTCGTTTATGCTCGTGCAATTTCGCGCCGGGGCCTTTCAGGGCAAGTCGCCCAGCGAAGCCTTCTTCGTCAAGTGCGACAACACGACGACCACGCAAGCCGATATCGACCTCGGCATCGTCAACATTCTGGTCGGCTTCGCGCCGCTGAAGCCCGCCGAATTCGTCGTCCTCAAGTTCAGTCAAAAGACCGCGCAGTCACAGGGCTAAGCGCCTGATCTCAAGAATCAAAGGAGTGAACGCACATGGCAACTTTCACACGAAGTCATGACCCTTACCGCGGCTTTCGGTTCCAGGTTCAATGGGATGGTCGCACCGTGGCGGGCCTGAGCAAATGTAGCGCGCTGAAGAAATCTACCGAGATGGTCGAGTGGCGCGAAGCCGGAGACCCCAGCACCTCGCGCAAGCTGCCCGGAAAAACCAAGTTTGACGCGATCACTCTCACGGCCGGAATCACCCAGGATCATACCTTCGAGGAGTGGGCCAACAAGGTGAACAACTTTAGCGGTAAGCCGGAATTGTCGCTCAAGGATTTCCGCAAAGACATCATCATCAACGTCTTGAACGAGGATGGCCAGAAGGTGCTGGCCTATAAAGTCTTCAATTGCTGGGTCTCTGAGTATCAAGCCATGCCCGACCTGGACGCCTCTGCCAACGCCGTGATGATCCAGACACTGAAACTGGAAAACGAAGGGTGGGAGCGTGACACCAACGTCAAGGAGACCTGATTATGGCGCTTGCCTTCGCGACGGATGGCGCGGCGGTCGAGGCAGGTGTTTCGGATGACGAGCGACTCGGAGACGGCCCCGCACCGATTGGCACGCCCCGCAACCTGACGGCGGAAGAGCACCCTGAAGATGGCATCTTCATTTTGCCCGGCGGCTACGTAGACGCGGACAACGTCGCCCATCACCGGGTGGAAGTCGTCCCGGTGACGGGAAAAGAAGAAGAGTTCCTGGCAACCGTTCAGGCGACGGCCGGTGTCGCCAGTGTCGTCACCGGATTGCTGTCGAGGTTCATCAAGCGAATCGGCTCGCTCGGACAAGTGAGCGCCGCCGCCGTCAGAGATTTGCTGGTCGGCGACAGGGATTACTTGATCCTCAAGCTGCGCGAGATGACCTTTGGCAAGCAAGTCGAAGCGGTGCTGAGCTGTCCGCGCGCGGATTGCGGTAAGCCTATGGATTTGATCCTCTCTCTTGATGACCTGCCAATCGAGCGCCGACCGGTGACGACGCGGCGCTTCCAGATGGCGCTCGCCGACGGGCCGCGGGGCGAGCGCCTGGTCGAGTTCCGCTTGCCGACAGGGGCAGACCAGGAAGCGCTCGCCGCCGAGTACCACGCCGATGAATCGCAAGCCACCTATAAGCTGCTGGCGCGCTGCATCGAGCGAATCGATGACGCCGAGCCGGTGGACGAAGCGATGGTCTTAAGTCTTGGCGAGCCGGCGCTGACAAGCATCGAGGCGGAGATCGAGCGCCTTGCGCCACCGTCTTCAATGGCAATGGAGCTGGTCTGCCCGGAGTGCCAATCGCCTTTCAATACCGCGCTCGATTTCACGGCCTTCTTTCTGACCGAGATGCGCGCCAACCTGCGCCAACTGGAGCGCGACGTCCATTTTCTAGCCTGGCATTACCACTGGTCTGAGCAAGACATCCTGGCAATGACGCGCATAAAAAGGCGGCGTTACGTGAGGCGGCTGCAAGAGGAGATCGACCGCTTCAATTGAGCATTGCGGGCCTGGCGCAAACTGCCGGCCCGCGGCAACCGCGGGAAAGGGGTGGCGGTAATTTCATGCGAGGATATCTCTCAAACATCCTGCGATCCGGCGCAAGAAGCTTTAGCCATACAAATCGTGGCGGCTTAGCCGCGCCAGTTTCCGCTTTCCAGCCGCCAGTGCCGCCCGGCCCGCTGCCATCACCGGCGAACGCTGACCGGACGCCTGGGCCGCCCACTCACAACCGGGCGCTGCTGCAAGCGGCCAATCCACCCGCCGCGCTTTCGACGCCGCTGCCTGAGGTTGTCGAAGAAAGTGCGATAGAAATAAAACTGCCGTCAGGTCGCAGCCCTCGGAAGCCGACGCCATCTGATGATGAAGCCAGTCAATTGACACCGCCACCCGCGCTTGACTCATTGCCTGTCGAAGACCGGGGCAGCAATCCTTCACACGAGCACAGGCAGGTTGATCAGAGCGTCACGGCGCTGACTCCGAAAGTGGCGGGGACCAGGCCGACCGATCAGGGCCGACCGCTTGCAGATTCGGCTACCCTCACGAAAGAAGAAGAGAGTGAAATTCACCGCGGCCCGGCGGCGACTTTCGCAAAGGCGGGTGACGGCCCCGCCTTCCACTTCTCAGATCGACCAAAGGCGGCGCTTCCCGAAGGCGCTTTTTCAGATTTGCAATCGCCCGCCACCGTCGAGCCTGAGCGCCGCTTCGACAAAATGGAAACCGCGCCCCGACCGCCGCGAACCGCGCGGGTGCTTGAGCCGCAACTTCCCATGCGGCTTTCAGGCGAACCGCCCCGACAGGAAGGAGCGATCCAGCGCCCGGCCATAGCCTCTGGCTCTCGCCCGGCGACTGAGCCAGAACCGGCGAACCAGGCCGCGCCGATCTCTTCAACGCTTCCAATGAGCAGCGCCGCGCGCCTGATCGAGCGGCCCGCCGCGGTCGTCAAAACTGAGCCCCACACACAGGCGATGGTTGCGGCTCAAAGCGACGAGCCGGCCTTCCGCGGCCTGGCAGAGGGCCAGGCGATGGCGGTTCGCGGCAATCGCCCGGCGAAGCTGACGATCAACCGGCTGGAGGTCCAGCTTATCAACCAGACACCGCCTGCGCCTGTGCGGCAACCGCCGCGGGCGCGGTCACAGCCCGGCGCGCCAGATTCGCGCGCCGCTTTGGAACGCCATCACCTCGGACGTTTTTATCTGGGGTTTTAGAACCGTTATGAGTTATCTGGCCATCGGCGCAGTAACCAAAGCAATTGCCGAGTTACTCGAAAAAAAGATGAATAAGCCGCCGCTGCTCGGGGTTGGCGCGGTGTTTAAGGTCACGACGGTGCCGCCTGACGATACGCGTGTCGATCAGGAAAACGGCATCAACCTCTTCTTGTATCGCCTGACCGAAAGCCCTTTTGCCAAGAACAGCGATTGGCCGGGTGATCGCGCCAACCCGGTCGCCATCAAGCGTCCGCCCATTGCTTTAAACCTGCACTACTTGCTGACGGCCTACGCCAAGAAGTCCGCCGGCGCAGCGCGCGACGATATCGCCGCGCATCAACTGCTGGGCAACGCCCTTGCCATCTTGCACCAGTACCCTGTGCTCAACGACATTCACGATGCCGATTTCGATGCCGACCTCGATTCGCAATTCCCGCCCGAGCTGCGCAATTCGTTTGACAAGCTCAGGATCAACCTCTCGCCGATCTCTATGGAGGAGTTCTCGAAGATCTGGACGGGGCTGAGCAAAGCGTATCGCCTCTCGGTCGCCTATGAAGTTTCGCTGGTGCAGATCGCCCCGCTAGTGCTGCCGCCGAATCCTGCGCCCCCCTTGCAGCAGGCGAGCCTCCAGTTGGGAACTATCGAAGCGCCGCTGATTACGGCCCTCGAACCCGCCGACGGGGCAGCCGGGGCGCGCGTGGTGATCCAGGGAAAAGGGCTCAAAGCTCGCGGCGGGCCCACCCTGGTTACGGTCGGCGGCATTCAGTTAAGCGAGGCGGATTTGCTCAAGCTCAGCGCCAATGCGATTGAGCTGAATATTCCCGCCGCGCCGCTGCTGGGGCCCCGGCTTCGCGTCGTCGTCAAAGCCGGCGGCCTGGAAAGCCCGCCGGCTTTTTATGAAGTGCGGCCCTGGATCGATGCGATTCAGCCGCTGAGAGGCGCGACCGGCGTGCCGCTCACCATTCCGTTCGACGCCCCGGCGGGCGCGACTATCGGCGTCGAAATCGCCGGGCAAGCGGCGACGACGACCCTCGATCCGGCCAACGGACTGGTTCGCGCCATCGTGCCCGGCGCGATCACCACGAACGGTCTCAAACCCGTCGTCCTCATCATCAATGGCGGCAGCCCGCAGCGCAGCAATGCGCGATTCTACGAGGTGCTGCCGGTCATTCAATCCGTCAACCTGACGACGGTCGTCACGCCGGCCAAGACGACGATCACCGTCAACGGCGCGCGATTGAGTGGCAGCGAAGTGAGCGTAAGATATGGCAAGCTGCTGCTCAGCGTCGGCAATGACCCCGGTGACGCGGTGAGCAATGCGCAAGTCGTCGTCAACGTGGCGCGGCTGCTGCCGGCGAATCAGCGGGTCTCGGTTCTGGTTGATGGCCGCGAGTCCAACGTCATCCCCCCACAACTGGAAAGCCTCGACCCGCCCGCAGCGTTTGCCGGCGACACGGTGGCGCTGAGCGGCGAAGGCTTGAGCGGCCAGAATGTCGTCGTCCATTTCGGCGCAACCGACGTCACCATCACCGGCCAACCCTTTATGAATCGCTTCAGCCTGGAGGTGCCCGCAACCCTGGCGGCGGGCACCGTGCCAGTCACGGTGACCGTCGATGGAAACACTACGAATGCGGTCTCGTTCGAGGTGCTCGGGTGAAAAGCAAGCCCGTCAAACTTTTCGAGAATAGCTGGGAGCATCTGCTCGCAGAGCTTCAGCGCCTCGACCTGCTGATTCAGCGCGAGGTGCTGAAGTCGAGGCAGAGCGCCACAAAAACTCAGGAGGAGATGTTCAAGGGAATGTTTATCTCCGACGGCGAGATAGACCAGTTGCTCGACGCGAGTCTGACGGCGGCGGCGCAAAGTCCGCGGGCTGCGGCGGCGCAGAAAGCCGCCGTCGCTTTGCAGAAACAGACCGCCCAAAGCCGACAGGCGAGCCTGGAACAGGGCATCTTTTTAACCCTCCCGCATCTGGCCTACCTGTTCGGCCTGACGCCTTTTGAAGAGCAGATCATTTTGCTTTGTCTCGCCCCGGAACTCGACCTGAAGTACGAAAAACTTTACGCCTACTTGCAAGACGATGTGACGCGCAAGAAGCCCGGCGTCGCGCTGGCGATGAGGCTCTTGTGCGGCACGCCCGAAGAGATGATTCAGGCGCGGGCATGCTTTTCCGAGCAGGCGAGTCTCATCAAGTCGCAGATTCTCCGCTATCTTGACGGCGGCGACAATCCGCTGCCGGCGCGGGTGATGAAGCTCGACGAAGCGGTTACGAATTTTCTCCTCGGCATTGCTAATCTCAGTAAAGCGATCAGCGCCTGCTGCCGGTTTTCGACGGCGAGCATAGACGTGCAGAGCTTGCGCTGGCCCGAAGGCTTCACGGCGCGTTTGCTCGGCGTCATCGGCGACCATCTCAAGAGCGCGCAGCGCGCGACGCGCAAACTGATCCTGCATTTTTATGGGCCTGATGGCACCGGCAAGAAGTCGCTCGCGACCGCCGCCTGCCGCGAGATGAACCTGCCCCTGCTGATCGTCGATATGCGCGAAGTGCTGCTGCGCGCCCAGCCGTTTGAAGAGACCTTGCGGTTGATCTGCCGCGAGGCCATCTTGCAGCCGGCGGCCCTCTACCTTGAGCACTTCGATCTGCTGCTCGGCGACGATGACAAGAGCCTCGCTCATCGTCAGGTCATCGCCCGCGCGATTGAAGAATTCTCCTGGCTGACGTTCATCGCCACGCAACAGGCATGGGAGCCGGACGGGCTTTTCAAAGCGCACCTCTTCCTGAAGGTCGAGCTGCCGACGCCGGGCATGCTGGCGCGCGCGGAGCTTTGGAAATCGCTGACGGCTGAGCGCGCCGACATCGCCCCGGAGGTCAATTGCGAAGAACTGGCGACGAAGTTTCGGCTGACCCCCGGACAGATTCAGAATGCGCTGATCGCGGCGCGCAACTCGGCACACTGGCGTGAAGGCGAAGGCGCGACCGTGACGATGGAGGATCTCTACAGCGGCTGTCGCTTTCAATCGAATCAGAAGCTCGGCACGCTGGCGCGCAAGCTGTCGCCGAAGAATGGCTGGGCCGACATCACCTTGAGCGACCATGCGCTGGCGCAGCTGCATGAGATATGCGCGCAGGTTAAACACCGGCAGACCGTTTATGGCAAGTGGGGCTTTGGCCGCAAGCGCGCATTCGGCAAGGGGCTGTGCGTGCTCTTCTACGGCCAGAGCGGCACCGGCAAGACGCTCGCCGTCGAGGTCATCGCCAACGAGTTACAGCTCGAAGCCTTCAGGATCGATCTGTCGTCGGTGGTGAGCAAATACATCGGCGAGACCGAAAAGAATCTCAGCCGCGTCTTTCAGGAAGCCGAGACCAGCAACGCCATTCTGTTTTTCGACGAGGCCGACGCGCTGTTCGGCAAACGCTCGGAAGTCAAAGACGCGCACGACCGCTACGCCAATATCGAGATCAGCTACTTGCTCCAGCGCATGGAAGAGTTCGAGGGGCTGGTGATTCTCGCCAGCAACCTGCGCAAGAACATTGACGACGCCTTCTTCAGGCGCATGCACTTCGCCGTCGAGTTTCCGTTCCCCGACGCCGGCCATCGCTACCGCATCTGGCGGCAGCATTTCCCCGAGCAAGCGCCGATTGCTGAAGACATCGATTTCGATTTCCTGGCCAACCGCATTCATATCGCCGGCGGCAATATCAAGAATATCACCGTCAACGCCGCCTTTCTGGCCGCGGCAAACTCCGGCGTCATTCACATGAAGGACTTGATTCAGGCCACCCTGCGCGAATACCAGAAGATGGGCAAGCTCTGCACGGATGCAGACTTCGCGCCTTACCACGCCTTGCTCAGGGGCTCTTAGGCGCGACCTGTGAGGCTCGACATGGACGAACGCGGTTTAGAGTTCAATGAAGTTCGCCTGGCCATCGTCAACGGCGAAAGGCACGCCGAGCGCGCCGCGCCGATTGCGCAATTGACCTTCGCCTACGTGCAGGAATTGCTTGAGAGAGAGCTTCAGCAGCTCGACGCCGATGCGGTCATCGAGCATCTGGCGCTGCCGCCGATACCGGTTTCGTTCGACTTGATGGACGACGAAGCCATCGCCCGGGCGAGCGCCGAGAGCATCTTTCGCGCCGTGATGGCGGCGCTGTAAACCCGACCGAAAGGAGAAGGCGACCGAAGAATGACAAACGGATTCACCAACCAGCCGAAGATTCTGCGCGGCGCGTTCGTCGAGTTCGGCATCAGCGTGCCGCCGCTGATCGTCGTCTTCCAGTTCAACCCGGTGACGATCAGCCGCTCGCGCTCGGCCTACACCTACAGGCCCTACACCGGCGGCGATCAGGACCCCGTGCAGAGCATAGACTTCACGCAGATCGTCAAGGACCCGGGCATCCTGATGCAATTCCGCAGTAAGAATACCCGGATCGTCGTCAGCCCCGAGACGCTCAACTTCGACATCCGGCTCGACGCCACCGACAAGCTGAACGCCGGCGACACCATCACCGAGCAGTTCGGGGTGGCGCCGCAGCTTTCGACGCTTGAGCTGATGATGGTCCCCAAGAGCCAGAGCGTGATGGGCGCGGCGTTGTCGGCGCTGATCGGCGGCGCCAGCAAGGCGTTCACGCTGGTCGATCAGGCGAACAACCCGCCGGTCATCCTGTTCATCTGGGGGCGCAAGAAAGTCATGCCGGTCAACATCACCAGCATGTCGATCCGCGAGGAAGAGTTCAGCAGCGACCTCAACCCGACGCGCGTCACCGTCAGCGTCAATCTCGAAGTCATCGAAGGGCCGAACGTCGCCTACATCTACACCAAGGGGCTCAAGGAAGTCATGTCGCTGCTGAATCTGGCCAACATTGGCGACATCGCCAATACGATTATCCCGATGTAATTATGTTTACCAAAAGCTCGCGCTACCGCAATCTCCCAGAAGTGACGCCGGTCACCGCCGAAGGCGAGCGCCGACGCGGCAAAGACTTGCGCCTGATCCCGACGACCCGCGGGCGGTTTCTGCACACCGTGCGCGACCACGACCGCCTGGATTTGCTGGCGTTCAAATACTACAACGACGCGACGAAATGGTGGCAGATTGCCGACGCCAACCCGCAGCCGCCCTTCCCGACGGCGTTGCTCGACAGCCGGCCATTCGTCAGCGAGCGCTTTGTCTTATCGAGCGCCGACTTCGCCGCGCGCTTTGACGCGCTGCTGACGACGCTCGGCGCCGTCGGCCAGGTCGAGCGCCTCCGGCTCAACTTCTTTGACGAGGTGAGGCCGCGCCAGCCGGACTTTCTCGAAGCGACCGTCGTGGTGATCTCTGCCGCATCGCCGACGACGCACCAGCGGGTGGTCAACCGGATAAACGGCGGCGGCTTTCATTTCTTGCGCTCGTTTGCCTGGGACGATCAAGGCCGCGCCAACGAGGCCTTCACCTTTGAAGACCCATTGGCCAAAGCAAGCTGGCAGCAACTGGTCAAGAAACTGGCCGACACGCCGGGCATCATCGCGGTTCAGTCCGTCGTCGTCGAGGCTACTTTAGAAGTCGTTTACAACAGCGCCGTCTTATCGAGGCAGACCTTGCTTGCCTTGATTGACAAATCAGGCTTCGGACGCGAGCCGGAGTCGTCCATGCTTTCCCGCGTCGGGACGCAGATCATCATCCCTCCTAACCAGACGGTTTAGGAGAAGCTTGGGTGAAGGGTGTAGACGTGCCAGAGATCACCGCAACCATCTCTATCGAAGACGAAGCGGCGACGGACCTCTTCCCGTCGCTGATTGAGCTGGAAGTCGAGGAAGACCACCGCCTGGCCGGCATGTTCAAGATCAAGCTGGCGACGACGAAAGCCGATGACGGGCTCTGGATTTTCCTGGACGACGAGCGGGTGAAGCCCTGGAAAAAAGTGACCATCTCGGCCACGGTCGCCGATGGCGAAGTCGAGTTAATCACCGGCTACATCACGCTGATCAAGCCGCACATCGACCTGAACGAGAGCCAGAGCGTGCTGGAAATCTATGGCACGGACGCTACCTGCTTGATGAGTGTCGAAGAAAAGATCAAGGACTGGCCGAATAAGAGCGACAGCGATATCGCCCAGGAGATATTCGCCGGTTACAACCTGACGGCGACCGTCGATGCGACGGAGGTCATTCACGACGAAGCCGTCTCGACGATCATCCAGCGCGAAACCGACGCCCAGTTTCTCAAACGGCTGGCGCGCCGCAACGGCTTCGAGTGTTTTGTGAAAGGCGACACAGGCTTCTTCCGCAAGCCGGTGCTGACGGAGCCGGCGCAGCCGGTTCTGGCGATCCAATTCGGCGCCGAGACCAATCTGCTCGCCTTTGATGCCAGGCTGAACGCGCTGCGCCCGGCCGCCACAGAGATGCATCAGATCGATACCATCGGCAAGCAGGTCGAAGATGCGGTCGTCGAAAGCAGCGACCAGCGCCTGCTCGGTCGTGACGGAACGCTTTCGCTCGCCACGCCGAACGGCGCGGCGGCGCGCCTGTTCGTCAAGCACGCGGTCGCCACCGGCCAGCCGGAGATGGAGAAACTCTGCCGCGCCCTGTTTGACGAAGCCGAGTGGTTCATCGAAGCAAGCGGCAAGATTGACAGCGCGATTTACGGAGCCATCTTGCAGGCGAAAAAGCTCGTGCCCATCAAAGGCGTCGGCGAAAGCTTCAGCGGCATTTATTACGTCACGAAGGTCAAGCACGTTTTTACGCTCGACGGTTACGTCCAGGAATTCACGGCGCGGCGCAACGCCATGGCACCTTCAGGGCCTGCCGATTTTGCCGGCGGCGGGCTGCTCGGAGGCTTGCTATGACCGACGACCTGCTGGCGCGTCTGATCGAAAAGGTGGAGAGCCGCTATTACGGCAAGTACCGCGCTTTTGTGGTCGATAACGCCGACCCGGAGAATCGCGGACGCCTACGCCTGCGCGTCCCCAGTATCCTCGGCAACGAGGTCGTCAGCGGCTGGGCCTTGCCCTGCGCGCCTTATGGCGGGGCGGCGGAACAGGGCTTCTTCTTCATCCCGGAGGTTGACGCAGGCGTCTGGGTGGAGTTTGAGGCGGGCAATCTCGACTTTCCCATCTGGGTCGGGACATTTTGGAGCAAGCCCGGCGGGTCGAGCGAAGTGCCGTCGCCGGCCAAGGACCAATCGCCGCCGACCAGCAAGATCATCAAGACCTTGAATCACACGATTGAGCTGGCCGACGAAAGCGGCAGCGAGGCGATCAAAATCACCGACGCCGCCAACTCCAACACCGTCGTCATCGACAAGGACGGCATGAAGCTCGAAGACGCCAACAGCAACAAGGTGACGCTCGACGACAGCGGCATCAAGATCGAAGACAAGAATGGCAACCTCATCACGATGGACAGCTCCAGCGTGACGATCAAAAGCAGCCAAATAAAAATCGGCGATGGCGCGACCGAGCCGCTGGTGCTGGGCAATCAGTTAGTCACCGCGCTCAACAACTGGGTCACCAACGTCTTTGCGCTGCACATGCACACGGGGAATCTGGGCGCGCCGACGACACCGCCGGTGCCGGGCGCGCCGCTGATGCTGACCCCGGCGCTGTCACAGACCAACATGGTGAAATGATTATGGCGCTTGAAATTGGCGACGCGACGGCAGCGTCGGGAATGACCAAAGCCATTTACGACCAGCTTAACACGCTGCTGTCGCCGCCGCTGCAAGGCCTGAAGCCTGAGGACCTGCAAAAGGTTCAGGACGGCTGGAAGCAGTTGGCGTTCGCCATTGCCGGCGGCGTCGTCAGCCACATTAAAGCCAACATGGAGATTTTCGGCATTCAATCCTCGGGCACGGCTTCGGTCACGGTTGGCGGCAATCCCGGCAGCGGCACGGTCACCGCCAGTCAAACCGGGGCGACGACCGGCCACGTCAAATGAGGACGAAAGGGCGCGAACGAAGATGGACGCAACCGGCTTTGCCTTCCCATTCCGCATCAACGACCTCGGCCAGGTCGATACCCTGACGGGCAACGACAACCTGCGCGCCAGGGTCTTGCAAGTGCTGCTGACGTCGCCGGGCGAGCGGGTGAGCTTGCCGGAGTTCGGCTGCGGCTTGCGTGATCTGGTCTTCGACCCGAACAACGAGATTCTCGCGGCGACGACCGAATTCACCGTGACCAAGGCTTTGCAGCGATGGCTGGGCGACGAAATCATCGTGCAGCGCGTTGACGTCCTGACGCACGAAGCCGACCCCCGCGTTCCCGAAGCCGAGCTGCAAATCGAAGTCGTCTACGTCCGCCGCGACCGCCTCGAACCGGGCAAGGTGAAGATTGCTTTCTGAAGCTAGGATCAGGAGATCAACCGATGGCGACCATCAATCTCAGAGAAAACCGGCAAGTCATTGATTACCTGGCGCGCGACTACAACAGCTTTCGCCAGGCGCTGATCGATCTGATCCCGGCGAAGCTGCCGGAATGGACAGACCGCTCGGAAGCCGACTTCGGCATCGTCTTGATCGAGTTGTTCGCCTACATGGCCGACATCCTGAGCTATTACCAGGACCGCGTCGCCAACGAAGCCTTTCTCAACACCGCGCAGGAGCGCCGCAGCGTCATCAATCATCTGCGGCTCATCGGCTACGAAATGGCCGCCGCCGCGCCCGCCGCCGCGCGCCTGAGCGTGATCGTCGCCAACAGCGTCAATCAGACAGTCGAAATCCGCCGCGGCGATCAATTCGCGACCAGCAGCAGCAAGGATAGAAAGAGCCTGACCTTCGAATACACCGACGATAAGCCGCTGGTCATTGATCTTTCACAGCTTGTGCCGAACTCGGCGAAAAAACCGGACGGCACGCCGCTGAAGAACTTCAAAGAGGCGACCGCCGTCATCCCCGTGCGCGAAGGCCGCTCGATTGTCAACGAAGTGATCGGGATTTCCGACGGCTCCCCCAACCAGCAATACCGGCTAGCGCAACCGCGGGTGCTGCGCGATTCGATAGAGATCGTCGTCGACACCGCGCCGCCGACGCCGCCCTGGAAGCTGCGCCGGCACTTGATCTTCAGCGGGCGCGCCTTCACGCCCGAACAGCTCGCCGCCCTTGAGCAGCAAGGCCGGATCGGCGCGACGCTCGCCTTCAGCCGCAACGCCGACCCGGATTACACCACCGAGACCGACGAGAACGAAGTCACCCGGATCATCTTCGGGGACGGCCAGTACGGGCAGATTCCGCCGCCGAACGCCCGCCTCATCGCCAACTACCGCGTCGGCGGCGGCGCTATCGGCAACGTCGGCGCCGGGCAGATCACGGTGATTGCTCGTGCCCCGCAATTACAACTGCTCGGCGCCAAGGTGAACAACCCGCTGCCCGCCAGCGGCGGCGACGAGCGCGAATCGATTGACCAGGCGGTCAAGTTTGCCCCGACGGCCTTCACTTCCATGCAGCGCGCCGTCACCGCCAATGATTACGTCGCCCAGGCCAAGCTCTTCCCCGGAGTCTCGAAGGCGCGCGCCGAA
Organism: Blastocatellia bacterium; assembly: GCA_035275065.1. NCBI lineage: Bacteria > Pseudomonadati > Acidobacteriota > Blastocatellia > Blastocatellia bacterium. The sequence continues at coordinate 158,850 of DATENM010000054.1, forward strand.
GCCGGCAACTGGAACATGGTCAACCTCTACATCGCGCCGACCGGCAAGGGCGAAGAGCCTTCCGACATTTTGCAGCGCGACCTGCTGGCCTACTTCGAAGATAAGCGAATGGTGACCAGTTTGATTCGCATCCTCAGCCCGACCTACGTGCACATCGAGATTGCCGTCGACGTCGTGGCGGTGCCTTATTTCCGCAACGAAGTGGTCAGAGCCGATGCCGAGAAGGCCATTCGCGATCTGCTCGACTTTGAAAAAGTCGATTTCAAACAGACGTTGTACCTGAGCAAGATTTACGAGGCGCTGGAGAATCTCGACGGCGTCGACCACGTCTTCGTCCGCCGCTTCGAGCCTTCGGACGCGGCGCTGGCGCCGACTCACGATGGCTTGATCGAGCTGCGCGAGAACCAGATCGCCGTCCTCGGGCTGGGCGATCTGCAAATCGATGTGCAGGGAGGCGTGTAGTGCAGGTCAGTGACTTCAAAGCCGAACCCAACCCGCGCGGCGGTCAGATAGACCTCTCGTGGACGACGCCTGCCGAAGCCGGCTTCAAGGGCGTGAAGGTGCTGCGGCGCGAATTCACCCTGCCCCTGCTCACCGACATCAACACAGACAAACAGATTCTCGACGATTCGACGACCCCGCGCGGGCAAGTCGGTCGCTTCTCTGACCGCCACCTCAAAGGCGAGACCGTCTATTACTACGCCATCGTCGCTTATGACAATCTGGCGAACCTCTCGCCGCCGGTCTTCGCTTCGGCCATGGCGACCACCGCCTACCAGACGGCGGCTGAGTTATACGACGACCTGCCGGAGCTTTATCGGCGCTACGACACGCTGCTGCCGCCCGCCACCGCTGCCCTCGATGCCGCAGACAAAGACAAGGGGCAGTTGCGCCGGCTGATCGAGATGTTCGGCTTGCAGTTCGATCTGCTGCGCAGCTTCGCGGGTGGCATGCGAGATGCCTCAAGCGTCGAGCGCATCGACGGCGAGCTGCTGCCGCTGCTGGCGAAATGGATCGGCTGGCAGAGCGATTACACGTTGCCGCTCGACAAACAGCGCAACGAGATCAAGTACGCGCCTTACTTTTATAAGACCACGGGCATCGCCGCCAATCTGCGCGCCACGCTCAACCGGCTGACGACCTGGGACGCGCAGGTCAAAGAGTTCGTTCACAACGTCTTTCTTTCTAACGCCGCCGAGCAACTGACGATTTACGAGCGCGAGCGCCGCGGCAATCGGTGGCAGCCGGCGAAACTGGTGTCGCTCGACGTGGCCTACGAGGGCAGGCCAGCCGTGTCGCGCGCCCGCGATGGGCGATCATGGCTTTTTTACCATGCGCGCCAGGCCGTTCCCCTCGCCCATGAGCCCGGAAAACCGGCGCCCACTGAAGACCGCTGGCACCTCTGGTACAAAATCAAGGATCAGGAAGAATGGCTGCCGTCACGGCGGCTGACTTTCGGCGGCGGCGTGAACAAGTATCCGGCGGCGGTCGAAATCACCCCCGGTCACTTCCGTGTGTTCTGGGGCAGCGATGAAAAAGCCGGGTCGAGCGCCTTCCAGCAGTTGCGCCTGCAAGCCTTCGCCGCCGGTCGTCCGGCGCACCCGCCGCGCTTGCATGGGAGCAAGACCGGGCCATTCGCTTTTGCTGATGGCGACCAGCTGATCATCACCATCGACGATGGCGTGACGAGCATTACGAGAACCGTCACGTTTCATCAAGAGCATTTTCAAAACCTCGCCGCCGCCGCCGCCGCCGAAGTCGCGGCGCGGCTCGACGGAGAATTGCCGGGCGTCGCGGTGACGGTCGCCGATGACGGCACGATCACGATCACTGCCGCCGCCGCCGGCAGCGCCTCGACCTTAGCGGTCGGCGCTTCAAGCGTCGCAACGGCGCTGGGATTGTCGGGGACGGCGGCCGGCAGCGACGCGGCCAGCGCGGCGCTCACGGGCACCGCCCAGGAGCCTTTCGCGCTCAAGGATGGCGACAGCCTGGTCATCACGGTTGATGGCGGCGCGACCCAGCTCATCACTTTCAGCCAGGGGGGGGCGGCCAGCTTCAATCTCAGCGCCGCGGAAGTTGCGGCGGCCATCAACGACATTCTGCCGGGCGTCGCCAGCGCCGTCAGTCAGCGGGTCAGGCTGACTTCGCCCACCGCCGGCGAAGCCGCTTCGGTCGCCGTGCAGGTGCTCTCGCCGGCGATCAGAGAGGCCGGTCTGTCGGCCTTCGATGTCGTCAGGTCAACTGCCGCGCCGGCGCTCGGCTTCGGCACGCCGCTGCCGCCTGAGCTTCCACAAGCCGACGATACGGAGCCGGCGGCTTTCAAAGACAACGCCGGTAACCTCTGGCTGTTTTGGAGCTCGCGGCGCAACGGCGATTGGAAGATCTGGTACAACCGATTTGACGGCACAAGCTGGGGGGCTTCCAGACAACTGACGGCCGGGAGCCTGGCCGACCGTGAGCCGGTCGTCGTCTTCGATCCTGCCGACCAGGACCCGGCGAAGGGCAAGATTTGGGTCTTCTGGAGCCGTAAGAAAAGCAACGGGCTTTGGAACATTTTTTACCGCACGACGGCGAACGTCAACTTCAACACGCTCGCAGAGGCCGACTGGCTTGAGCAAGAGCTGACGCCCGTGCTCGCTGACCACGATAAGAAGGAGCCAGCGCCGCTCTTTCTCGGCACCGACGACATCGAATTGTTCTTCAGCTCGAATCAGGCTGACGGCTGGCAGGTCTGGTCGAACCGGCTGACGCCCAACCCGGCGGCTAACGACACGCGGATCACCACCGGCCAGTTTACGCAAAGGGCGCCGGCGGCGCTGCTGACGAAAAACAACGACCCGCTGCTCTTGTATCGCAGCAACGAAAGCCGGACCTATGTCAGCCCGCTCTACCCCGCTGCCAAGACGATTGACGCGCGCTACGCCGGCTCGACGACCGTGGATACGCGCAACGCCGCGAAGATCGGCCTGCGCGACGCGATTGAGGACGTGCAGCGCTACACCTACGACACGCGGAAGCTCGACGACGCCTGGTACGCCCGCGACACGGTCGGCGTTTACCTGATCCCCGACACCGTCGATCAGCAGCTCATCATTCGCAAGCAGAATATGATCGCCAGCGTCTTGAGAAACTTCCTGCCGATTCAGTTGCGCGTGGTGCTCATCATTCGCCAGGTCTTCCCCGAATCCGTTTACACCTATTCACAACCGGAGGCCAAGCCGCAGGGCCTCATCAGCGAGCAGATGGTCGACACGATCCTGGGCGAGGTTCTGGGAAACATCGACGACGCGTTTCGTGATCGCGTCAACTTCCGCTGGGTGCGCACCTGGGATGCGCAACATCCCAACCCCGGCTTGCCGGATTTGGGTGTGCTGCCGCCGGACTTCCCGTTCCGGCTCTTTTTGCGAGGTGTCGAAGAAGGAGAATAGTTTATGGCTGAGCTGACCATCAAAGGAATCTACCGCGATACACTCATAGACGCCGGGGGGCGCTTGCTATCGGATTCGGGCTGGCGCTCGAACCTGATCGTGGTGCGCTGTCGCATGCTGATTGCCGGGTTCATGATGAACGAGAACAAGACGTTCGGCATTCAGCAGATGCAAGTCGGTAAAGGCAGCGCGGTATGGGACACGACGCCGCCGGTCGCCCCGCTGCCGATCACCGAAACCCTGGTTGACGGCAGCCCGTTCACACTCACCCTGGGGCCATCGCTGGTCTTGCAGTATCTCGACGAGAAGGACAACGTGCTCCCCAAAGGCCCGAGCACGCGCATCCAGATTGTCGCCACGCTCGGCCCCGGTCAGCCGCCCCCCGTGAGCGGCACGACTTACCCGCTGCGCGAATTCGGCCTGTTCGGCAAGCTGAACGACCAGCTTGCAATGATCGATTACATCCGCCACCCGGTGATCCAAAAAGACACTTCGGTGACCCTCGAACGCCGTGTGCGATTGATCTTTTGAGAGGCGAAGGCTATGGGCAATTATTCAAAAGACCCGCAAACCGTCTTACAAGAGGCGCTGATAAAGGGCTACAGCCGCGTGCTCTTTCAGCAGGGCAGCCCGGTGCTCGACCGCGAATTGAACCTGGCGAGCGACCTGGCAAGCCCGCAACGGCTGGCCGAGCATTACCTCGGCAATGGCGCGCCCGCCGACAGCGCCAACGCCTTTCGCGTCAGCAACCTTGACGTGGCCAACAATAACTTCACCATCGAAGCCGGGCGCTGCTTGGTCGGCGGCGGCGAAGTCAGGCTCACCGCCAACACCACCTTCAAAGCGCAACCGCACCCGCCCAATCCCGCCGTCCTGCCGGCGGGCGCGAGCAACGTCTACCTGCGAGTTTTCCGCAGCGAAGTCACTGGCGCGCAAGACAGCGACTTGCTCAACGGCGGCGACGTCAAAGCCGAGACCGCCATTCGCGAGAAGCTCGACTGGCAGGTGCTGGTCAGCGCCGCCGCCATCACGACATCTGACCATTTCCTCCTGGCGGTCATCGATACGGGCGCCAACAAAGTCACCGACCAGCGGTTGACCGGGCTGACCGTGGCTGCGATCCGCAATGAAATCAACCTGGCGCGTGGCAGTGCCGCCAGCCTCGACGCCCGGCTCGCCGCCAGTCTCGCAAGCGATGGCACGCTGAAAGCCGGCGCCGCCGGTAATCAACAGCTCGCCGACAAGGCCGTCACCCAGCAGAAAGTCGCTGACAATTCGATAGCGATTACGCAACTCAAGAAGTCGGCGATTTCCGCCCCCATCTTTTCCGTCGGCCCGCTGGCCGAGACCGACTTCATTTTAACCAACAGCATCCTCGGCAAACAGCATGGGCACCTCCTGCTCAGCGCCCTGGTGGTCGGCACTTCGCAGGGGCCGAATGCGACGGCGAGCATTTCCTATAGCGCCTTCTACCAACAGGTGAACGTCGCCAACATCGTCTCCTCGCGGCGCGGCATCACGATCAAGAATAAATCGAATCTGACCGTGAGCGTGGCGGTGCAGTTCTTCGAGCTGCTCGCCAGTTGAGGATCACATCATGCGAATGCTCATTCACTTCGACAAGCAAGGCCAGATCATTTCCGTGGCGCAGGTCGAGAGTTTAGACGAAGGCTTGGAACACCCCTTCGTCCTGGATGCGAAGGGCGAAGGCGTGCTGGAGCTGGGGGCGGATAATCCCCTCGCCGACCTGCCCGGTCACGACATCTTTGATGGCTATGTCGTTGACATCAAGCGGAAGAAACTGGTCAAGAAGCCGCAGCGCGACGCTTGATGAGAGGGAATGAAACCCACTCATTCAAGCGCGCTTGAGGGAGAGCGTTATGGGCAATTACTCAAGAGATCCTAAAGTTCGGTTGGCTGATTCGAGGGCCAAACACTACGTCAGCGTTCGCCAGCAACAAGGGGTGCCCATCGTCGATGCGGACGTCAACGAGACGGAGGATTTGCGGCGGCTGGAATTTGAAGACTTGAACCGCGTCGTGACCGGCGACGGCGTGCCGCTCGGCAACGATGGCTTTCGCATCCTGGCCATCGAGGGCGGCGGCGTCGGTACCATCGTGCTGCGCTCGAAGAAGACTGCCGTCGGCCAATCGTCAGTGAAGATCAACCTCGCAAGCTCATCGGCGGCGGCGGCATTGGGGTTTACTGCCAGCAACGCGCTGGCGACCCGGTTCGGCTCGTCGCCGGCGCAGCTGACCGGCAACAAAGCGCAGCCTTTCCAACTGGCCAATGGCCAGACGCTGGTCGTCGAGGCAGATGGTCAACCGTCGCAGACTGTGACCTTCACCGCGGCGGGCTTCGCCAACATGGCGGCGGCAACCGCCGCCGAAGTCGTCGCCGCCATCAATGCCGCCATCAGCAACGTCGCCGCCTCGCCCGGCACCGGCAATGATTTCATCATCAGGGGCGGGGATGGCACGGCGGAGAATGCGGGCCGGATTCTCGTCGGCGGCCAGATGGTGCTCAACAACGCCGACCTCAAATATAGTGAACAGCCGCTGTTTAAAAACACCGAGCTGGCCTCGCGCTGGGGGGTCGGCGTGGTGCCGGCATTAGCCACGCCGTCGGCTACCGAGCCCTACACTGTGTTTCTCGACGTCTGGCATCGCGAGGTGGATAGCAATGAAGACCGCGAGCTGATAGACAATCGCATCGGCGTCGAGACCGCCATCCGCGTGCGTCGCGAATGGGCCGTGCGGGTCGCCAAGACCGTAGACTTTCCCGGCCTCGTCGCGAACAGACCAGCGGGGCACGCTTTCTACGCGCTCGCCGTGCTGAGTCGCGTGACCAACGTCGCCAGCCTGGAGGCGCAGCGGATCAGCGACGAGCGCGACATCGACCTGGCGCTGCGCCGAGAAGTGATCTTCCGGGCGCTGGACGGCGCGGTTCTCGTCAACTCGGCGCAGCTTCTGACCCGCTTCATCGAGACCCGCGACAGCGTCCGCGACTTCATTCAGTTCCTGACGATCAAATTCGTGCAGCCCGGCCTGTCCTACCTGGCGGGCGAGGTCATCGGCATTCAATCGCTCAGCGCCATTGCGACGCTTGCCGATTACGGCACCGCCCTCATGAATACCAAGTCGCTCGACAGCAAAGGGGCGCTGGCGCTTTTCGGGCAGTTGCTGGAAGCCGAGAACCGCTTCGTCAGCGTTTGGGAAACGGCGGTTCTGCCGCTGGTGAAGGCTGGCGGCCAGGTCTATTCGTCGGCTTACAAAGACGTCATCGCCAGAATAAAGACTTTCCTGGTCGGGCCGGCGCCAATCGGCTTTATCTCGTTGACCAGCGCCTTGCAGCAAAAGAACCTGTTTGAAGCCGTCCGCACGCAGGGCCAAATCAACGCGTCATTCAGCAGCGAAATCAATCGGCCCATCGGCACGCTGCTGCTGACTTATCTCGGCTCGGCGACGCCGACAATTCTCAAGAATCAACCCTTTGACTTACGCTATAAAGTCACCGGCAGCGTGTCGCCGAGGGATGATCTTGATGTCGAAGTCTTCACCGTCCCGACCTGGCAAAGCACCGTCAAGAACTCGGATGGAACGATCCCCTTCACCGCGCAATTCGGGCCGGGCAATGATAGCCGCGAGCTGATCGTCACGCTCCTGCCGCCCAATCTGGATAACGCCGCCTCGCAAATCAATTTGCGCGTCAGCGCCAGGCACAACAATAGCGGGCTGACGCACTCGTCGACGCCAAAAGCTCTGGCGGTCGGCAGTCCGCCGCCGCTTTCCGAGCAGGATTTTGCGATCAACGTGGCGACGGCGAACGTCAACCTGGTCGGCAATGCCTTCCAGGTGCCGATCAGCCTCGCCTCTGCCGACATCAAGTTCCGGGTCTTCAACAACACGAATGCCCCGGTGCCGGTGACGCTGGATTTCAACCCCAAGAACTCGCCGCCCTGGAACATCGTCAAGGATATTTTCCCTCTCGACGGCAGTATCGGGGCGCTCGGTCATCGCGATTGTCTTTTCCAGTTCGGGCCGCCGAACACGGTGGGGCAATCGTTGACCTTCACGTTTCTCGCCAAGCATGCGACAACCAGCCAGTTGTTAGGCCAGGTACAAATCACGCTGGTCACCGTCAGCGGATGACGCGCCGACAGCAAGCCATCTCATAGACGTAGAGATGCCCATCTCGAAAAGGAGAATCACCATGTCCACCGCAAACCAAGGGTCACGAACCTTCGTCGGTCGCGCTCGTCTGCTCGCCTCCGCAGTCGCTCTGCTCCTGGTCATTTTCATGCTCGGCGAGCCGGCGCGCGCCCAGAGCAAAGTGTGCGTCAGGACGGTCCTCAACAACCTGGCGCTCAACGGCATCGTCGCCAACTCGACGGCTGGCGGCGGCGGCTGTGCGCCGGGGCCGGTCTGGCCAAATATTGCGCCAGTCGAATACCAGCCGGGCGGCGGCTCGCCAAACGCCTACCTTTATACGGCTTATAACCCCGGCACGCATCACCTGTTTATCGGCGTTGATCTCAAGGGCGACACCGATCTCTCCGATCAAGATATTTTATTCGTGATTTTTGACGCCAACAATAACAAGGTCTTCGACGCGGGTGATTTCTTCATCAAGGTGACGGTGTGGAATAAGCCGCCCATTGCCACCGGCAACACCGGCGGAGAGCCGGGCGCGGCCTGCAACCGACCGACCGTCCAGGACCCTGTGTTGCCGGTCGAAGTCGGGCAATTCATGATGGGCAGCGGCTGGCAAATCGTCGGCGACTCTGCCGTCGCCGCCGCGGTGAAGACCAAGATGGCCTATGATTACGAGACCGCGGTTGATGCCGAACATGACATCTGGAATGTCGAAATAGATATGCCGGTCGGGCAGGTGATTAACGGAACCACTTATTTCAATCTGCAAACGGCGGCGCCTTTCTTCGGCATCGGCTCATACGTCTTTATGGACACGGGCCACCACGATGGCGTGGCGAACCCGCAGACCGGCACCGTCTTGAAGTGGCCGTCCAGCATGGTCGACCGCACCATCACTCAGCAAAACCTCTTCGGCATTCCGGCGACGACCGCCGATCAGTTGGGCGAAGCCAGCCTCACACAGACCTGCTTTGATGTGAACTGGTCGGCGGCCAACCCCTGGGTGATCAATGGGGCAGTCGCCGCTGAGCACGACAGTCGCATCAACCGGAACGGCGATAATATATTTCGCGTCACGCTCTATTATGCCGGCCCCGCCGGCGCCGTCGGCACTCTGCCGAACCCTGGCACCGTGCGGCTTGCATTGACGCCCTATCGCGCTTCGGGAGCTGGCACGGCCTGGTCGAAGACGCAAGCAGTTAACCTCTCGGACTACAATAAGACATATACCTTCGAGTTCCACTTTGATTTTAGTAGTCCCGATCCCAGCTTCGGCAGCGCCGCCAATGTCAACTTCGTCTGCGCTTCGACGACGCTCGAAGGCTTCGCACATGACGACGACAAGACGAACGATCTCTTGTACGTTAACCATAACAACTTCACGACCTCGGACTATGCCAGTGACTTCTTCGTTTTTGGCGACGCCGTGCCGAACCTGAAACCCGGCGAGAGCACCACCGTGCTGTTGCGCCTGGAGTCTGCCAATGATCCGGCTGGCGACACCAAACCGACTGCCGCCAATCGCACGTCGCCGACCGTCATCGCCATGCTCGGCAGCGCCGCGGCGCGCAGGATTGCGCTTGGCCTGTTCGCCTTCACCCTGATCGGGCTGACGCTATTGCCCAAACTGCGGGCGAAGCCGAGGCTGAAGCGATTCGCCGGCGCGCTCACCCTGCTGTTGATATTGCCGGTCGCTTTTAGCGTCGCCTGTAACGCATGTAAGAGGAAACCGCCGCCGCCGCCGCCAATCGGCACCAGCCGGTGGCAGATCAAGAACGCCGACGATCTCGGCATTAAACCTGTAGAAGGCGAGCCCGGCCTGTATGAAATGCCTATCCGTTACGGCGAGGCCAAGCGCGTCCAGCTAGATTTTCAGGGCGTGCAACTGCCTTACACAACCGAGCAGCACAGCTTCAATCCGGTAGGGCCGAGCGGCGCAAACAACATCCTGCCGGTGGCGGTCAAGCCGGGCCAGGTCGTCTCGGTGCTGGCATTCGGCGCGGTTGATCTGGACGGGCCTGACGGGCCGCTTGCGCCCACTTCGGCCACCGGCATGATCGTGCCCGCAACCGCGACCCCGGCACAGTCGCCTTATGTGCTGCGCGCGGGATATTACTCGCCCAACGAATACGCCGGCGCGTTGATCGGCTCGTTTGATAACTTTGAAACGAGCTTCGTGGTTGGCCGCGCGGCGTCAATCCGGGTGCCCGACAATGCCAGCACGTTGAGCCTGTCGGTGAATGGCCGGCGCGGCGAGTTCGCCAGGATGAGCGGCGCCTTGGACATTTACACGATCTTCACGACGGCGCCTAGCAACCCGACGCACACGGCCATTCAGGGCGACGCGACGTTTCACATCCCACCGCACTATGAGCTTTGGGATGTGCTGACGTCGCTGAACGTCTACACCTATTACGTGACGACCGACACCGATGGCAATGGCCGCGTGCGCAGCCAGACGAGAAATATCTGGGGTTCTGCGCACATGACGATCTTTGATTCGCATGTCGGCGGAACGCGCTAATCGCGGGTCAAAGGTTTGGCGAGCGGAGAAATCGTGCCCAGACATGGAAGGCGGAGGATATGGAGCATCAAGCAGCCGCCGCGACTAAAACCACGGACGCCTCGCAAGCCGAGCCGGCGGTGGCGCCGCCGGCTGCGGCTTGCGAGGCCGAGCACCCGCTCCTGCACCTGCACGGGCGGTTCGGCAACCGCGCGACGGGTCGCTTGCTGCAAGCCAAGCTCAAGCTGCAAGCCAAGCTCAAGGTGAGCCAGCCCGGCGACGCCTTCGAGCAAGAGGCCGACCATGTCGCCGATCACGTCATGCGTATGCCTGAGCCTGGCATCCAGCGCGCCTGCGCCGCCTGCGCATCAGGAGATGCGGCCTGCCCGACGTGCGATGACGAGAGGCCGGGGCTTGTGCAACGCCAGGCCGATGCGGTCGCGGAGATGGGAGCAACGGGCGGCGTCAATGAGCCGGTTGATGGGCCGCGGCTTGGCGCTGGGCAAGCGCTCGATGCGGCGACACGCGGCTTCTTCGAGCCGCGCTTCGGCTACGACTTCAGCCATGTGCGGGTGCACACGGATGCGGCGGCCAATGCCTCGGCCAGCGGCGTCAATGCGCTGGCCTACACCCTGGGGCGCGACGTGGTGTTCGGGGCCGGGCAGTACGCGCCGGAGACCGCGGCGGGGCGCAGGCTGCTCGCCCATGAGTTGACCCATGTGGTGCAGCAGAGCCGTCCAGGCCACGAGCCACAAGGGCAGATGCAGCCTCGCTTCACCCATGTTCCGGAATCGTTGATGCAACGCCAGCCTAATGTCCCGAGGCGCGTCGAGGCAACGATTGAGGTGCGCTGGATAGATGAAGATGTGGAGTTCTATCACCGGATGATCCATGCCATTGCCGCAAGCCCGAACTATCGCGGCGTACGCGAGGACAGCCTCTGGCAACCCTTCCACGATCCAATTTTCAGCCTTTACCGCCGCCTCGGCTTACAAAGGCCAGCCCTGAAAAAGAACCAGTCGGTGAAGCTACGGGCATCGGCCTGGTTCGACCCCACCGTTTTTCATGGCCAGGTCACGAACGCCGAGGTGTCGACTGAACAGGAGGCGCAACTGCGGGCAACGACGATCACCGGCGTCCTGACCCCGCAAGACAACTTTTCAGGGCGAAGTACCACGAGAGTAGGAGTGGCCGAGGTGGTTGACCTGTCCTTCACGGCAAGCCCGGCGGTGACCGCGGCTTCGCTTGGCGGCCTCAAGTGGTTTCGAGCCTCGGGCAATGGAACACTAACCGGCGGCGATGACGGGCGGGGCACATTCACGGCTGATGCGGCTCCGGGCAGCGTAGGGCTTGAATTGCGGGTAGTCACCGGCCTGTCGGCTGGAACGGTTGTGGCGACCAATAACTTGAAGGTTGTCGCGCCGGACGATGCCCTCATGCAGAAAGACTCCAGAGCCGTTAAGCATACCCATAACACCTGGTCTGTGGGATTCTGCGGGGAATCCTTCCTGCGACCTAAGGACGTTTCCTTTAGCCGCATCGAGTTTCGGGAAGGCTCGACAAACGCCACCGCAAGCGGCTATCTGGCTAGCGCGAATAACAAGGTTCACCCCGAGGGTGGCTGGGACGGCGTCGGCAGGGGCAACAGCACCACAGGATGCAAATTAGTTTCAATCGATAGTGTGTATTCAGGCGACCGCAATCCTCCCTATTCGGTAGGCGACTTCCTTTGGGTGATTCCCTGGCAGTATCGTGTTGGCACCGGCGCGGCTGTCACTTTTACTCATGCGAGCCAGCATCACGCAGCCGATGCCGCCGGAACCGCCACGATTGAGAAAAAGGGCGCCGGGCCGTTCTCGAAAACCCCCGGCGAGGGAACCGTCGACTATGATTGTTATTAGATATATCAAATCGGACGGAGCATTTGATCGCCAGCGGCAAGAATGTCATGAAAGCGAGGGACGCTTATTGCAGCGGACGAAAGAGAAATAACGTACAGGAAAAAGTAGCGGAATCAATTGGGCATCCGAGCGAGAAAAACCATGTGCTAGAATAGTGTCAGTCACATATCGCCGCGCATAGTTTTTTGAGAGTCCTGCAAACGCCTGGCGACCGACCAGAAGTTGTCGGGGGAGTTTCTGATTATGGAACGTCAACAAGTGACCACTTCTACTCAGCGCGATCATCACAGCGAAATGCATCAGCCGGCCAAGCCCGCCGTGCCTGTTCCAGCTTCCGTCCATCCGCTCTCGCACTTGCACCAGCAATTTGGCAACCGGACGGTCGCTCGCCTGTTGCAAGCCAAGCTCAAGGTGAGCCAGCCCGGCGATGCCTTTGAGCAAGAGGCCGATCAGGTCGCCGATCACGTCATGCGTATGCCCGACCCTGTGGCTGGGTCGCGCACGCCGCTCGCTTCGACGGCGCAGGCGACGGGCATACAGCGAATGTGCGAAGCGTGTGAAGATCAACGGCACGAGTCGCCCGACGAGCAGAAAGCGACAGGGATGGTGCAGGCCAAAGCCGAAGCCGGCGCCAGCCCTCAGGGTGAGGCCGGGGTGGAGGCTGCGATGAGCGGCCTGGGCGGCGGTGCGCCGCTGTCGCCGACGGTGCGGCAGTTCTTCGAGCCGCGCTTCGGCCATGACTTCAGCCAGGTGCGAGTGCACACGGACGCAGAGGCGTCGGCGTCGGCGCGGTCTGTGAATGCGCTGGCCTACACGGTGGGGCGTGACGTGGTGTTCGGGGCCGGGCAGTACGCGCCGGAGACCGCCGCGGGGCAGCATCTGTTGGCGCACGAACTGGCCCATGTCGTGCAGCAGGGGCGCACCGAGCCACAGATTCAGCGCCTGACCATCACCCAACATGCCCTCACAAAGGGGACTTGCGATGAACGCAATATCGAATGGATTTTCAGCCTGGACAAGCCGGCTCCGGACGACGGTTACATCGTGCAAAAGGTCGAGAGAAACGAGATGGAGAATAGGTGCCCTACTGTGAACTATGGTCCACCAGGCCCGCTGCCTACGTTCTGGGAGGCCTGGTTCGTTAAGAAAGGCGACAAGCTCGATTGGCTAGCCAGTACGATGGCGTTTACGGATAGTAGTGTACACGCAGCGCGGCCTAACACGAATGGCTCGTATATCGTCGTCGGCACAGTCAAGTTCTTCACCAAGTCAACTACAGGTGACCTGGGTCGTGACAACATAGCTCCTGCCGACCCGAAGAGTGCCTGGGGGCCGGGTAAGGTGCCGATCTCTGGGGCGCTTCCTTCGACGCCTACCGAGCCGTCCTGGTGGAGCAGCGCTCCCGTAGAAGGGCCCAAGGAACGCGGGGTCTGGTCTTCTTGGAACTGCTGTGATGCCGATAGCAAGAAACATTACTACGAGCTCAAATCCAAGCCGTGATCGTCTACAAGGAGTGAGAGCAGATATCATGGCCGATCCTGCAACCGTCCAAAAATTACTGAGCGCACTGCGCGGACTCGCGCCGTGGGGCAGCACTTCGGATTTCTCCGAAGCGGACTGGCAACGCTACATGGACGCGGCGCGATTGGTGCAGCAGTCAGCCCCCGCAGACGTTGAACAGGCGCTGGCGCACCTTCTGGATGAGACGAATGGTTTCACCGGCGTCAACAACGAGAGACGACTGTTCCTGCTCACGCGGGTGGTGTTCGACCTGCCTGATCGCATGCCCGCCGACCAGCGACGGGTGTTCAAGGGCTGGGTCAACTGGCCCGCGCCGGATGCCGAGGGCAACGTCAATCTTTCCTGGCCGCTAGATTGGCAGGACGAGCGACCTGTCCTCCTCGCCCCCTACGAGGGATCAGAAGGCCCGCGTTACGGCGCTATCGAGGAGTACCGTTATCTGCTTAACCATTTCCCCTTTCGCACGCTGCGGACGGCGAATGGACTTTAGCCAAACAAGGTAGGCCATATGCGGCGCCAAGAGAGAACCAGGAGCAACCACCCCGCTCATCAAAGCGCCACCGCGCACGGCGCAAGACCGGCCCCGGCAACCGCTGCGCCATCCTCTCCGCTTCTGCGACTGCAACACCGCATCGGCAACCGCGCAACGGGCCGCTTGCTGCAAGCCAGGCTCAAGGTGAGCCAGCCCGGCGATGCTTTCGAGCAAGAGGCCGATGAGGTCGCCGATCACGTCTTGCGCATGCCCGATCTGATGTCGTCCGGCGCTTCTGAGGGCTCATCGCCATTCATTCAAAGCCACTCTGCGCCAGCCATCAATGGCCGCGCCGCCACGCCCGCCGCACAGGTTCACTCGGCTGCGGGTAACCGCGCTCAAGCGTCAGCCGGGAACGCCGCCACGCCCGCCGCGCCGATGCTGATGCGACAGCCCGCCGCGCCGGCCCAGGCCCCTCCTTGCAGCCAGGACCAGATCACTGACATCGGCGACATCGGCAAGGAGGTGGTTTTTCTGGTTCTGGAGCCGGCGCTGACCAAGCTTGATACCTACATCAGCTCGGACCCCAATCAAAAGCCGGACAAAGAAACTCGACAGGTGGCGCTGATGCTCTTCCGTAACTTCGACGCCTATGGCCCGGCCGGGCGAAAGATCGCGCCGCAAGTCCGCAGCACGTTAAGCATCGTCAAGAGCAAGTCCCAGAACTGGCTGAACCTGTTTGACCTGGCCTGTCCACCTTTACAAACTTATGGGCAGTGCCCGCAGGCCACCGCCTACATCACAGACCAGAGCAAACTGACGTTCTGTCCCTCGTTCTTCAAGTCGACGCAGCCCTGGCGGTTCCATACGTTTATTCACGAGATGGCTCACGCGTCGGGCACCAATATCATCGACCGCGGCTACACCCATCAGCGCATCTATTCGCGGTTGACCACCGCGGAAGCCTTGTTGAATGCGGAATCCTATTCGCGCTTCGCGATGGAGCTTCATGACGAAGATGTCCCGGCTGAAGAACGGCAGTTCCAGCGCTTTAACTTCCCCGACGACAAGTACCCCGGGTGCAGCGGCGCGCAAAGCGGGATCATCAGCGAGGCGCTCGCCTGGGCCGAGATATGGAACTACTCCGCCTTTAACGCCTTCTCCGACGCCGACGCGCTTCTCGGGTTCGCCGACATCCTGGCCGGCTTCGGCGTCGCCCAGGCGACACCGCCGCCTGCTCATCTCAACAACGCGCTGGTTGTCGAGTATCAAAACGCGTACAAGGCAGCCCGCAATTTCTTCCAGCAAGACCTGACGTTTAAATGCGACGACCGGGACAGCGATGCTTGTGAGAAAGCCGGCCTCTTGATTAAAGACGGCGTGAGCTTCAAGGTATGCTCTAAATGGCTCAAGCCCGGACAGCAAGCGGGCTGGGCCAACTCGATTCTGCAATCCGTTTATAAGGGCCTGCTGGGCTTTCCGAAATGGGTGGCCGCGTCGAGCATCGCCTATCAGATTCACCAGCGCGGCGCGGCGCTCCCGAAGCAGGCGAGTGTGCCCGCCCCGGCCCCGACGCAGGCGGCGGTCGGGCCGTCGCCGCAATCATCTGTGAGCGGCGGCGGCAGCGCCGGTAACGGCACGACGCCCGCCGCGACCGCGGCCACGACAAAGAAGCGAGATGAAGTCGCGGTGGGCCGCAAGGGGTGTCCCGTTCCTGAGCTTCAGGAAAAACTCAACATCGCCAACAAGTCGTCCATTCCGGTGAGCGGGGTTTTCGACAACAAAACGCGACAGGAAGTCATCAACTTTCAAAACGCCAACGCCCTGCTGACGACGCCGGGGGTTAAGAAAGGCGTCGCGGACGCCAAGACCTGGGAGACGCTGCACACGAACGTGCCGGGCAACCACGGGGTGCCGACCGGCGAGACCTTTACGGCAATGGGCTGGAGCAGTGGCAACGACGCCACCATGCTGAAGTGGAAACAGCAGCTTCAACCGACGACCACAGACTTCTCAGGCTGTGTGGTGGAAGAGGAAGACCCCGTCGGCTATCCGCGCGCCAATACCTGCTGCAAGCCGGGCGAGCTCGACTGCATGAAGAAAATCACTGGCGGCAGGTGGACGGTCGGCAAGAATAACGAGTTTAGCATCGATACAGTCGGCCTCATCACTTTCCAGGTGGATAAATATCGCATGCGCAATCGTGTCCCTTGTAACTATGCAATCCCCCAAAGAATGGTGCTGGTCAGGCCGGAAGGCAACGTCGAGTATATACAGAACCTGCTGATTTATTACATCAGCTCGACCGAGGTGTTTTGCATGAAGACGAGTCCCATCGACATGAAATTCGATAAAAAGAAATATCCATAAGGTATGATAGACGGAAAGGCCAAAAGCTGGCTACGTGGATAGTAAGGTAGTTATCAAAGGCTGACGGAAACCTTCTCCGTCAGCCTTTTCGCTTTAGCCATTCATGGCCGGTTATTGCGGCACCAGGAAGGTGAGCGCGTCGGGCTCGACCGTCACCTCGATGGTTGCCGGCGGCGTATGTGCGGCCATTGCCGGGTCATCTTTATCGAGCCAGATTTTGTCGTCGATGTGAACCTCCGAGCCCTGCCAGATCACCCGCAGATGTTTGCCGCGCCGCACCGTCAGGCGCGGGCAAGCCTCTGGCGTGTGGCGGCGCTGGCGCAGGTAATCGAGCAGGGCGGCGCGCTCATGCTCGGCGACGAAAACAAAATCGAGGTGGCCATCGCCGGGGTCGGCTTCGGGCGCCAGTCGCAGGTTAGGGCCGACCGACTTGATATTCATCGCCTCGATCCATACGTACTGGCCCGTGAAGCTCTGCCCATCAATAGTCACCGCGACGTTACAGGGCGGGTACTCGGCAGCCAGCGCTTCGAGCGCCGTGATGTCGCTGCGCAGTTTCTGATCCGGGTCATCAAAATCGATATTGTACTCGTCGTCAATCTCGTCGAGGATCGACATCAAGCCGCTGAACAGCCCCAGCCCGACGCCTTCGATAAAGCGGCTCTCGCCTTTCGGGCCGCGCGCCAGGCCGACATCAAATCCTCGCTGCTGCGCCGCCGCCCAGCCAGCGATCAACGGCTGCGGTGACCCTTCGATGCCGAGCGACCTGGCGATATTGTTGGCCGTCCCGCAAGGCAGCACCGTCAGCGGAATGTTGCGCCCGAGCAGTTCCATCGCTGCCTTGCGCACCGTGCCGTCGCCGCCCGCAACCACCACCAGATCGGCGGGCTTTTTCAATGCCGACTTATAATCCTTCTTGGAGGATTGGTATAAAACATCGTGCCCGGCGCGCTCAAGCAACGCCGTCAGCTCACTGGCCGAGAATGATTCATCGCCGGCTGTTGGGTTGTGAATCAGTGTGACGCGCATTCGCCGTAACCGCCTTTATCACAAGTCGCTTCAGCCGCTAATGAGCAAGCCTGTGGCCAGAGCCGGGAAGGAACAGAAAATGCTTTTTCTATCAGCAGGGCTGGCAAGTGAGTAAGCGCCATTTACCAAGAGGAAGCATGAGAATACTGATTTCAAACGACGATGGAATTTATAGCCCGGGGCTGCTGGCGCTGGCCGAAGTCGCTTCGCGCTATGGCGATGTATGCGTCGTCGCGCCCGACGTCGAGCAGTCTTCGATGAGCCACGCCATCACCTCTTCGCGCCCGCTGTCGTACCGCCGCGCGTCCTTAAAAGAGTTCGAGGCTTATCGCGTCAACGGCACGCCTGCCGATTGCGTGGCGCTGGGCGCGTACAACTGGGAGAAGGCGGACGTGGTGTTGTCAGGCATCAACCTGGGGCCGAACCTCGGAAGCGCGATCTGGCATTCGGGCACGCTGGCGGCGGCCAAGCAAGCGGCGTTGTTGGGGCTGCGCGGCATCGCGTTCAGCACGCCGGTCAACGACGACCTGCCGGACTTCCCAAAGCTTGCGCCCTATGTTGCCCGCGTGCTTGAAATCCTGCTCGCCGAGCCGAGCTTCAAGCTGGTCAACGTCAACATCCCCGCGCAACCGAAGGGCCTGCGCTGGACGCGGCAATCCTGCCGCCAGTACGATGGCCGCGTCGTCCCCGGCACCGACCCGCTGGGACGAACGCACTTCTGGTTTACGGTCAAGCCGATTCACGAGACCGAAGAAGGCACAGACCGCCGCGCCATCGAAGAGGGATACGTTTCGATTACGCCGCTGCGCCTCGACCTGACCAACGAGAAACAGCTCGAAGAGGCGCAGGCACGCATTCCGCTGACGTGAAGGCTGCGGCAGCCACCTTTTCAAAGCGCTTTCCGCAAATTTCGCAGCGGGCATTTTCCTTTGCGCCGCTTCAGTGATAAAAAGAGGGGTCTGCCGCTGCACACTCGACCGTAGCAGGAAAGCGAACCGATGCGAATCCATCGCAGCTATGTCCCCCGCACGACCGGCGCTCAACGGGTCGGCGCGGCGCTGCTCTACGGCCTCGCCGGTTTTGTGAATGAGCCTACAAAATGATGAAAGCTATTGCCTGCCTGATTCTCTCGACGGTCTTCAGCCTGTCGCTTGCGGCGCAGACCAGGCCAGTTTTGCCGAAGTACAAAAACCCGCGCCTGCCGACGGATGAGCGGGTCAACGACCTGATCTCGCGGATGACGCTGGAAGAGAAAGTCTCGCAGATGATTGATCGAGCGCCGGCCATCCCGCGCCTCGACATCCCGGCTTACAACTGGTGGAACGAGAGCCTGCACGGCGTGGCGCGCGCCGGCATAGCGACCGTGTTCCCGCAAGCCATCGGACTGGCGGCGACCTGGGACACAGACCTGATGCGCCGCGTTGCCGACGTCATCTCGACTGAAGCGCGCGCCAAGCATCACGAAGCCGTGAGACATGGCGATACGGGGCGCTACAAGGGGCTGACCATGTGGAGCCCGAACATCAACATCTTTCGCGACCCGCGCTGGGGCCGCGGCCAGGAGACCTACGGCGAAGACCCTTTCCTGACCGCGCGCATGGGCGTGCAATTCGTCCGCGGGCTGCAAGGCGACGACCCGAAATACTTCAAGATCATCTCGACGCCAAAGCATTTTGCCGTGCACAGCGGCCCGGAGCTGGACCGCCATCGCTTCGATGCCATTACCGATCAGCGCGACCTTTATGAAACCTACCTGCCGGCCTTTGAAGCGACGATCAGAGAGGCCGGCGCCGATTCGGTGATGTGCGCTTACAACCGTTTTATGGGCGAAGCCTGCTGCGCCAGCGACACGCTGGAGAGAAAAATTCTGCGTGACGATTGGCGCTTCAATGGCTATGTCGTCAGCGACTGCGGCGCGGTCTCGGATATCTACAACGGTCACAAGCTCGTCAAGACCGTAGGCGAAGCGTCGGCCCTGGCCGTCAAGCGCGGCACGGACCTGTCGTGCGGTCAGGAATATACCTCACTGGTTGACGCCGTGAAGCGCGGGCTAATCAGCGAAGCCGAGATAGATGTGTCGCTCAAGCGCCTCTTCACGGCGCGCTTCAAGCTCGGCATGTTCGACCCGCCAGAAATGGTGCCCTACACGCGGATTCCCATCTCGGAGAATGATTCGCCGGCGCATCGCGAGCTGGCGACGGAAGCGGCGCGACGATCTATCGTCCTGCTCAAGAATGCGGGCGGATTGCTGCCGCTTAAGCGTGACTTGAAAAGGATTGCCGTCATCGGCCCGACGGCGGACGATGCCGGCGTATTGTTGGGCAACTACAACGGCACGCCTTCGCGCTCTGTGACCTTGCTGGCAGGGATCAAAACGAAAGTCTCGCCGCGGACCGAAGTGGTTTACGCGCAAGGCTGCAAGCTGGTCGAAGCCGGGCCGAGCGACAACGCGCTACGGCTTGCGGCAGATGCCGACGTAGTGATTTTTGTAGGCGGCATTACACCGCGCGTCGAAGGCGAAGAGATGAAAGTTGAAGTGGAAGGCTTTCGCGGCGGCGACCGCACAGACATTCGCTTGCCGAAGGTGCAAGAGGAATTGCTCAAGGCTCTGCACGCCACCGGCAAGCCGGTGATTCTCGTTTTAACCGGCGGCTCGGCCCTCGCGGTCAACTGGGCGAACGATAATCTGCCGGCAGTGATTGAGACGTGGTATCCCGGCGAAGAAGGCGGCACGGCGCTGGCCGACGTTTTGTTCGGCGACGCGAGCCCCGCGGGCCGCCTGCCGGTAACGTTTTATAAATCGGTCGAGCAGTTGCCGCCGTTCGACGATTACCACATGGCGGGCCGCACCTATCGCTACTTCACGGGCGAGCCGCTCTACCCGTTTGGTTATGGTTTAAGCTACACGCGCTTTGCTTATGACCGGCTGGCGGTGCCCCGACGGGCGCGGGCCGGCGCTAACGTCATCATCAAGGTTCGCGTGACGAACGCCGGCAAGATGGACGGCGACGAAGTGGTTCAGCTCTACGTCAAAGACGTGCAGGCGTCTGTGCCTGTGCCGCGCCGCGCGTTGCAAGGCTTCAAGCGCATTCACTTGCGCCAGGGTCAGTCACAAGTGGTTTCGTTCACGCTGACGCCGCGCCAGTTTTCGCTGATCGATAGTCAGTTCAAGCGCGTCGTCGAGCCCGGAGAGTTTGAGATTGCTGTCGGCGGCGCGCAACCCGACAGCGTGCCGCCTTCGACGCAGGTCGTTACGGCCAGGGTGACACTGACCGGCGCGGCCTTTGCGGTCAAGTAATCATTAGCAGCAGCGCTCATCGCTTTTCAGCCGGATTGATCTCGACATAATCGATGGCGGCCTGCTCGCTGCCGTCAGCCGTGGCTTCGATGCGGATCAGGTCGCCGGGGCGCAGGGCCAGGCCGTGAACCCTGTGGCGTGTCGAAGCGTGCGCGTCCGGTTTCGTCGTCGGCAATTGCTCGTCGGCAAGCCATTCGTCAACTCGTTGCCCGTTGACCAACAGCTTGAACGCAGAGCGGCCATCGCTCTCGTCGAAATACTGCACGTCGAGATCAAACCAGCCGGCGCGGCCATCGTAGCGAAAGCTCGCCGTCCCGTGCCGCTCACTGCTCGTACACGCAATCGCTTTGCTGCCTGATGCCGCTTCCCACGGAATGATGTCAATGACTTGATAGCCGTCTAGCTGCATCGCTTCGGCTTCGATGCGATTCGGATAATGGCCCACCCGGCCTTTCGCGTCAACTAGGCCCGACTTGCGCAAGAAGTAATTGCAGACCGCATCGCGCCAGACTCGCGCATGGCCGGCTTGATACTCAAGCCGCGCCAGCACCTCTGCATAACGTGACTCGTCAATGCGCCCTTTGAGCGCCCGCCAGCGGTTGACGAAGCCTGCGGCCATCTCAGCGCCTTCGTAATGCGAATCATAGATGTGCTGGATCACTGTTTTGCCCGAATGCAAGACGTGGGCGTAGGGAACGTGATGCATGAACAACAGCAACTCGTCGGGACAGGTCGCAAGCTGTTCGTATATCTCCGCGACAGGTTCGCGGTACTGCCCTGTGTAGCCGGTGCCGGTAGCCTGTGTGCGATCCATGCCGACGCCTTTATCGTCGGCGCGGTGCCACTGGCCCCAGCCGTTATTTTCCGACGAGTCGGGAGCCGGCCCATAATGAATGTTGATGATATCGGTCAAGGTGCCTGCGCCGAGCGGCCCTGTGTATTTCTCGTAAGCCGGCCACGAGTCCAGTTCGAGCGCGACAATCGTTCGCACCACCTGCGGGTCGTCGCCGAACGTCTGCCGCGTCCACTCTTCGGCAATCTGCTGACTGCTCAGATCAGGGTTCCAGGCCAGCCGCCCGAAGCCGTAGAGGTTGGCCATCGCCAGGTGATGACCGAGCCATGTGCGGCTTGCGCCGACGTTCGCGACCGCGACCATGCCGCCGATGGGGCGCTTGAATGTGCGGCCCGCAACCAGTTGCTTGACCGGCGTGCCCGCCGACTTTGCCTGCATGTCAAAGTCGAGCACCGCTTTCCACATCGGCACCAGAAAGCAGAGGTGGCGCTGCTGGCCTGTGTACTCCTGAGTGATTTGCAGCTCGATCACTTGATTGGTCTTTTCAAGCCCGCCGAACAAGGGCGACGCTGGCTCGCGCACCTGAAAGTCAATCGGCCCATGTTTGATCTGCAATACGGCGTTATCGTCAAATTGGCCGTCGAGCGGGTGCAGGTTGTTGTAAGCGGCGGCGGCGCGGTCATTCTTCAAGTTGCGCCAGTCCATGTGATGGTCATAAACAAACCCGCGATAAAAGATGACGCCGCCGTGTGGGCCGAGGGCGCGAGCAATGACGTTCGCCGCGTCGGCGTGCGTGCGCCCATAAGCCGACGGGCCGAGGCGGCCTTCGGAGTCGGCTTTCAACACGAAGCCGCCGAAGTCAGGAATCGCGGCGTAGATTTCATCGGCTTTCGTCTTCCACCAGCGGGCGACGCGCGCATCGAGCGGATCAAAGGTGTCGAGGCCGCCGATCTTCTGCGGGCTGCTGAAATCAACCGAGACGAAGAGCTTGACGCCCCACGGGCGAAAGACTTCGGCGACGCGGGCGAGTTGCGGCAGGAATTCTGTGGTGATGACGCGCGGGTTGGCGTTGACGTTGTTGATTGAACAGGCGTTCACGCCGACCGAGGCCATCAGCCGCGCGTAATCGCGCACGCGGCCGAGATCGCTGACGACGTTGTTGTTAGCAAAGAAGATGGATGGGCCGGCATAGCCGCGCTCAATCGTGCCGTCGAGATTGTCCCAGTGATTCAACATGCGAACCCCCGCGTAAGGGTTCTCCTGCACATCGAGCGCATCAACCGCTTCGCCGAGCGCCATGCGGCGCAAGAGCCCGAACGCGCCGTACAGCACGCCGCGGTCATTCGCGCCGGTGACGAGCAAATACGCATGGCCGCCGCGCTTCACGGTCTTTAGCCAAAAGCCGTCGGCGGTCAACGCCAGGCTCGGGCCGAGCGAGGGAAACATTTTACGCAACGAATCGATAGTGCCGAGCAAGATCGCGTCTTCATCAGGCAAGCGCGAAACGACGCGCAAGCTCCGGTCAAGCATCCCGCGCACGCCGCGCCACAGCTCTTCACGAGCGGCTTTGATCACCGGCGACTCATCAAGCGCCACCACTACGGCAGGCAAGCGGTCATACGTTTGCCTGATCGCTCGCTCGTCTACCGCGGCATAGCGCAGCCACGCGTCATAGCCGGCGGCGCGCGGCGGCGGCGATGCCGGCGCGATGGCGTTTAACAACAGAATGGCGACGGCGGCTACCCACATCGGGCGATGATGGTTCTTCATTAGACATGCTCTTAATGGAATTCGTCTCAGCATAACATAAGCGCGGCGGCGCTCTGAATCAGCGGCGGCTTGAATGACGAATCGGCAATCTGTCAGAATGTCGGCCCAGATCACCGCAAGCGAGATTGACCATGAAACTCAAGCCAATGTGTGCTGTCCTTCTGCTGACACTCTCAATTGCCGGCGTCGCCGCCCAGGCGAATTCGTCGCAAACTACCCGCGCGCCGCGGCGCGCTACGGCTCGGCCTCTGCGCGATTATCCGGTTAAGCCTGTGCCGTTCACCGCCGTGCATTTCAATGACCAGTTCTGGGCGCCGCGCATTGAGATTAACCGCCGGGTCAGCATCCCATTCGCTTTTCAAAAGTGCGAAGAGACCGGGCGCATCGCCAACCTTGAGCGCGCCGCTGCCGCTATCCGCAACCAGCCGAACCGTGACAAGAAACTGCCGGCCTACCCCTTTGACGACACCGATATTTATAAAGTCATCGAAGGCGCGGCCTACACCTTGAGCGTGCAGCGCGACGCGCGGCTCGAAGCCTACATTGACGGATTGATCGTCAAGATCGCGGCGGCGCAAGAGCCGGACGGTTACCTCTATCCGGCGCGCACGATCAATCCCGAAAAGCCGCATGCGTGGGCCGGCGCGCATCGTTTCGAGTTAGAGCGCCTGGACAGCCACGAGCTTTACGAGATCGGCCACCTCACGGAAGCCGCCGTCGCTTATTATCAAGCGACCGGCAAGCGCGCCTTGCTCGACGTGGCGCTCAAGTGTGCCGACCTGCTCGACCGCACTTTCGGACCCGGCAAGCAGAGCATCTGGCCCGGCCACCAGATCACCGAGATGGCGCTGGCGCGGCTCTACCGCGAGAGCGGCGATGAGCGTTACCTGCGGCTTGCCAAGTTCCTGCTCGACGCGCGCGGCCCGGATGGCAGCAAAGGCGGGGGCCGCACCTACAATCAGTCGCACGCCAAAGTCACCGATCAGGCCGAAGCCGTCGGCCATGCGGTGCGCGCCACTTATATGTATTCGGGGATGGCCGACGTAGCGGCGCTAACGGGTGATGATTCTTACATTCGCGCCATTGACCGCATCTGGAGCAACGTCGTCAATCAGAAGCTCTACATCACCGGCGGCCTCGGGGCCATCGGCAATATCGAAGGCTTCGGCAAGAATTACGAGCTGCCCAACATGACGGCGTACAACGAAACCTGCGCCGCCATCGGCAACGACTTCTGGAACTATCGCCTCTTCTTGCTGCACCAGGACGCGCGCTACATTGACGTGATGGAGCGGACGCTTTACAACGGCTTGCTTTCGGGCGTCTCGCTCGACGGCAAATCGTTCTTCTATCCCAACCCGCTCGAATCCAATGGCCAGCACCAGCGCAGCCCGTGGTTCGGCGTCGCCTGCTGCCCCGGCAACATGACGCGCTTTCTCGCATCGGTGCCGGGCTACGTTTACGCCGAGCAGGGCGACACGCTCTACGTCAATCTCTATGTCGCAAGCACGGCAGCCATCAAGCTCGACAATGGCCGCGCGGTTCACATGACGCAAGCGACGAGCTACCCGTGGGCCGGCGACGTTCGCATGACTGTGACGCCCGACCGCGCCAGCCGCTTCAGCGTCAACGTCCGCATTCCCGGCTGGGCGCGCAACGAAGCCGTGCCCGGCGACCTCTACCGCTTCAGTGATAACCTCAATGAGCCGGTCACGCTCAAGGTCAATGGCCAGCCGGTGGCGCTCGCCGTCGACAAAGGCTATGTCCGGCTGAGCCGCGTGTGGAAGCGCGGCGATGTGATTGAGCTTACATTGCCGATGCCCGTGCGCCGCGTCGTCGCCAACGATCAGGTCGAAGCCGACCGCAACCGCGTCGCCTTGCAGCGCGGCCCGCTGGTCTATTGCGCCGAGTGGCCCGACAGTCCCGACCATCACGTGCGCAACCTGCTGCTCGATGACAACGCACGGCTCACGGCAGAGTTCCGCCCCGACCTGCTCACGGGCGTGACGGTCATCAAAGGCACGGCGACAGCCCTGGCCTATAACGAGGCGGGACAGGTGGCGAGCAAAGAGCAAGCCTTCATGGCGATTCCTTATTACGCGTGGGCCAATCGCGGCCCCGGCGAGATGCTGGTCTGGATTCCCAATCGCGCGGCGAGCGCCCGGCCACGGCCTCTACCGACTATCGCTTCGATGAGCAAAGTGCGGACATCGGGCGGGCGCAATCCGCGCGCCATCAACGATCAGGAAGAGCCGCGCGCTTCTAACGATCCGTCGCCTTTCCACTGGTGGCCCAACAAAGGCACCAGCGAATGGGTCGAGTACGCTTTTGAGAAAGCGGCGACGGTTTCAGAAACCGCCGTCTACTGGTTTGACGACACAGGTGAAGGCGAATGCCGCGTGCCGGCGGCGTGGCGCGTCCTCTACAAAGACGGCGACCAGTGGAAGCCGGTCGAGAGCCGCGAGCCTTACGGAGTCGCCCGCGACCGTTATAACCGTGTGAGCTTCAAGCCGGTGACGACCACCGCTTTGCGCCTGGAAGTCACCCTGCAACCGTCGTGGTCGGCGGGCATTCACGAGTGGAAAGTAAACGAGTGAGGCCGCGGCCCTGTCATAGAGCCGCGGCCTCAGCGGGCGGGTGATTCGCCAAGCTCACCGGCTGACCAGGAAGACGTCCCAGGCCCAGCCTCCGACTTGCGCGCCGCGGGCATCGTAGACTTTGGCGCGGTAGCGGAACTGGTTGCCGTACTCGTCCGTCCTCCGCGATTCTTTATAGTTCAGCGCGATGGCGTAGACGCCAAGTTCCGCCAGCGCGTGCAACTCATTCGGCTCAGAGATGCCGTTGTGATTGGTGTCTTGCCATAGACGCAGTGATGAGAAGATAGCATCCCGGCTATCGATGCGACCATCGCTATTGCCGCCGTTCTCCAGCTTGTCATATTCGGCAAGCGCCATGAAGCCGTTGCCGTCCGCCGATGGCGGCTGCGGCGTGAAGTTGCCGAACAGCTCCCGGCCATCATCAATGACGCCATTGCCGTTGCGGTCTAAAGCGAGCCACGCATCGTCGGAGTCGGCGGCAGTCCAGGGATACCACTGCTTCCGGCCATCGCCGTTGAAGTTGAACAGGACGCCCTGCTGCGCGTCTGTCAGATCAAAGCCATTGCCCTGAACGTCGATGAGAATGGGCGAAGTAACCTCGCACTTACATGTTTGATAGTTGAATTGTCTACCTTCGGGACATTGATAGACCTCCTGACATCCGCCGCTGCCGGGGTCCGAATAGAAGCAAAATAATCCTATGGTCTTGATGGTCAGATCATCGCAATAGGTTGGAGCCTGAAGCAGCGCCTCCGGTGTGCATCGGATCATGACCGAAGCGTTACAAGGCTGGCAACCATAGCAATCATTCATGCCGAAGCTGTGACCGATCTCATGAATCATGATGGTCTTCCGTATGTAAGGAGTGTCTTCGAGAGGAGAAGTGCCGCCAACATAGGTTACAGCTCCCCTTGAAAAAGTACCATTCGGCTGTGGGGTTGTTGTCCAATGAGTTAAGATAGTCTTCTGCACTTCATATAAGTAATCGCCGGAAGTCTCGGAAAAGACTACCCCTGAACAATTATGATTTATCCCCGAATACCCGTTCCAAATCGTGAATGCCTGCCGGTAAAGGTTTTTTTCTGCATCGGTGAATAGTACATCGGGTGTGTTCGGGTCTACGGTGAAATAGTAATGTACCCTGGCCCCAGACGGCCAACAATAACTTGCCGGGAAAGACGGATTAAAGACGGGTATACTGGGACAACTAGTTTGCGTTTCGGCTTCGGGAAGGAAAACCGGCAGGACCAGCAGGCTCACGAAGACTGACAATACAATTGTGCCGAAAAGGGAGAGGCGATGCATAATTTTTCTCCTGGGAGCAAGTTGGCTGCGGCTTACTTGACGCTCGACCTTACAAGATCGAGAAAGGCGGTCTCTTCATTGCCATCGAAGAAGGCACATTGGGGGAATCTGTCAATGGACATGACTCGACCGTCTCTCAAATCGTATGCCGTGATAATAAGGTAATCTTTGCCTTCGGGACTATACTTAAGAAACAGCACGTAGCGATGCCCGGTTTCTGGCATGCCACGATTCGCATCCCAGACTAGAATTGACCGGCCACTAGGTAGAACCACCTTTGCGCCGAAGCGTTCAGCGATGATTTGGCTGCCGGTGAGGTTAGCTGAACCTTTCATCACCTCTGTGATGTTGATGGTATATTCTGAATAAGCGGTGGATTTCTTTTCTGTCACATAGCCTTTTGCGTCGGCGATTATCCCGACCACAACCAAATCGCTTTGCTCCATAGGCAATCCCCGCGGTTCAAATGGCTCACGTGAAACACCTGCTATTTCGGTAATATCTCTGGGCATATCTTCAAACGATGTACTTCCTCCTGGGTATCGCCTGCCTCTGGCTTTTCTGAGTTGGCGCACAGCCAAGTCTTGAGGCTCAGGGGCAGCATACTCCGCCTGCGGCAGTGCGGCCTGACTACGCTTTACCTTTTCAATATCGCCTTTCAGGCGCTCCTGCTCTAATTTCTGACGTGACTGCGAGGCGGCTTGCTCCTGTCTGTTGGCGAGTAAAACCAATACGACCATAACCGTGATGATAACCAGAGTGAGCAAGCGCGGCGATTTACTAGTATGCATAAATTCCTTTCTCAACTACTCTCGGCATTGCAAGTAATCTTGTGGCGTAATGAATATACTAATATGAATTTCAAGTCAAGCCATGATTTCTTGCCAGACATTTCCACTCGTCGCCTATTTTAGCGGGCAGGATTCGCGCCTCGCATTTGCCAAGCGCCCGGCTCTCTTGTATGTTTTTTAGCGATTCTCGGCGCAGTTCATCGGGGGATGCCGGGCAAGTCGTCAGAATCCGCGCAACGAAAGGTAAATCACAGATAACGGGTGCCTCCCATGGCTTCGATCTTCTCTCGTCGTCAATTCATCTTCGGCATCGGCGCGTCCGTGGCCTTTGCATCCCGACGCCCGACCGTCGCGGCGCGCTCGCTTGCGGCGCGCCACACGTCAAAGAAGCATGTGGTCGCGGCTGATCCCTTCACGCTCGCCGTCATCACCGACGAGATCAGTCAGGACTTCGGCCACGCGCTTGAAGTCGCGGCGAAAGAGTTCGGCCTCGGCTTTGTCGAGCTGCGCGAGCTATGGGGCAAAAACCTGTTTGCGCTCGACGCCAAACAGGTGGCCGAAGCCCGCGCCCTGCTGAAGCGTTTCAACCTGCGCGTCTCGTCCATCGCCTCGCCCATCTTCAAGGTGGACTGGCCGGGCGCGCCGCTCTCGCCCTTCAGCCCGAAGCGCGATCAGTTCGGCGCCCGCTACACCTTCGAGCAACAAGACGAGCTATTAGAGCGCGGCTTCGAGCTGGCGCGCACGCTTGAAACCGGCAACCTGCGCATCTTCGATTTCTGGCGGCTCGACGACCAGAAGCCTTACCGCGCGGCTATCGATAAAAAGCTCGCCGAAGCCGCGGCGAAGGCGGGCCAGCACGGCTTCACTCTGCTGCTTGAAAACGAGCATGCCTGCAACACCGCGACGGGAGCCGAAGCGGCGCGCACGCTTAAGGCGGTGCCGTCGCCGCACCTGAAGTTGAACTGGGACCCCGGCAACGCGGCGGCGCGCGGCGAGTCGCCCTTCCCCGACGGCTACGCGCTGCTGCCCAAGGCGCGCATCGGCTACATGCACTGCAAGGACCTCATCCGCAAGCCGTCGGGCGGCACCGAGTGGGCAGCCATGGGCAAAGGCGTCATCGATTACGTCGGCCAGTTTCGCGCCTTGAAGCGCGACGGCTATCGCGGCTTCTTGAGTCTGGAAACCCACTGGCGCGGCGGCGGCACGCCTGAAGAATCGTCGCGCCAGAGCATGGCCGGCATGAAAGACCTGCTGCGCCGCGCCGCGAGCGCTTAATGTCGCTGTGCGCCATGATCGCTCAACGAATATCTGCCGCCCGCGCTCGCCGCGCTTCTCATCCACTTCTGCCCAATGTGAGCGAGCCATTTTCAGGAAAGGAAAAGCGATGAGGAATCAGGATTGGCAATTGTGCTTTAAAGCGGCGCGCAAGCCGCTCGGCAAAAGCTGGCTGTGGCTTTTCATCTTCCTCAGTCCGCTCTTTGCCGCCCGCACGACTTCGGCGCAAGTGCTCGGCGATCCCATAGACATCAGCCATGACTTTCAGAAGATGGAGCAGGTCTACTTCGTCGGCAGCCGCGTCGTCAGCTTTGATCCGGCGACCGGGAGCGGCACGCTGCAATGGGACAGATACCTGCGCGGCACGACGCTGTCATTCAACAAGGTGGATGTCACTTTGAACAAAGGCCGCGCGACGGAGTTTCCCGGCACCGAGTACGACGAAAACCCGCAACTGCCATTCTCGCTCACTTTCGTCAGCCCGCGCACGATTCGCCTGCGCCTCTCGACTCACGCGCCGGCAATCACCGATGCGCCGTCGCTGATGCTCGCCGGCACACCCGCGCGTGATCGCTCGTGGCGGGTGGCGCAAGACGAACGTAGCGTTACCTACACCAGCGCCTACGGTCGCGTGGTGATCGTCAAGAGCCCCTGGCACGTCGAGTTCTATGACAACGCCGGCCGGCTGCTGACGCGCACGCAGAACATCAACGACCCGCACACCTACACCACCCCGATTCCTTTTTCGTTCATCCGCCGCGCCAGCGACCTGAGCCGCAGCGTCGCCGCGACCTTTCAGCTATCGCCTGACGAAAAGATCTTCGGCTGCGGCGAATCGTTCACGCGCCTGAACAAGCGCGGCCAGAAGGTCGTCGCCTACACGCGCGATGCGATGGGCGTGCAGAACGAGCTGATGTACAAGCCGATCCCCTTCTTCATGAGCAGCAACGGATATGGCATGTTCGTTCACACCTCGACGCCTGTGACCTTTGATTTCGGCAAGAGCTATGACGCGCACAACGTCATCTATGACGGCGACGAGAACCTCGACCTCTTCATCTTTCTCGGCAGCCCGAAAGAGGTCCTCTCGGAATACACTCAGATTACGGGCCGCAGCCCGGTGCCGCCGCTCTGGTCATTCGGCCTGTGGATGAGTCGCATTACTTACAAAGCCGAAGACGAGGTGCGCGAAGTGGCGGCCAAGCTCCGCCAGTATCGCATCCCGACTGACGTGCTGCACCTTGACACCGGCTGGTTCGAGACCGACTGGCGCAGCAACTATCGCTTTTCGACTTCGCGCTTCCGCGACCCAGGCCGTATGATCAGCGACCTCAAACAGCAAGGCTTTCACATCAGTCTCTGGCAATACACCTACTTCACGCCGAAGAACGAGATTTATAAAGAAGCGGTAGATCACGGCTACGTCGTGCGCAACCAGGGCGGCGGGTTGCCGTTTGAAGACGCGGTGCTCGATTTCAGCAATCCGCAGACGGTGAAGTGGTATCAAGGGCTGCTCGCCAACCTGCTGAAGATGGGCGTCGGCGCGATCAAAGCCGACTTCGGCGAAGGCGCGCCGGCCAACGGCCTTTATGCGTCGGGCCGCACGGGCTTTTACGAGCACAACCTCTACCCGCTGCGCTATAACCAGGCGGTGGCCGAAATTACTAAACAGGTGACGGGCGACACGATCATCTGGGGGCGCAGCGCCTGGGCCGGCAGCCAGCGTTATCCGCTGCACTGGGGCGGCGACGCCGAAAACACCGACTCGGCGATGGCCGCCGAACTGCGCGGCGGGCTGTCGTTCGGGCTGTCAGGCTTTACCTACTGGAGCCACGACGCCGGCGGTTTTGTTGACCCGTCGCCGCGCGACCTCTATGGCCGCTGGCTGGCGATGGGCGCGCTGACCTCGCACACACGCACGCACGGCGCGCCGCCGAAAGAGCCGTGGGGTTATGACGAAGCGTTCGTTGATCAGTTCCGCCGCACGATTGAATTGAAGTACACGCTGATGCCTTACATCTACGCGCAGGCGGTGGACTCGTCGGCGCACGGCTACCCGATGTTGCGGACGCTGTTCTTCGAATACCCCGACGACCCGACCGCATGGCTGATTGAAGATCAATATATGCTCGGCTCTGATCTGCTGGTCGCGCCATTGATCGAAGCGGGCAACAGCCGCCGCGTCTACCTGCCGCCGGGCGCGTGGATCGATTACCAGAGCGGCAATGTCTATACGGGCGGCGGCTGGCATCAACTGACCGCCGGGGCGATTCCGATCATCCTGCTGGTTAAAAATCACGCGGTCATCCCGCACGCCGCCATCGCGCAGAACACCGCGGCGATAGACTGGAAGAACATTGAGCTGCGGGTCTTCAGCACGGACACGTCGCAAGCGACGGGACAGTTTGCGATGCCGCAGGGCAGCCTGCAAACGCTCAAGCTCGACGGCTCGGCGCAGGGCTTCGCGTTGAAAGACGATCCGCTCAAAGGCCGCGTGACCTGGCAGATCAAACGCTTTGCGACGAAGTAAGGAGATGTAGAGTTGAAGAGACAGACGATGCTTTTGCTTTTGTCCGTATTCGCTCTCGTGTGTGGCAAGGCGTCGGCGCAGGCCGACAGCTTGCCGCTGAAGCTGCTGTCGCCCGACGGGCAGGTTGAAGTTACGGTGGCGCTCAACAGCGAAGGCGCGCCGGTCTACTCTGTGGCCTATCGCACCCAGCCGGTGATCGTCCCGTCAACGCTCGGCCTGGAATTCAAGCAGGGCGGCTTGCTGTCAAAGAATCTGCGCCTCACCGCCACGCGGCGCGACGCGCACGACGAAACGTATTCGCTCGTCGTCGGCAAGGCGCGGCAGGCGCGCGACCATTACAACGAGCTGGTCATCTCGCTCGAAGAAGCGCGGTCGCCGCAGCGTAAGCTGGACCTCATTTTTCGGGCTTATGACGATGGCGCGGCGTTCCGCTACCGGCTGCCCGCGCAAGCGGCGTTGACTGATTTCGAGATCGCCGCCGAGCGCAGCCAGTTCCGCTTCCCGACCGACCTGACCTGCTGGGCTTTGCAGCGCGACAGTTTCTCGACCAGCTACGAAGGCGAGTACGACCGCTTGACGCTGAACCGCATCAGCGCGGGCGCCATCATCGGCCTGCCGCTGGTCGTGCAGATGCGCGACGAAGCGACGACCGTCGCCCTCTCGGAAGCCGACCTCGACGATTACGCCGGCCTGTACTTCACAGGCTTGAACAATGGCTATGGCGTCCAGAGCCGCCTGTCGCCGCGCAAAGACGACACAGGCATCGCTGTGCGCGGCCACGCGAAAGGCGACGGCTTCCGCACGCCCTGGCGCGTCGTGATGGTCGCGAGCCAGCCGGGCAAGCTGATCGAGTCGTCGCTGATCCTAAATCTCAACCCGCCGAACGCGATAGGCGATGCGTCGTGGGTGAGGCCCGGCAAGGCGGCGTGGGACTGGTGGTCCGGCCCCGTCGCTCAAGGCGTCAAGCAGGTGGGAATGAACAACGAGACGATGAAGTATTACATTGATTTTGCCTCGGAGTTCGGCCTCGAATACATGCTCATTGACGCCGGCTGGTACACGCCGGTCGCCTGGGGGCCGAACGCCGACTTGAAGGCCGACATTACGAAAACTGTGCCGGCCATCAACCTGCCGGAGCTGGTCGAGTACGCGCGCTCGCGCGGGGTCGGCGTCTGGGTCTGGTTGAACTGGGTGCCGGCGAACAACCAGATGGACACGGCGTTCCCTTACTATGAAAAGCTCGGCATCAAGGGCGTGAAAGTAGATTTCATGGACCGCGACGATCAAGAGATGGTCGCCTTTTATCACCGCATCTTGAAGACGGCGGCGGCGCATCATTTGATGGTGGACCTGCACGGCGCGTACAAGCCGACGGGGCTCGCGCGCACCTACCCGAACTACATCACACAGGAAGGCGTGATGGGCGCGGAGTACAACAAGTGGTCGGCGCGCGTCACGGCGACGCACAACCTGACGCTGCCATTCACGCGCATGCTGCTGGGGCCAATGGATTACACGCCGGGCGGCTTTCGCAACGCGACGCGCCAGGAGTTCAAGATTCAAAACACCGGCCCGCAGGTGATGACGACGCGCGGCCAGCAGTTGGCGATGTACGTGGTCTATGACAGCCCGTTCGCCTGCGTTTCCGATAGCCCGGACGCTTATCGCAATCAACCCGGCTCCGTCTTCCTCAAAGTCGTGCCGACGAGCTGGGACGAAACGCGCGTGCTGGCCGGCGAGATCGGCCAGTACATCGTCATCGCCCGCCGCCGCGATCAAGTCTGGTACGTCGGCGCGATGACCAACGAGCAGGCGCGTGAGGTTCAGGTGCCGCTCGGCTTCCTCGGCAGCGGCACCTATCACCTCGCAGGCTTCGTGGATGGCGTTAAGCCGACAAACGTTCGCCGGCTCACCGAGACCGTCACCGGCGGCAGGCTGCTCACGACCGGCAGGCGCAATGGCGCGGACCATCTCAGTATCAAACTCGCGTCAGGCGGCGGCGGCGTGCTTCGGTTCGAGCCGTAATTTGATTTACAAACGGATTAATCAACGATGAAGAGCTTCCGCTTCGCGACGCCGCTCAGGCTAATCTTGATCGCTGCTTCGATGGTCCCGCTGCTGACGTTGCCGCTGCGGGCGATGGAGTCAGCGGCGCGTTTCTTTCCGGCGAAAGACATGATGCCGGTGGGGGTTTATTACTACCCCGAGCATTGGCCGCGCGAGCAGTGGGAGCGCGACTTCGCCAAGATGGAAACGATGGGATTCGAGTTCGTCCACATGGGCGAATTCGCCTGGGCGATGATGGAGCCGGAAGAGGGCCGCTTTGATTTCACCTGGCTCGACCGCGCCATAGAAATAGCCGCTCGCCATCATCTGCGCGTCATCCTCTGCACGCCGACGCCATGCCCGCCGGCCTGGATGGGCGAGAAGTACCCGCAAACTTTTCTGGTCGGCCAAGACGGGCGACCGCGCGAGCACGGCTCGCGCGGCAACAACGCGCTCGCAGATCCGACCTATCTGCGACTGAGCGAGCGCATCATCACAGAGATGGCGCGACGCTACGGCCATCACCCGGCGGTCTGGGGCTGGCAGCTCGACAACGAGCCGATGGCGCAGCCCGATTACAGCCCGTCGGCGCAAGCCGCCTTCCGCGACTGGCTGAAGGCGCGCTATCAAACGGTCGAGGTGTTGAACCGTGAATGGGGCGCGGCGTTTTGGAGTCTGCAATACAATCGCTTTGAGCAGGTGCGCATCCCCAACCCGACTTATCTTTATGGCGTCAGCCCGCATGCGATGCTCGATTTTCACCGCTTCACCGCCGATCAGACCGGGCGCTTTTTAAATCAACAAGCCGCCTGGCTGCGCAAGCACATCACGGCGGCGCAGTGGATCACGACCAACTACATCGTCAACATCGGCAGCGCTGACCCGCGGCGCTCGGCCGATCTGGACTTCGTTTCGTTCACGCTTTATCCGGTCAGCGGCGGCCAT
Organism: Blastocatellia bacterium; assembly: GCA_035275065.1. Lineage (NCBI taxonomy): Bacteria > Pseudomonadati > Acidobacteriota > Blastocatellia > Blastocatellia bacterium. The sequence continues at coordinate 193,578 of DATENM010000054.1, forward strand.
AATCTCGGGGCGGAAGGCTTTCGCCTCGGCTGGCAGGACGGCATGGCATTTGGTGGTTCTTACTACCGTCCCGTCAAAGGCGTGACAGGGGTGATGGAGTTGCAGCCTGGCCAGGTCAACTGGGCGCGCATCAATCCGCAGCCCGAGCCCGGCGTTGTGCGCATGTGGCTCTGGCATGCGTTCGCGAGCGGCTGCTCGTTCGCCTGCACCTATCGCTTCCGCCAGCCGCTCTACGGCAGCGAGCAATATCACTATGGCATCATCGGCCCGGACGGTGTGACGCCATCAGCCGGCGGCCTGGAGTACAGTCAGGTCACGCGCGAGATGCGCGACCTGCGCGGCAAGTTCGATCCGCAAGCAAAACCGCCCGCCGATTATTTGGCTCGGCGGACCGCCATCCTCTGGAATCACGAAAACCTCTGGAACATCGATCAGCAGAAGCAGACGGCGCTGTGGGACACCTGGGGCCATGCGTTTCGTTACATGGAAATCGCCAAGTCATTCGGCGCGCCGCTTGAGTTCATCAGCGAGGCCGCCGATTTTGCGAGCTACCCGGTGCTGATCGCGCCGGCTTATCAACTGATTGATGAAGCGCTGGTGCGCAAGTGGACGCGCTACGTCGAGCAGGGCGGGCATCTCGTCTTGACCTGTCGCACAGGGCAGAAGAAACGCAATGGCCAGTTGTGGGAAGCGCGCTGGGCCGAGCCGATCTACGGGCTCGCCGGCGCTGAGATTCCCTTCTTCGATCTACTGCTCGATGATGGCAAAGGCGAAGTCGAGATGAGCGGTGCGACTTATCCGTGGAATACATGGGCTGACGTCTTGAAGCCTCTGGCGGGAACCGAGACGCTGGCGAAGTATGCGAACCAGTTTTACGCCGGCCAATCGGCGGTGACTTATCGGCGGCTCGGCAAAGGCAGCGTGACTTACATCGGCGTGCATACGAATGATGGCCGGCTCGAAAAAGCCGTGCTCAGCGAAGTCTTCAAGCGCGCCGGCATCGCAACAGCGAATTACCCGGAAGGCGTTTATGTCGATTGGCGCGATGGCTTCTGGGTGGCGGTGAATTATTCGTCGCGCCCGGCACCGCTGCCGCTGCCGCGCGGCGCTGAAATTCTGATGGGCAGTAATCCCTTGAAACCGGCTGACGTGCTGATCTGGCGGTGAGCCATTCAGCCATGCAGAATTGAAGTGGCGGCGCGCAGCCGGTAGACTTGAGATATGCACGAGCCGTCTTATGTCCGTCTGCTAGAGAGTGGCGAGCTACAGCAGCGCGTCGCGGCGCTGATGGAGATGCTGCGCGTCTGCCGCATCTGCCCGCGCGATTGCGATGTCAACCGCCTGGATAATGAAGTCGCTGCCTGTTACTCCGGTTTGTTGCCAATCGTTTCAACTTACACGCCGCACTTCGGCGAAGAGCCGGCGCTGGTCGGCACACACGGCGCCGGCAATGTCTTTCTCGGACTCTGCAACCTGCGCTGCGTCTACTGCCAGAATCATCAGATCAGCCAGACCTTCAAGGCGCAGCGCGCCAACGAAGTCACCTTCGAGCGGCTGGCCGACATCTTCCTTGAGCTGCAATCACGCGGCTGCCACAACATCAACTGGGTATCGCCGACGCACTTCGCCTCACAGCTGGCAAAGTCGCTGCTGATTGCCGCTGAGCGCGGCCTGCGGCTGCCTGTGGTCTACAATACAAATGCCTACGATGCGGTCGAAGCGCTCCGCCTGCTCGATGGCGTCGTTGACGTTTACCTGCCGGACTTGAAATACAGCGACGACGAGGCGGGCCGCGAATACTCGAAGGTCACCGAGTACGTCAGGCATTCGCGCGCCGCGATCAAAGAGATGTTTCGTCAGGTTGGCGATACCCTTGAGTATGGCGCAGACGGCTTGCTCAAGCGCGGTTTGATTATCCGTCTGCTGGTGCTGCCTAACGACATCGCCGGCATCCAGGAATCGCTGCGCTGGATACGCGAAGAGTTGTCGCCGCGCGTCACCATCAGCCTGATGGCGCAATACTTCCCGACCAACAAAGTGGCGCTCGACCGTTACCCGCTGATCTCGCGCAAGATTCGTTTCAACGAATGGCTGACGGCCATTGAGCAGATGGAAGCCTTAGGGATGGACGAGGGCTGGATGCAGGATTTCGAGTCGGCGTCGGAATACTACCGCCCGGACTTCGGCGACGCAAAGACGCCCTTTAAAGACATCGCAGACTTTCAGGCAGATGCCAACGACAACCACACTGCCGATTAGTCCCGCCGCGGATTTTTCATCGCCATTGCCTGCGACGCGATTAGCGATTCATGCCCACCGCTGCATGCGCCATGCGTGCGGCGACTTCGCTGCGAAAGCGGCGCGAGTCGTACCACAGATAACTGCTGCCGCTGTAATACAGGAAACCCGCCGCGTCGGCCAGCGTCATCTGAATTACATCACCGCGCAATGGCGGCTTCGGGCCTTTGATAGCGGCAAACGCGGCGCGGCCTGGCTGGGCGCGGAAAGAATTGCCGGCGGCGTTTTTGAGTAGAATGGTTTGCCGCGCTTCCGGGTCGCGCCAGCCCTGCGGCCCATAGCCGTGAATAATTGCGAGCAGCAAGGTATCGCCCGCGGTGATGACGAGCCGCGCCGGCGGCTCTTCGCGCTTCACGGCCATAACCGGGGGCGGCAAGGTCGCCGATAACGGGTCGCGAATTCTCCAGGGCGCGACGTCGCTGTTCAACTCTTCAAGCTGGTCTTTGACCGGCTCAACGACGACGGCAATGTCTTGCGCCTGATCGCCGTTGAAGTCGCCAATGGCGAAGCGGGGCGCGCCATCCTCCTTCACCCGCACCGCACCCTTGTAGACGCGCGCGATGGCGGCGCGCACCTCTGCCGACGTCGGGGCCGGCAAGCTGGCCGGTGTTGGCGCGGGCGGCGGGGCCGGCGGCAGCGGCGTGATGGCCGGTGTTTCGGGCGTGGGCGGCGTTTCCGTCTGCGGCGGCTTTGCGCAAGCCGCTAACAGCACGACCAGCGCCACACACAGATACAGGCGCAGGTAAAGCGATCTCTTCATGGCTCGCAGGCTCCTCCCTGGTTGCTCCTCACCTGATGGACCGTTGAGGGTGGCAGTGCGCCCGGCGAGATTACTTTCACCGGGCGCACCGATTGAGGATCACAACGATAGAACGAAGGCGATGACCGCCTGTTTATTCGCCGTGCTCAGGTTGATGTAGTTGTTGATGATGGGATTGGCCTGGCCGAAGTGGGCAAGGATCGCATCATTAACCGTCAAGGCGCTGCCGTCGTGCATCAGGCGGATGCGCGCCCGGACGCCCCACAGCGCGGCGGTGCGCATTTGAGTCCTCGTCCCCTGGCCGCCGTTCTGTACGATGCCATCACCCGTGCCGACATCGTGCAGGGCGAAGTCGCTGAACGGGTGAATGATCTTGTTGCCGAGCGCTGCCGGAACGATAAACGCGCCCTGGTTGATGGAGGTGCCGGCGGCCAGTGTCGTGAACTGGCGGGTGTGGCAGATGTTGCAGCCGATTTGATTAAACAGCGAATCGCCCGTCTGCACCTGCGCGGTGATGGCGCCGCGGCCCGGCGCTCGCAGCGACCGCATGAAGTTGGTGAAGGCTTGAATGTCGGCGCCGAACGGCGCGCCCGCCACCGCCGGGTCTTCAGGGTCGGCGACGCCATCGAAGGCAGCCACTGAGGTGCCGTTCGAGGTGTTCTCGGTTGGCTGCAAGGGGCTGGTGATGCCCATCTCGTTGAGGTAGGCGTCGGCGGAGAAGGAGATAAGGCTGGCGTGCTGATCCTTCCAGCCGAAGCGCCCGGTGCGCGTCGCGTTATTAGCTTCATTGACCGGCACAGAGATCAGCGTGCCGCGCTGCCCCGCCGGTTGGGCGTTGACGTTGGCGATCAGCACGTTGCTGTCGACACATTCGACGAAGCCGTCGCCGAGCGTGCTCAGTGACATGCGGAACGTGCGCACCGGGTCGTTGCTCGACACGCGCTCTTGAATGACCGAAGCAATCGCGCGGTCGTTGATCAACGAGCCGCCCGGCGCGTCAACGAAGTTGCCGAAAGCGTCGTTGTGGCCGGCGCGAAACTCACTGATCTGGCTGGCCGCGCCGGTGTCGGGCGACTGGTGACATTCGGTGCAAGACTGCGCGTTGTAGACTGGTCCGAGGCCATCGGCGATCTCCTCGCGCTCCTCGAAGGTCGCCTTGTCGGCGGCAAAGTTAGCATCGAAGCCATTACTCAAGTCGTTGGTTCGCGCATCCATGTCGGTGGTTGGCGCTTCGGTGGCCGCCTGGCCTTCGACCGACCGGCTGAACATCAATGGGGAAACGACAGCGGCCAAAAACAGCAATAACACAACTACCTTCAGGTGTTTCATCGGAAAATCCTCCTTTAGCGACTCGAAGGCACACGGCTCCGAGCCGGTCTATGAGCAGACATCCTTGTACACATTGCTTTGCTGTTCCCTGGAAACCCGGAACCCGAAAGGCTCGCTCGCCCCGGCGCGCATTCGGCCAAGGCTATCGCCGGTTAAGAATGCAACTACCCGGGGAAAATCAAGCAAGAGATGTGAGAATCGCTTCGGCGGTACAACTTATCCCTGAGCCATTTTAGCCCTTTTTCTGGGCTTTTTTTGAGGTTTAGGGATAGCGGCCAGTGTCTTTGAATCCCCTTACCGCATACAACACCGTTGAAGCCAGCGCGACTGTAAATCAACTCGCATTGAAAGTCAAGGATTATGTGAATCAGCTTACCGAGAAGACGGATGAGCAGCACAAAACCGGGCCGGCCGGTTGACGTCCGGCGCCGCAAATTCCTTCAGCGCGGCGGCGACTGGCCGAGGCAGATGGCCTGGATTCGCCGTCTCAAGTCCTTTTTCCGCGGGTCCGCGGCGAATTTCAATAATTAACAGTAAAATTTCTTTATCCGCGTACGCGCGCGAGTTAATTCATCCACAAAAGAATCCGGCTAGAGGCCGGGCAAAAGCGAAGAAAAAGTGCCCACAGGCGGGCCGGGCTGTGCTAGAATGACCCTATGAAATGCCCAAAATGCTTTAACCCCCTCCGACGGGTGGCCTCCACCGAAGATGCCGTGTGGTTCACCTGCCCGTTGGGCCATCGATTTCATTCCGAGACCGGTAGCGGCATCAGCGATGCTGAGGGTCACCGCTACGCCGTATCGGGAGAGTAGGGCAGATGCCCCTGATCCAGGGTCAGGGGCATCTGTAGGGATTCTCGCGCCGCCTTGGTTAATCTGAGGTCAGGCCGCCGGGACTGCCCTTCTTGCTGCCTACGTGCGTGCTGCGCTTGCCGCCGCCTTTGACCCCACCGGCCTGCTGGCCGCCCATGCCACCGCCTGCTTTTCCGCCTTTACCGCTACGCTCGCCAGCTTCACCCGCACCGGTGATCATATCTTGCCGGCTGTCCCTGTTATTCTGATCCGGTCTTCCCTGTTTCGGCATCTGTCTGTCCTCCTGATTCACTGACCCGAACCGCCCACCGGTCGTGCCAGAGTGATTAAAGGCAACTGTTATTCCGACAGCCAGCCGAACCGGTGTGAGGTTATAGAATCTTTAGCCCATGGGCGTCGCCATACAATACAAAGCCTGCCCTCATACGCCCCATGCCAAGCATTGCCCGGCCTCAAGTCGTGAGATTTTGCGGAGGTTTAGCGATTATAGGCTTGCACGGATTGATTTTACTGCTACAATATTTACACGTAGACGGCAAAGGGGATTCGCAAGAAAATGTCGTTTCAGTGTATGCATCATAGTCGGGAATAGCGTTGATGAGGAAGTGAATCAGGTTGTGCGGCTCTTGGGTAAGGATGAGTGTATTCGCGCAACGGCCCGTTTCAGGTGTGTGCTACTGACCCTGTCGGAGGTTGATAGAAATGGAGAGGCGAGCGGCCCAGGATACGACAGTCGATCTGGTCGATAGTGGCCAGTTTTTAACTGCCGAGGAGATGTTTTCCGAGCGACGGACAGATGAGCCTAAAGAGATGGTGGTGCGCGCCGAGGTCGCGCTTTATTTTGCCCGGCTCGAAGAAGCAGCCGGACTGCTTGAACAGGTGGGACCGCGCATTGCCGACATCAACGTCGCCGGACGCTTTGCGCTCACCAAAGGCCGTGTCGCTCTCTGGCAAGGCAACCTCGCGGAAGCCGAGATGCAGTTGCAGACCGCCTACCACTTTTATGCTTTTCATAATGACCTGTTCGGGCTCAGCCACGCGCTGCTGAATCTGGCACGATTGGCGCGTGAGCGCGGCAGGCTCGACGATGCCACTGAGCGGCTGAGCGCCGCAAGCAATAATCTTACAGGGCGGACCAGCCGCCGTACCGAATACTTGCGCGGCCTGATCGTTTCCGAGCAGGCGGCGGTGGCCGCTGACAGCGGCGAGATCGAGCAGGCGAAAGAGCTCTACGCCGAAGCCTGCCGACTGCTCAAAGCCACTGAAAAAGGGCGCTTTTATGGGCGCTCGCTGGTTGGCTTGGCCGATCTGCGCTGCGCGCTCGGCGATTTTTTGGAATCGCTGGAGATTTACAAAGAAGCCAATACAACCTTTGAGCGCCACGACATTCGCCGCGAGCTGGCCGAGTCGCAATTGAAGCTGGCAACGGCGCTGACCCGTTTAAAACGCTACGAGCGCGCTGAAAAGCTCGCACAGGAGAGTCAAGCCCTGCAACGTGGCGATGCCGAAATTGAGAGCGCCGCCCTCAGTGTGCTCGCCATCATTGCCCTGCAACAGGGAGAGATCGAAAAAGCGATGGGCTACGCCCTGCCGCCTGTCGAGATGGCCGACCGCACGAACCGTGTCCAGTCACGCAGCCGCGTCCGCATTGCGCTCGGACAGGTGCAACTGGCCGAACGCGACTTCAAGCAGGCGGTAGACACTTTGTGCGAAGCTGCCAATCTGGCGCGCAACTCGAACGGCTCGTCGGCCAACCGCCGCCTTGAGCTTGAAGCGGTCATCTATCTCGCCGAAGCCTACCACCACACAGACACCCGCGCCGGACGCGCCGAGTTGATGCGCGCCAGCGAGCTGCTGAATGATCTCGAAGACGCCTGGCTCGGCGACGAATACAATCGCGTTTCGACCAAGTACGAAGAGCAGATTGTCTTTACAGATGACAACCGGCTGGTGTTTGACGGCAACCAGTTGCCGCGCTGGCAGGAGGCCAAGCGCACGCTTGAAGGCTTCCTGCTGCGCAACGCCCTGCGGCAGACGAACAACAGCCTGACACGCGCTGCCCGCAAGCTCGGCGTCTCGAAGGTTCACGTCCATAACCTCAAAAAGAAACACAATCTCTGAGATTGCGTTACCTGTAAAATAAAAACGGCCGGGACAAGAACGCTCAACTTTTTGAAGCATCCTTGTCCCGGTCGTTTGTATGGCCCCAGTTGTTTTACGACTGATGGGCCAGCGCAGGTGCGGTCAGCGCGCCAGCGACCGTGTGCCATGCAGCGCGCGCTCGAAGGCCGCCACAGAGGTTTCGCCGACGGCCTGCTGGCCGAAGATCAGGTGAAACAAGGCGCGCAGGGGGCCTGTCTTCGGGCGCGGCTCCCAAAGATTCTCTGACCAGACGTTTTCAAAGTAATCCACCGCCGCAACGCGCAGACCAACGTTGCGACCGAGCCGCTCGCTCATATACCACTTGTGATCGAGAATGCGCGGCCAGAAGAAATTCGCCTCGCTTGGAGCTAACTCCAGGCCAGTGAGCAGTTTAAGCGCCCGCTGCTCGCGCCCCCCCGGAGCCTCCAGGGTCTTTTCAATCACATGATCCAGTTTGTATTGTATTGGCATCTCTCATATCCTCCTTTGGCCCCAAGGGCCGCCGCCGAAGCTGCAATCGCCCCTGGCGGGCTGTTCAAAAACCAACACAAGAAAATTATAAGATACCCGGTGCAATGCGTCTAATTCATTGTTATAATCCAAGTCATTAATGTTCTTGATGGTTAAAACGAAGTTAAAAAGGGAGTTGCTATGGAGCTGACACAGATTGAGACCTTCCGCGTCGTCGCCGAGACGCTGAACTTCACGCGCGCCGCCGAGCGCCTCCACCTGACGCAGTCTGCCGTCAGCCACCAGATCAAAGCGCTCGAAGAAGAGCTTGGCGAGCCGCTTTTCATCCGCGCCAAGCGCGGCGTCAAGCTGTCGCAGGCCGGCAAGATTGCCCTCGAATATGCCGGGCGCATCTCGGAAGAAGCCAACGCCTTGCGCGAGCGTTTCGGCGGGCGCGCTGGCACACCGAGTGGGCGTGTGCGCGCCGCCGCCGCAACCCAGGCTTTCGTTCACCTGTTCGCGCCGCTGTTCGAGTCTTTCATGCGCGAGCATCGGGGCATCGAAGTCTCGTTCCGCACGACCGTGACCACCGAACAGACAATCAACGACATCCTCAATGGCGTCGCCGACGTGGGCTTCGCGTCGCTGCCGGTCTACTCGCCGAACTTGCAGGTGACCGAGTTATTCGAAGACGAGCTGATCGTCGTCGTCGGGCGCGGTCATCGCCTGGCCGCCAACCGCACAGTGACAATTGAGGAGATCGGCAGCGAGCGCATGATTCTGTTCGAGCGTGGCGCCTCGATCCGCCACGCCACCGACGATTTCTTCAAGCGTGTCGGCATCCAGCCCAAGCTGGCGCTCGAATCAAACGACACATACTTCATCAAGCTGATGGTCGAGCACGGCATGGGGATTTCGCTGCTGCCGGCGTGGGCGATCCTCGACGAAGTATCGCAAGGGAAGCTCTCGCGGCTGCGCATCGACGGCCATCACCTGCGGCGCTCTGTGGCGATGGTGTCGCTGGGCCGCTTCCAGCCGTCGCCGATGCGCGCTTTTCACGCCTACATCCTGCGCCACCAGGAGAAGCTGCAAGAGATGGCGCGCGGCGGCATGAATTGAGCCGCGCGGCCTGAGGTTAAGACTTTTCCACAGGTTTAGCGGTTATTCACAGCTTTTTCCACAGCGTTTTGCACAAACTTAGGATAGGTCCTGAGGCCCTGAGTCAATTTTTTCAACAGCTTAAGGGTTGGCCCTGAGTTTTCCACAGGCGCTTGTGGAAGTAGCGCAAGACGGTTAGCTTGCGCCACATTCAGCTAGTTCAGCCGACGCGCTTGCTCTTGTCTTGCCAGAAACGCTCGCGCAGCAGGTTTTTTTGAATCTTACCGGTCGCCGTGCGCGGCAGAGCCGCGATGAACTCAATGCGCTTCGGGCATTTGAAATGCGCCAGATTCTCGCGGCAAAAGGCGACCAGGTCGGCTTCGCTCGCCGTGGCCCCGGACTTCAGCACGACAATCGCAAACGGCACTTCACCCCAGCGTTCATCAGGCGCGGCGACGACTGCCGCTTCCAACACCGAGGGGTGCTTGTAGAGAAAGCCTTCGACTTCGATGGACGAAATGTTCTCGCCGCCGGAAATGATCAGGTCTTTTTTGCGGTCTACGACTTCGATAAAGCCGTGGCTATCGATCAAGGCCATGTCGCCCGTGTGAAACCAGCCGTCACGGATCACCGCGTCGGTGGCTTCCGTCTGCCGCCAGTAGCCCTTCATCACGACGTTGGCGCGGGCGATGACTTCGCCGACCTCATTGCTGTCGGGCGCGACATCGCGGCCCGCGTCATCAATGACGCGCACGTCAACGCCAATCATCGGGTAGCCGGTCTTTGCCTGCACGCGCAGCTTGTGATCTTCGGGCCAGTCGTCCATCGCCGGCGTCACCTTCGAGACCGTCAGGAAGGGCGCGGTTTCGGTCAGCCCGTAAATCTGAATGACGCGCCAGCCGAAACGTTCCTGCGCCCCTTGAATCGTCGCCAGCGGCGGCGCCGATCCGGCAGTGCCGATGCGGACGCCTTGCGGCAATTGGCTTCGCTCGTCTTCGCTCAGCGCGTGTTGTAGCGCCATGTTGATCATCGTCGGCGGCATGCAGGCGAAGGTCACCTGCTCGCGGCGGACGAGGTCGAAGAAGGCCGCCGGCTCGAACTTCTTGATGATGACGTGTGTCCCGCCCATGCCTGTGACCGCATAAGGCAAGCCCCAGCCGTTGCAATGAAACTGCGCCAGCGTGTGCAGGTAGACATCGCGCTCGTGGACGCCGAACTCGCAGATCGAGTTGATAGCATTGATGTAGAGATTGCGGTGCGTCAGCATCACGCCCTTCGGGCGGCCCGTCGTGCCCGAGGTGTAGAGCAAGGCCGAGGGCTCGTTCTCGTCAATCTCGATGGCGGGCGGCGGCTCGCTCGTTGCCTCCTTAATCAAGGACTCATAATCGAGCCACTGGCCGCTCACCGCATCGCTCAATGCCTCATCGTCGCGCGCCAGGATGTAATGCTCAATCGTTTCAAGGCGGTCGCGAATGGGATCGAGCAGGTGCGTCAGCCCTTCTTCGACGACGACGACGCGAGCGCCGCCGTGATTAAGGATGTACTCGAAATCGTCGGGCACGAGGCGAAAGTTCAGCGGCATGAGGATGGCGCCGACGAGCGGCGCGCCGAAGAAGGCTTCGAGCATGCGGTGGCAGTTCTGTGAGAGCACAGCGACGCGCTCGCCTTTCGTGACGCCGAGCGCCCGCATGGCGTTCGCCCAGCGGCGGACGCGCGCGCCGAACTGCGCGTAAGTCAGACGCAGCTCGCCGCAAATCACGGCCTCTTTCGCAGCGTGAGCGACCAGCGCCCGCTTGAGAAAGTCATACTCATTAAGCGGCACAATCACGATCAGACCTCCTGAAAACGGCTTGCTTTTGATGAATGCGGCAGAGCATAGCACAACCGGCAAAGATTGTCTTTTGTCATTCGGCCTAGATCATTCGCAGATTGAATCGCGCGCCGCTTTCGGTCATACTCTGGCTCCGTGAAAAACGACTTCCGCTTCCATCACCCGCTGCGTGTGCGCTTCGCCGATACGGACATGCAGGGCATCGTCTTCAACGGCAACTACCTGACCTATTACGACGTCGCCTGGACCGAGTACTTCCGCGCCCTCGGCCTGACCTGGCGAGACATGATTGGGCTCGGCGCAGACACCGTGCTGGCGCGCACCACGATGGAATTCAAAGCGCCGGCGCGCTTCGACCAGATACTCGAAATCCACACACGCGTCTCGAAGGTCGGCAATACCAGCCTCACCTTTGAATTTGAAATTTACGCGCAGGGTGACGAGCGCCTGATTGGCACCGCCTCGTCACTTTACGTCTGCATCGATCCGCAGACGCTCAAGCCTGTGCGCGTGCCCGACGCGCTGCGCTCGCGCATCAGCGAGTTCGAGGGCAAAGCGTTCGCGGCGTAGTCAGTCCTGCGAGCTACGGGTAGACCCGCGGACTGGCGGAGTGTTATCTTCTAGCCTCCAGCACGGAGGCCGACATGACACGCAAAGCCGAAGCAATTATCGCCATTAAGGGCGGCGAATTCCTGACCACTGACCTCACGCCCGGAGACATCTTCACGCCCGAAGAGATCAGCGACGAGCAGCGCATGTTTGCGCGCACCGCCGAAGAGTTCTTGCGCAAAGAAGTCATCCCGCGCGAAGACGAAATCTACGCCAAGAACTACGCCACCCACCGCGAGCTGATGCGCAAGGCGGGCGATCTCGGACTGCTCGCCATAGACATTCCCGAAGCTTACGGCGGGCTCGGCCTTCACAAAGTCAGCTCGGCCATCGTCGGTGAACAGTTCGCGCTGCAATCGTCGTTTGCCGGCACGCAGTCCTCGCACGTCAACATCGGCACGCTGCCCATCGTCTTCTTCGGCACCGAAGCGCAGAGGCAGAAGTACCTGCCTAAGCTCGCGACCGGCGAGATGATCGGCGCGTATGCGCTGACCGAGCCGCATTCCGGCTCCGACGCGCTCGCCGCCAAGACCAAAGCGGTGCTTTCCGAAGATGGTCAGCATTACATTCTCAACGGCCAGAAGATGTGGATCACCAACGGCGGCTTCGCCGATCTCTTCACGGTCTTTGCCAAAGTGGATGGCGAAAGGTTCACCGCCTTCCTGGTCGAACGCGGGCCGGGCCTGGTGAGCGGCCACGAAGAAAAGAAGCTCGGCATTGACGGCTCTTCGACGACGGCGTTGATGCTCGAAGATTGCCGGGTGCCAGTCGAAAATGTGCTCGGCGAAATCGGGCGCGGTCACAAGATCGCTTTCAACGTGCTGAACATCGGGCGCTTGAAGCTCGGCGCGCGCGCCGTCGGCACGATGAAGCTGGCGCTCGGCCAGTCGGTCCGGTACGCCAAAGAGCGCCACCAGTTCGGCCAGGCCATCGCCAACTTCGGCTTGATCAAACAGAAGCTCGCCGAGATGGCCATGCGGGTTTACGTCGGCGAATCGATCCTCTATCGCACGCTTGGCATGATTGACGAGGCGCTGGAACGCGCCGACAAAGACGACACACGGCAAGTCCTCAGCGTGCTTGAGCAGTACGCCATCGAATGCTCGATCATCAAAGTCTGGGAGAGCGAAGCGCTCGGCTTTGTCGTTGACGAGCAGGTGCAAGTTTATGGCGGCTACGGCTACTCGAAAGATTACCCGGCGGAGCGCGCCTATCGTGACGCGCGCATCGCCCGCATCTACGAAGGCACCAACGAGATCAACCGCATCGTCATCGCGACACAGTTGTTGCGCCGCGCCAAAGCCGGCGAGCTTTCGCTGCTCGACGCCGCCCGATGCGTGCTGGCGGGCGCCGACCAAACGCGCGACACGATGGCGCTATCGGTCGCTAACGTTGCCTTCTCGGATGAAGTCGCGATGGTCAGCCGCGCCAAAGCGATGACGCTGGCGGCGCTTGGCAGCGTCGCTCAAGCTTATGGCGACCACGCCCGCGATCAGCAGGAAGCGCTCGGCTTGATCAGCGACATGGTAATGGACGTGTATGCGATGGAGAGCGCTCTGCTGCGCACGCAGAAGCTGATGCTTGGGCGAGGCGCGCAGGCCGCCGCGGTGCAGAGCGACATCACGCGCGTCTACATCCGCGAAGCGATGACGCGCATCGAGCGCGCCGCGCGCTTCGTGCTTACGGAAACGGCGGATGAAGGCAAAGACAGCGCGTCATTGATCGAAGGCTTGATTCACCGCGCGCCCATCAAGATGATCGCGGCGCGCCGCCGCATCGCCGACGCCGCCATCGCCGCCGGCAAGTACAATTTATAAAATCCCAATCGAGGATGCTATGAGAACTATCGCTCTCCTGCTCGTCATTCTATCGCTCTGTCTGCCGACGGCGTATTCGCAGGCCGATGGCGCGGACATTGTTTTCAGAAACGGCAATGTCTACACCGCCAACGACAGCGCGCCGCGCGCCGAAGCCATCGCCGTCAAAGGTGATCGCATTGTCTTTGTCGGCTCGAACGAAGGCGCGAAACGTTTCATCGGCTCGCGGACGCGGGTGATCGATCTCAAGGGGCGCACGGTGTTGCCCGGCCTAACCGATGCACACTGCCACCTGAGCGGCGTCGGCCAGCGCGAGATGTCATTCAACCTCGAAGGCGTGATGAGCCTCGACGAATTGCTCACGCGGCTGAAAGAGCGCGTAGCTCAAGCGAAGCCGGGCGAGTGGGTCACGGGGCGCGGTTGGATCGAAACTTTTTGGAAGCCGCCGGTCTTCCCCACGCGGCAGGACCTCGACCGCGTCGCGCCGAACAACCCTGTCTACCTGACGCGCGCCGATGGCCATGCGTCGGTCGCCAACAGCGCCGCTCTGAAGATTGCCGGCATCAACGCTTCGACGCCGAACCCGGACGGCGGCGAAATCCTGAAAGACAAAGCGAGCGGCGAACTACACGGCATGTTGATTGACCACGCGCAAGGGTTGGTCGCCCGCCACATCCCTGCGACGACCGCCGCGCAGGCGGAACAGGCGCTTATCGTCGGCGCGCGGCGCGAAACGGAACTCGGCTGGTGCCAGATTCAGGACGCCGGCGGCAGCTATGCGGACGTCACCTTGATGCGCAAACTTTATAAAGAAGGTCGAGTGAAGCTGCGCATCTATAAAGCCGTCTATGGCCCTGGCCCCGAGGGCAGCAGGCTGATCGCCGATGGCATAAGCACAGGTGAATTCGATCAGCGCTTCACGCTGCGCACGATCAAGGTGGTGATGGACGGGGCGCTCGGCTCGCGCGGCGCGTGGCTGCTTGAGAAGTACGAGGACAGCGATTCGTCGGGGTTCGCAACCGTCAACGAAGACGATCTGCTACGGATGCTCATCGAGGCGTTGCGCAAAGGCATTCAAGTTGAAACCCACGCCATCGGCGACCGCGCCAACCGCGAGATTCTCAACCTCTACGAAAAAGCGATGAGCGCCGTGCCGCCCGCCGAGCGCAAAATCAGTGAGCCGCGCTGGCGTGTTGAGCATGCGCAGATCGTCAACCCCGTAGACATTCCGCGCTTTGCCCGCCTCGGCATCATCCCTTCGATGCAGCCGTCGCACGCCATCGGCGATCTGCACTTCGCGCCGCGCCGCATCGGCATCAAGCGGTTGGAAGGCGCTTATGCGTGGCAGAGCTTTTTAAAGAACGGCTCGATTATCGCCGGCGGCACGGACGCTCCGGTCGAGCGCGGCGAGCCGATGATTGAATTCTATGCGGCAGTGGCGCGCAAAGATCAGAAAGGCTTCAGCGGCGAAGGCTGGCACCCGGAGCAAGCGGTGTCGCGCGAGCAAGCGCTGAAGATGTTCACGCTCTGGCCGGCATATGCGGCGTTTGAAGAGAGCCAGAAAGGCTCGATTGAAGTCGGCAAGCTCGCCGACCTGACGATACTCTCCGCCGACATCATGAAGATTGCCGAGCCCGAAATCTTGAAGACGCGCTGCGTGATGACGGTCATCGGCGGCGAGATCGTCTTTCAAAAAGAATGATGAATGCGGAATGATGAATGCGGAATGAAGGCATGGGATTATCTATAGACAATCCGGCTTCCTTTTCCTCTTCCATTCATCATGCGTCATTCATCGTTCATCATTTCCTTATTTCCTTGCGCGAAGGCTTGCGCGTTGCGTAGCATATCCGTAGGCGCTTGTTCTTTGGCGAGGTGCAATGGCAAGACGAAAAGGCTGCCTGACCGGCTTGTTCTTTTTCGCAATTGTGATTGTCGCGGCGCTGCTGCTCGCGCCGCTTGTGCCGCTCGGCTGGCTCAAGCCGCGCGTCGAATCGCGACTATCGGCGACTCTCGGACGTCAAGTCACTATTGATTCGCTGCGCGTCAGTTTCATCGGCGGCCCTTATCTGATCATCCGCGGCATGACGGCCAAGGAAGATTCCGACTTCGGCGATGGCGATTTTCTCAAAGCCAATGAAGTGCGCGCCGATTTCTCGCTCACCGATTATGCGCTCCACCGCCAAATCATCATCCAGAAGCTGACTATCCGTTCGCCCGAATTCACCTTCATCAAAAACCCGAACGGCGCGTGGAGCTGGACGACGCTCGGCAACTCGGCCAGTGTGGCGGCGACAGCGCGGCAAGCCTTGCCGCTTGAGCCGCTGCTGTTGCTGTTTGCCGACGCCGGCAGGCCACAGCTTCAACACCTCGCCGTTGATGCGGCGAGTGTGCGGATGATTGACAAGACCGGCGCGCAGCCGCCCGAAACGCTTTACAAGAACGTCGCGCTCACAGCCGACATCAACCCGGATAAAGACGACCCGGCGAGCCGCCATGCGACCGGCACGCTGCGCATCGCCTCGGACGAAGCCGACGGCGCAGATACCTTGAAGGCCGAGCTGCCGTTTGCGCTGACGACGACGCCCGCCGCCGACTCCGGCACGACCATCAAAGGCAGCTTCGGGCCCGGGCCGCTCGAAACCAAGAATTTCAGCGCCGTGCTGTTCAAAGTAGACGGCGAGTTTCTTTCCGGCCACGCGGCCAACACCAGCGGCACCGGCCACATCTCGGCCAGCGCCATCTCGATCCCGGCTTTCAATGTCAGCGAACAGGTCGCTCAGGCGGCGCGCGTCAATCAGGTCGGCGATATGAAGGCCGGCACTGAGATCAGCGTGCTGGAGACCGATTTCAACTTTGCCGGTGATGTCGTCAACACGACCAACCTGCAACTGGCGGCGCTCGACGGTCTGGGCGATGCGACTGCCGCCACCGGCTGGTTCAAGACGAAACCCGAATTGACTCTGAACTACGCGGCGACGATTACGCTCTCGAAAGAGGCGACAGCACAGTTAACGACCTCGGCGAATCCGCTGGTCGGCGCGGCGGTCGCGGTGTTGGCCGACCGCAGCGGCCTGGCGGTTCCGCTGAACATCACCGGCGACGTGCGTCACCCGCAGGTTCAGGTAGACATTCTAAGGGCGCTTGGAATGCGATAACGAAGATATGAAGTCAGGAGTCAGGAGTCAGAGTTCAGAATGAAGAGGGAAGCGCGACAAGTGGACTCATTGCCGCCGACTTCCTCTTCCATTCTGTCTTCTGAATTCTGACTCCTGACTCCTGTACGGAGGATCAATGTCACACAAGCTTATACGATGGTTCGCGGCGCTGACTGGCCTGACGCTCGTGCTTGCGGCGTTCGGTTGCAGCACGACGACGACCAACAGCAATGCGACGCTTAGCGTCAATACGAATGCCAACAGCAATGCCGCAACCTCGGCCAACGAGAATGCCGGCGCGGCGAGCGGCACGGCGGCGGGCGGCACTTTTTCGACGCGCGAGCCGGATCGCTATGGCATGAAAATCAATATCAACCTCGAAGGCAACGTCAACAATCGCCAGGGCGGCACGGCAGCCGAGATTGATTTCGCGCGCCTGGATGCCAACCGCCGCTGGACGCTGCGCGTACCGGCCATCAATCAGGAAATCACCTATCTCGAAAAGCCGGGCCTGAAGTATCTGGTCATCCCATCGCGCAAGCAGTACGTCGAGCTGACGGACGAAGGCATCGGCTTCCCATTGCGCGACTTGCTGACGCCATCGGCGATGATGGAGCGCTTGCAATCGAAGCCGCACGAGAATCTCGGCACCGAGACGGTCAACGGGCGGACGGCGATGAAGTATCGCTTCACCGGCGCGGCCAACACCGGCACCTCTGCGGGCACGGCGCAGGCCGACAGCTTCATCTACGTGGATCAAGAGACCAACCTGCCGCTGCGCATCGATCTGACGGCAACGACCTCAAGCGGCGCCGTCGGGCGCGGCCTGCTTGAAACCCGCGACATTCAATTGAATCCCGACCCGGCGCAGTTTGAAGTGCCGACGGGTTTTCAGAAAGTCACCGGCCAGCAGCTCAAAGAACAGGTGCAGGGCTTTATCAGCTTCGTTCGTCTCCTCGCTCCTTATCTCGGCCAGCAGCTCGCCTCGCCACAAGCGCCACCGCCGCCGCCGCCGGCAGCGGCAACCAATGCCAATCGCGCCGCAACTAATGCCAACGCAAACCGGCCATAGCAACTGCCGGCGCGGGCAAACCATCTGCGCAATGCGAGTGAAGAAACGTATGAGTCATCTTCACTCGCATTGCGCGATGCGATCCTGCGCCTGTTGACGGCAGATCAACGCTAGAGCGGGTTTCAATCGGGAGTAGCGCAAGCTGTTAGCTTGCGCTACATCGCCCGGCTTTCGTTTGGCGAAGGTTTGTCGTGACGCCATCGTTGGCTTATAGTTGCGCCTATGCTAAAGCGGATTCGTCTTGCCCTCCTGTCGCTGACGTTGTGTGCCCTCGCGTTTGCCGCCTGTCGTCCGGCGAATAACGATTCATCTAAGACTAAAAGCTTGAGCCTGGCGCTGGCCTCGGGCGTCGAAGGCGATGCGCTCAAGCAGGCGGCGCGCGAGTACGAAGCCCAGACCGGCACGCGTGTCACCATCGCCGAGTTTCCTTATGACGACCTGTTTGCCAAAGAGCTGGTTGATCTCAACGCGCAGACCGGCGCTTATGATGTCGTGATGCTCGACGATCCCTGGTTCCCGCGCTTCGCCGCGCCGGAATGGCTCGCGCCGCTCGCGCCGCTTTATCAGAAACGCAACCAGGCCGGGCCGGACGCCGATTTCGTGGCGACCTCGATGGCGCTTTGTAAGCACCCTTACGAAACCGGGCAGCTCTACGCGCTGCCCTACGTCGGCAACTCGCAGTTGTTCTTTTACCGCAAAGACCTGTTCGAGAAATACAGTCTCAAAGAGCCGCAGACATGGGACGAAGTGCTGGCCGCTGCGAAAGTGATTGACGAACGCGAGCGAACGGGCGCGCCCGACGGCTCGCGCGTTCATGGCTACGTGATGCGCGCGGCGCGCGGCAATTCGGTGGTGGCCGACTTTCTGCCGATCTTCTGGGCCTTCGGCGCTGAGATGTTTGACGACGGCGGTCGCCCCACAGTCAACAGCCCGCAGGGCATCAATGCCTTGAAGTTCATGCTTGAGCTGGGCAAGGCCGCGCCGCCCGGTTATGCGAGCTTCAACGCGACAGAAGTCTCGGCGCACTTGCTGCAAGGCACGGCGGCGATGTCGATCAACTGGCCGGCGTGGATCAGCGCCTTCAGCGACCCGGCGAAATCGAAAGTCGTAGGCCGCATGGCATTTACGACGCTGCCGGGCGCGCAGGGCACGGGCCGCGCCGAGATCGGCAACTGGCTGGTGGCAATACCGCGTGGCTCGCGCAATCAAGAGGCGGCTTTCGACTTCATCGCCTGGGCGACCGCCGCCGAGCAGATGAAGAAGTCGGCCTTGATCGGCAACCCGCCGACGCGCCGCTCCGTGTTTAATGATACAGAACTCGTCGCCAAGTTCCCTTCGTACCCGGCGCAACTGAAATCGCTTGAAAGCTCGAAGCCGCGCCCGCGCACGCCGATGTGGAACGAGATCGAAAACACCTTCGGCATCTACCTGTCACGCGCCAACAGCGGCGAGCTGTCGGCGGAAGAGGCGATGGATCAGGCCAACGCCGAGATCGGCAAGATCGTCGAGCGCGGGCGCTGAAGGCGCAAAGAGATCAGGCGATGCGCCCACCTTTCTCATCTTCACAACCGAAAGCGCGAAGGCGCAGGCTGCCACGCGAGTCGCCGCTTGCCTTTCTGCTCGCCGCGCCGACCGTCGCCGTCTTGCTGGCGCTTTCGGTCTACCCGTTGATTTACGCGATCAAGGTCGCCTTTCAAAGCGGCAGCGGCGCAGAGGCGCGCTGGACGCTTCAGCATTTCACGCGGCTTTTTTCAGACGGCTTTTTCCTGGCGGCGCTTGGGCACACGCTCTTGTATGCGGCGGCGGCGCTGACCTGCGAGTTTCTGCTGGGGCTTGGACTGGCGCTGCTGGTAGATCGCCCGCTGCGTGGGCGCGGCTTGTTTCGCGCCTTGCTGCTGGTGCCGATGATGCTGCCGCCGGTCGTCGTCGGCGTCGTCTGGCGACTGATGCTCAACCCCGACTTCGGCGCCATTAACGGCACGCTGCGCAGTGTAGGATTGACCACAGAGGCGCTGACGTGGACGGCATCACCACGACTTGCGATGCTGTCGGTCGTCGCCGTTGATGTGTGGCAGTGGACGCCATTCGTCTTTCTCGTCCTGCTTGCCGGCTTGCAAGCCATCCCGCAAGAGCCCTACGAAGCGGCGCGCATTGATGGCTCAAGCGCATGGCAGACGTTCCGCTTCATCACGTTGCCGCTACTGCGGCCGGCGATGCTGATCGCGCTGCTGCTGCGGACGATGGACCTGCTGCGGGTCTTCGACCAGATCTTTATCCTGACCGAAGGCGGGCCGGGGTTTGCGACCGAGACCGTCAGCCTATACATCTACCGCGCCGCGTTCCGCTTCTTCGATTTCGGCTATGCGGCGGCGATGTCGTTTGTCTTACTGATTATCACCAATTTGATCAGCGCCGGTTATATCCGCCTGCTGCAACGACGGGAGGCCATGTGAGCAAGCCACGTCTGACGCGGGTGATGATCTATGCATCATTGATTGGTGCCGTCGCCGTGGCCTTGGCACCGGTCTACTGGATGCTGACGATTTCGCTGAAGTCGGAAGTCGATCAGTTCGCCTCGCCGCCGCGCTGGCTCTCGTTCAGCCCGACGCTGGCGCATTACGCCGACGCTTTCGTGTCGCGCTCGTTCGGCCAGTACCTGGCGACCAGCGCCACGGTCGCCGTGCTATCCACCCTCGCTTCTGTAACTTTGGGCACACTTGCCGCCTATGCCCTGGCGCGCTTTCGCTGGCCGGCAAAGCTCGACCGGCGCTTGTCGCTGTGGATTCTGTCAACGCGAATGTTTCCGCCCATCGTCAGTGCCGTGCCGCTCTTCCTGATGATGCGCGATCTGCGATTGCTCAACACGACGGCGGCGCTGGTCATCGTCTACACGGCATTCAATCTGCCCTTCGTCGTCTGGATGATGCGCGGCTTCTTTCAAGAATTGCCGCGCGAGATGGAAGAAGCGGCGATGATTGATGGCGACTCGCGGCTCGGCGCGCTGTTTCGCATCATCCTGCCGTTGGTGGTGCCGGGGCTGGCGGCGACGGCGGTCTTCTGCCTGATTATGTCGTGGAACGAATTCCTGCTGGCGCTGGTGCTGACGCAGACCGACGCCGCCATGACGCTGCCGGTCGGCATCGCCGGGCGCGTCACACAGTATGAGATCAAGTGGGGCGTGATGAGCGCCGCGGGCGTCGTCGCCATGCTGCCGATACTGATCTTCGCGATGTCCGTGCAACGCTACCTGGTGCGCGGCCTGTCGCTTGGCGCGGTGAAGGGATGAAAGTAAAGTTCGACAACGTGACCAAGACATTCGGCAACCGCGCGGTGGTTGATCGCCTGTCGCTTGAGATTGCCGAAGGCGAATTCGTCGTGCTGCTCGGCCCGTCGGGGTGCGGCAAGACGACGACGTTGCGCATGCTGGCCGGGCTCGAAGACCCCACCTCAGGCGACATCCTGATCGGCGACGAGCGAGTCAATGAAGTGCCGGCTCGTCACCGCGACGTGGCGATGGTCTTTCAGAGCTACGCGCTCTACCCGCACATGACGGTCGCGGAAAACATCGGCTACCCGCTGCGCGTCCGCAAAGTCGCTAAAGACGAGATCGGTCGGCGCGTCCGCCACGTCGCCGAGATGCTGGAAATTGATGGCTACCTCGGCAATCGCCCGCGTCAGCTATCGGGCGGCGAGCGGCAGCGCGTGGCGCTGGCCCGCGCCATCATCCGCGAGCCGCGCGTCTACTTGATGGACGAGCCGTTGTCGAATCTCGACGCGCGGCTGCGCGTGCAGATGCGCGGCGAGTTGAAACGCTTGCAGCACGAGCTTGGCACGACGACCGTCTACGTCACCCACGACCAGGCGGAAGCGATGACCCTGGCGCACCGCGTCGCGGTGATGCGCGGCGGCTTGCTGCAACAGTTCGACACGCCGATGAATATCTACACCCAGCCGGCCAATCGCTTCGTCGCCGAATTCGTCGGCACGCCGGGGATGAACTTCATCGAAGGCCAGATTGATCAAAGCAGCAGAACATTGAATGGGCGCGGCGTCAGCTTGTCGCTTGATGACCGCTTGCTCGCACAGTCCGGCGGGCGGGCTCGCGCCGTCCTCGGCCTTCGGCCCGAGCATGTCCGCGTGCAGATGACCGCGGGCGAGGGCTGGCAGCCGGCGGTGATTTATGTCACTGAGCTGATGGGTAATGAAACACTCTGCTTCTTGCGCCTCGGCGACGAGAAGCTGATCGCCCGCGCCGCGGCTGACTTTCGCGCCGAGATCGAGACGCCCATCTGGGTGCGGCTTGATTTGGACAAAGCCGGCCTCTTCGACGCAGACTCCGGCGCGGCCCTGCGCTGAGGCGTCGCCCAAATACTCTATCTTTCCATTCATGAAGATTCTCTGCTGCCGCCATACTGAAGTTATCTGCGACCGCCCGCCCGGCTTATCTAATTGGCCGTCAAGGTTCATTCCTGGCAACCGGCTTGGTTCGATGTCGAACAAAGCATGAATGACTCAGTCGTTGGCAGGCTCTGCGCACTCGGCCCAGCCATTCGCCGCTAAGTCTAACGTTTAAACAGCGGATGGGCGTGGCACAGCCTTTGCCCTATTGCTCAATGATCTCCCGCCAGCCTGAATGCACAGGTGCGGTGCCGGGCGCGCAAGCTTCGCTGTCCGGCGTAAGGGTTTTCACTGACTTGTTCCGCAAGCGTTCACGACGAACTGGTAAAGGATAATGCATGAAGAAAGGCGAGAAGTGTCTGCAAATTCCAGCGCGCGGTTTGAAAGAGCCGCACCGCGCTTATGCCGAGATGCCGGTCAAGCGATTCGAGTTCTTCAAAGATCAGGCGCACGCCGAAGCTGACGTGATCTGTCTGTCGCACCTGCGCTGGGACTTTGTTTACCAGAGACCGCAACACCTTTTAAGCCGTTGCGCGCGGGAGCGACGCGTCTTTTTCTTCGAGGAGCCAATCTATATCAAAGGCCAGATGGCGCAGTTCGACCTGGCGGCGCGCGGCGATAATCTCTTTGTCATTCAGCCGCTGCTGCCGATGGGGCTCAGCGAAGATGAAGCCGAGCGCGCCCAGCAGGCGATCATCAACGAGCTGATCGCGGAGAAAGAGATCAAGGATTACTTGCTCTGGTACTACACGCCGATGGCGCTCGGGTTCACTCGCCACCTCAAGCCGTTAGCGACCGTCTATGACTGCATGGACGAGCTATCGGCTTTCCGCGGGGCGCCACGCACAATGGCCGAGCGCGAGGCCGAGCTGCTCAAGCGCGCCGACGTGGTCTTTACCGGCGGGCAGAGCCTCTACGAAGCCAAGCGCCACCAGCACCACAACATTCACCCGTTTCCCAGCAGCATCGACGCGGCGCACTTCGCGCAGGCGCGGTTCATCAATCAACAGCCGCCGGATCAGGCCGCCATCCCGCGCCCACGACTCGGCTTCTTTGGGGTCATAGACGAGCGCATGGATATCGAGTTGCTCGACCGCGTCGCCACCCTGCGGCCCGACTGGCAGTTCGTGATGATCGGCCCGGTCGTCAAGGTAGACCCGGCGGATTTGCCGCGCCGCCCGAACCTTCATTACCTCGGCAGCAAAGAGTATAAAGAGCTGCCCGCCTACATCGCCGGCTGGGACGTGGCGCTGATGCCGTTTGCCATGAACGAATCAACCCGCTTCATCAGCCCGACGAAGACGCCCGAATACCTCGCCGCCGGCAAGCCTGTGGTTTCGACGCCGGTGCGCGACGTCGTCCGCGTCTACGGCGAGATGGGACTGGTGCGGATCGCCGAGCGGCCCGAAGCCTTTGTCGAGGCCATCGAGGCCGCCTTGCGCGAAGACATCGGCAACGCCGACCTCTTGATGCGCGTTGACGAGCTACTGGCGCGCACGTCCTGGGATTGGACATGGACGCGCATGGCAGAGCTGATCAAATCGGCCATCGCCGCAGGCCGGCGGCCCGAATCGATCAGACAAGTCGCGGCGGGCGCGTCCATAAGCGAGTCGGAATCCGAGGCGCATCTGGCCGCCGATTGATTCTTCATCCGGTTGCGGAAACCGAGCAAGTAAGGGAGCGTATGTTCGACTATCTCATCGTCGGGGCCGGGTTCGCCGGCAGTGTCATTGCCGAGCGGCTGGCCTCGGCGTCAGGCAAGCGAGTCATCCTCATCGATAAGCGCCCGCACATCGGCGGCAACGCTTACGACCATTACAACGACGATGGCATCCTGGTGCATAAGTACGGCCCGCACATCTTTCACACCAACTCGCGCGAGGTCTTCGAGTACCTGTCGCGCTTCACTGAGTGGCGGCAATACGAGCACCGTGTGCTCGCCAGCGTTGACGGCCAGCTCGTGCCCATCCCCATCAACCTTGACACCATCAACAAGCTCTACGGCATGAAGCTGACCGCCCGCGAAGTCGAACAGTTCTTCGCCTCGGTGGCCGAGCCGCGCCAGCCGATTCGCACCTCGGAAGACGTGATCGTCAGCCAGGTCGGCCGCGAGCTGTACGAAAAGTTCTTCCGCAACTACACGCGCAAGCAGTGGGACTTCGACCCGTCGGAGCTCGACGCTTCGGTGACGGCGCGTGTGCCGACGCGCACCAACCGCGATGACCGCTACTTCACAGACCGCTATCAGGCGATGCCGCTGCACGGCTACACGCGGATGTTCGAGAAGATGCTCGACCACCCGAATATCAAGGTGCTGCTCAACACCGACTATCGCGAGGCGCTGCAATTCATCCCGCACAAAGAGGTCATCTTCACCGGCCCGGTCGATGAGTATTTCGATTACCGCCATGGCAAGCTGCCGTATCGCTCGCTGCACTTTAAACACCAGACAGTCAACGCCGAGCGCTATCAGCCGGCGCCGGTCGTCAACTATCCGAACGAACACCTCTACACGCGGATTACTGAATTCAAATACCTGACCGGCCAGGAGCACCCGAAGACCAGCATCGTTTACGAATTCCCGCGCGCCGAAGGCGACCCTTACTACCCCGTGCCGCGTCCCGAGAACGCCGAGCTGTACAAGAAGTATCAAGCGCTGGCCGGTGCCACCAAGGGCGTGCATTTCGTAGGCCGCCTGGCGACCTACAAGTACTACAACATGGATCAGGTGGTGGCGCAGGCGTTGACCCTTTACGGCAAGCTGAGCGGCCTGCGGCGCAGCGCCTCGGCACAAAGAGGCGTCGAGGCGGTTCGGTCAAACGGCAACGCGCCGAGCCACGCGCCGAGCCTGCGCTGACGGCGGCGGGATACAAACGGCTCGGCCTTGAGCCGCCGAGATGAGAGTGCGATTTGTCCCATCTGATATTTGCTACCGGGATCGAATGCAGTTACCCGACGATTGCGCTGCCCGACGGCACGATCAAGCGCATAGACGAAATGGAGAAGGCGGATCATTACCGCCGCTGGCGCGAAGACTTCGAATGCGTCAAACAGCTCGGCCTTGAATACTTGCGCTACGGCCCGCCTTACTATCGCGCGCACCTCGGTCGCGGGCGCTACGACTGGGAGTTCACCGACCTGACTTTCAATGCCTTGCGCGACATGGGGATTACGCCCATCGTCGACCTCTGTCACTTCGGCGTGCCCGACTGGCTCGGCGGTTTTCAGAACCCCGAATTCCCCGAAGCCTTCGCCGAATACGCCGGCGCGTTTGCGGCGCGCTTCCCCTACCTCAAGCTCTACACGCCGATCAATGAGATCTTCATCGCGGCGCGTTTTTCGGCAGAGCTGGGGTGGTGGAACGAGCGGCTGGCGAGCGACCGCGCTTTTGTGACGGCGCTCAAACACCTGGTGCGCGCCAACCTGCTGGCCATGGCGGCGATCCTGCAAGTCCAGCCGGCGGCGCTCTTCATTCAGAGCGAGTCGTCAGAGTACTTTCATGCCGCCGAGCCCGCGGCGTACGACCGCGCCGACTTCTACAATCAAAAACGCTTCCTCTCGCTCGACCTCTGTTATGGGCGTGACGTGCGCGGCGTCATGTACGAGTACTTGATGGATCACGGCATGTCGCGGCAAGAGTACCACTGGTTCATGCGGCGCGGGCGGGCCGTCAAGCCGCACTGCGTGATGGGTAATGATTACTACGACACCAACGAGCACCTGGTGCCGGCGGGCGACCGCCCGTTCACGGCGTCCGGAGAAATCTTTGGCTACTACGTCATCACCAAGCAGTACTTCGACCGCTACCACCTGCCCGTCATGCACACCGAGACGAACTTCAAAGACGAGCAACTGGCGCCCGGCTGGTTGTGGAAGCAGTGGGCCAACATGATGCGCCTGAGGCAGGACGGCGTGCCGATCATCGGCTTCACCTGGTACAGCCTGACCGACCAGGTGGATTGGGACACGCTGTTGCGCGAAGACAATGGGCGCGTCAACCCGCTCGGCCTCTTCGACCTCGACCGCAAGATTCGCCCCGTCGGCGAAGCCTACCGCCGGCTCGTCAAAGAGTGGCACAACCTCAGCCCGGTCGAAGGCCAGATCCTCGACCTCAGCACGTCCATTTCGCCTGATGGCGGACAAGATTAGTGAAGGCAGAAGGCAAAGGTGACGGGTATGGATCAGCAATCAGTAACCGCCCCGCCGCTTGAGCTGTGGGCGGGCATCGAATGCACGGTGAACCGTGTCGGCGATGCTTACTTCGACCAGTTGGAGCGCAGCGGACACGCCGCGCGCATTGACGACCTGGATTTGATTGCGGCGCTCGGCGTGCGCGCCGTGCGTTATCCCGTGCTGTGGGAGCGCATCGCACCCGACGGCCTGGCGCGCGCCGACTGGTCATGGCCTGATGCGCGGCTCGGGCGGCTGCGCGAACTCGGCATCAAGCCCATCGTCGGCCTGCTGCATCACGGCAGTGGGCCGCGGCACACCAGCCTGATCGATTCAGCCTTTGTAACCGAATTCACACGCTATGCGCGGGCGGTGGCCGAGCGGTTCGAGTGGGTTGAGGACTACACGCCGGTCAACGAGCCGCTGACGACGGCGCGCTTCAGTGGCCTCTATGGCCATTGGTATCCGCATGGTCGCGATGCGCTGACGTTTGCTCGGGCGTTACTGGCCGAGTGCCGTGCGACGGCGCTCGCCATGCGGGCGATCCGTCGGGTCAACCCGGCAGCGCGGCTTGTGCAGACGGAAGACCTCGGCAAGACCTTCAGCACGCCACGGCTCGCCTATCAAGCGGAATTTGAGAACGAGCGGCGCTGGCTGACCTTCGATCTATTGAGCGGTCTCGTCGGGCGGGCGCACCCGATGTGGAGCTACCTGCGACACATCGGCGTGGGCGAAGACGATTTGCTCTGGTTCGTGGACAACCCGTGCGCGGCAAACGTGATGGGGATCAACCACTACCTGACCAGCGAGCGTTTTCTTGACGAGCGCCTCGAACGGTACCCCGACTCCTTGCATGGCGGCAACGGGCGGCATCGCTATGCCGACGTGGAGGCGGTGCGGGTCTGTCGCCGGGGCAGTGGCGGGCCGCTGGCGTTGCTGCGTGAAGCCTGGCAGCGTTACCAAACCCCCATCGCTATCACCGAAGTCCATCTCGGCTGCACCCGCGAAGAACAGTTGCGGTGGCTCAACGAAGTCTGGGGCGCGGCACAACGGCTGTGGGATGAGGGCGTCGAGGTGCGCGCCGTGACCGCCTGGGCGCTGCTCGGCAGTTTCGACTGGAACTGTTTGCTGACGCGACAGGGCGATCATTACGAGCCGGGAGCCTTCGACCTGCGCGCCCCGCAACCACGCGCGACGGCGATTGCGCACATGCTGAGGAGCCTGGCAGCCGGGCGCGCGCCTGATCACCCGGCGCTCGATTCCATCGGCTGGTGGCGGCGAAGAGAACGCTTCCTCTATCCCCCGGTCATTCCCGCGCAAGCGGTGCGCGCGCCGAATCCGATTGTGACGCGGGTTACAAAGCCGGCTCGCCCCATATTGATCACCGGCGCCACAGGTACGCTGGGCCGCGCCTTTGCCCGCGTGTGTGCGGCGCGAGGTTTAGCGCATCGCCTGTTGACGCGGCAAGAGATGGACATCGCCAACCCACGCTCAGTGCGAGCGGCGCTGTCAAGAATCAAGCCGTGGGCGGTGATCAACGCAGCGGGCTACGTGCGCGTCGACGAGGCCGAACAAGACGCCGCGCGGTGCGGACGGGAGAACCGGCAAGGGCCGGCCACACTCGCCGCCCACTGCGCCGCGCACGCCATAAACCTGGTCACCTTTTCATCCGACCTGGTCTTTGATGGCGAGCGGACGACGCCTTACGTCGAGAGCGACCGCGTTGCGCCGCTGAGCGCCTATGGCGAGAGCAAGGCGCAGGCCGAAGCACACGTTTTGCAACGTTGGCCTGGGGCGCTGGTGATTCGCACGAGCGCGTTTTTCGGGCCGTGGGATGACTACAACTTTGTAACGCTTGCCTTGCGCGCGCTGGCCGAAGGCCGCGAGTTTATCGCCGCTGATGATTTAGTTGTATCGCCAACCTATGTGCCCGATCTGGTGAACAGCAGCCTCGACTTGTTGATTGATGGCGAGCGCGGCATCTGGCATCTGGCGAACGCCGGGGCAGTGACCTGGGCCGAACTGGCACGACGCGCGGCGATGTTCGCAGGGTTGAGCAGCGAGCAGATAAAGGCGCGCCCGGTGGCGGCGCTCGGCCTGATCGCGCCTCGTCCCCGGTATGCGGTTCTCGGGAGCGAGCGCGGCACGCTAATGCCGTCGCTCGAAGATGCGCTGTCGCGTTACTGGCGCGAGGTGAGCTTGAATCGCCCGCTGCCCGCGCCGGTTTTGCAAATGGCGATGGCCAGCGCTCAAGCCAGCGCGACGTAGACAAAGCCGACATGTCGATGCAGAATCCGGTGCAGCATTTCTCGCACGGAGGGCGCATGGTATGAGCAGGCTGAAGGTCGGCATCATCGGCGCGGGATATATCGGCAGCTTGCATGCGGCGGTGCTGGCGCGTGACGAGCGCGTCCATATCGTCGCTATCCATGATGCGGTCGGCGAGCGCGCAGAGTCCTTGGCCGGCTCAATAGGCGCGACCGCGGCCGCCAGCGCCGAGCAGTTGATCGAGACGAGCGACGCCGTTTACATCGCGACCCCGAATACACAGCACACAGAGCTTGCGCTTGCCAGTCTTCGCGCCGGCAAGCATGTCTTCTGCGAAAAGCCGCTGGCGACGAGCCTCGACGACGCCCGGCGGATTCTCGAAGCCGCATCACAACAACCGGGGGTCTTTCAGGTCGGCTTCAATCGCCGCTTTGCGCCGGTCTATCAAAGGCTCAAAGAACGGCTCGCCGAAACGCCGCCGCATTCGGCGCACGTCAAGATGAATCGCGGCGAGCTGCTCAACCCCGCGTGGGTCGGCGACCCGCGCCTGACGGGCGGCTTCCTTTACGAGACGACGATTCACCTGCTCGACCTGCTACGCTTCCTGTTCGGCGAGATCGTCGCGCTCGATGTCGCCGCGTCGAGCCACGAATACGCCGAGATGGATGACTTCTCGTGCCTGCTGCGCTTCAATAGTGGAATGCACGCGACGCTTGCTTCGTCAGCGGACGCCGGCTGGATGTTTCCTTACGAGCGCCTCGAAGTCTTCTGCCACCACACGACCATCGTGACTCGCGAAGTCGAAAGCCTGACGGCGAGCAGCGCCGTTGATGACCGGCAGCAGACAGAAACGATGGGGCGGTTGTCGAAGGAAGAAAAATGGGGCTACAGTCAGGAAGACCGCGCCTTCGTGGATGCGATCATCAATAACCGCCCCGCCGCTGTTACCGTGGGCGATGGCTTCAAAGCGGTCGAGCTGGTTGATGCCTGCTACCGCGCGGCGCGCGGCGGCGGGCGCGTCATTTTCAACGCCTAGCCCTTGCGCAGTGGTGTAACATGAATCCTGTGGATGAGCGTCCGAGCCATTCATAGAACTTTTCCCCTCCGAGGAGGGACTATGGTCACAGCAAATCCCCCGCATCCGTCGGCCCGCAGCCAGTGGGCGGTCTCCTACACGCAGAGCGACGTTGATACGATCCGCGAGCAGATCGAACAGAACGAAGCCACCAAGCGGCGCTGGTTGTGGCTGGTGCTGATGGTCGCGCTTGCGGCGCTCGCCGGCGTTGTCATCCTCCTGACGTCGAGCTATGCGCTCTACACCCGGAGCGAATCTGACAAGCGCCGCCTGAGCGACGAAAACGGCGCGCTGAAGAGTGGCGGCGAGCAGTGCCAGCAACAGCTCAAGACGGCGACCGCCGCCCAGGAGCACGAAGCCCAGACACGCACAGAGGCGCAGACCCGACTAGGAACTTTGCTGCCCGCCGTTCTGCGCGGCTCGGCTTCAGAGAATGACACCGCCGCCTTCGCGCACATGGTCGCGAGCCTGCCTTACAGCCGCGTCGAAGTCGAGCAGAAGCCGCCCGATAAACTCTTCCGTAACTGGCGCTACAAAGCCGGTGCGGATATGGAAGTCTACACGCTGGTCGGCGGCTTCGTTGACGGCAAATGGGTTATCCATTCGAACCTCGTGGCGCGCAAGTAAGCCCTCGTTTGCTTTGGCAATCACGCCCCTGGCCCGCTACGCCGGCAATGGCGCGGCAGGCGATTCTATTGCAAAGCGAAAGAGCCGTTTGTTACTATCCTAGCTAGCTGTTTCCGCAACGACAGCTCCCGTGATCAGGCCGGAGGAAGCTACTCAATGACAGCCGCGCCCCGCGTAATCTTAGCGATAATCACTCTACTGGCATTGTTGACGGTGGTCGTGCTGGCGCGCGAGTTAGGGGCGCGCGAGGCGCGCGAGAAGGTCGCCGCCGCGCTCGGCATGGATAAGCCCGACCGCGTTCATATTAAATCGATCACGCCCGGCTCCGGCAACCAGGCGATTGTCGAGGCGCAGTTCGATGCCGCCTTTCGCTTCACCACCGACCCGCAAGGCAACTGGCAAGCGGCGGAGGTCAGAACCGGCGACCGCAACTGGGAATCCATCGAGCTGATTCAGACCGCCGTCCGCAAAGAAAAAGCCCTGCGCACGACGGCTGATCTGCGCTCAATCGTCACGGCGCTCGAAGCCTTCCGGCGCGAGCGCGGTTATTACGTCGTCGCCGACAATAACGCCGCCTTGATCGATAATCTCGCGCCGCGTTATCTGGGCGCTGTCCTCAGGCTCGACGCCTGGTCGCACGAGTTTCAATACAAAGGCAGCGAGAGCGCGTACCGGCTGACGAGCCTCGGCGCTGACGGCAAGGCCGGTAGCGGCGACGAGATCGTTTTTGAAAACGGCCAGTTGGTCAAAGGAGCGAGCCAGTGACCACCCGCACCGATGCGAGCGGACAGGCGACGCTTGAGGCACGCGTTGCCGAAGCGCAGCGCCGCGCCGGCATGGTCGTTATGGCGATCATCGTCACCATCGTGATGTATGTCGCTATCGCGCTATATATCGCCGGCTCGCGGCAATCGCCGGGGCTCACGGAACAGACACGCATCGGCTTTTACGCGGCGGCGGCCTTTCTAGCACTTGGCTCGATCTTCTTCCGCCGCACCCAGATGGGTCGCACGCGCCTCGAAGTGGTCGCCGGACTGCGCGGCATCAGTGGGTTATTGAAGCACTTTTTCCGCGTCACCATCGTCAGCATCGCGATGGCCGACCTGATCGGCTTGCTGGCGCTGATGGCGGGCTTTTTCGGCGGCGATCAGAATGACCTGGCGCGCTTCGGCGTCGTGGCGATTGCCGTCGCGCTCTACAACTACCCGCGCCTGCGGTCGTGGCAGCGGGCGGCAGAGTATTTCGCCGAGACCGTGCCCGGCAGCAACGAGTGAGCATCAATCGTTTCGTAGAGTAACCCGCGCAAGCCGACGGCTGGCGCCGCATTCATGATAGAGAAAGGAAGTTTAACTTTGACGAAGAACAAGATGGTGAGAAGCGCCGCGCTGGCGCTGGCGATTGTGGTCGCGCCCGTCGCGCCAATGAGCGCCAGCCTGAAAGCCGCCCCCAGAGCCGGTTTCGCGGCGCAGGATAGCAAAGACACGCAGGCCGACAAGCGCGCCCAGGCGGCAAAGAAATATCTCGAAGCCAAGCGTCTCGAAGACACCGGCAACCTGCCGGCGGCGGTCGCGGCATACAAAGAAGCGGTGGCGCTCGACCCGGCGTCAGTTGATTTGCGCACCACGCTCGGCGCGCTTTATCTCAAGAACCGCAACACGATTGACGCCGAGGCGCAGGCGCGCGAGGCGCTAAAGATTGCGCCTGACAACGCCCAGGTTCACAAGCTGCTGGCTCGCGTCTTCGTCGCGCAGACTTTCGTCGGCACCACGGTCGCCAAGGACAAAGCGCGCGCCGCCATCGCCGAGCTGGAGCAGGTCGTTAAGCTCGATCCCACGGCCAAGGTCGAAGTCGGCGACCGCGAGATGCCGGCCATGACGGTCATCGGCGAGCTTTACTGGACGCTCGAAGAGCAGGACAAAGCGCTCGACGCGTTCAAGAAAGTCTCCGAGGGCAATGCCACCGCCGACGAGGCGCACTTCCAGCTGGCGTCGCTCTACTTCCAGAAGCGCAAGTACCGCGACGCCGCGCAGATTGCCCGCAAGGCTTACGAGATCAATCCGAAGTCGCCGCAGTACGCCAGCCTGCTGGCGAAATCGCTGCTCTACATAGGCCGCACCCAGGAAGCGCTCGACATCTATAAAAAGGCCATCGGCATCAAGGACGCTTCAGCGAAAACCCCGAAGGACAGCAAAGACCAGGACGACGATGGTGACGTGATGCACGGCGGCACGGCGCTGTCGCCGCTGATCTTTGATTACGCCGAGGCGCTGGTCTATGCGGGCCGTTACGACGACGCGGCCAAGACGCTCGACCCGCTGCTGAAGCTGTTGCGCAAGGAATCGCCGGCTTACCTGCAAGCGGTTCGCATCAAGACCGACGCGCTCAAGCGCGCCGGCAAGCGCGACGAGGCGGTGCAGGTTCTCGAAGAGGCGCTCAAGGGACAGGACGTGTCGGACAGCTTGCCGCTGGTCTATTCGCTCGCCGAAACCTACGAAGGCAACCTGCAATTCGACAAGGCCATCTCGATTTATGAAGAAGCCTTGAACTCGATTGTTAACCCCGATGGCACGGTCAGCAGCAACGAGCAGAGCAAGAACGCGGCGCGCGTCATCCTGCAACGCATCGGCCTGGCCTATCGCCTGTCGGGCAAGCGCGACAAGGCGATGGAGACCTTCGAGAAGATGAAGAAGGTGCTGGGCACGGACTCGGCAGTCGCCGATCAGCTCATCATTGACACGCTGATCAACGAGGGCAAATTCAAAGAGGCGCTTGAGGCGGCAAACGCCGCCGTGACGCGCTTCCCTGACGAGCGCGGCTTGAAGTTTCAGCGCGCCCAGGCCGCCGGGCGGCTGGGCGACATGCAGACTGCCGACGCAACGCTGCGCGGCCTGCTCAAGCAGTCGTCGGAAGACATTGACGTTTACCTCTACTGGTCGAGCGTGCAGTTGGAAGCCAATCAGTTGAAAGAGGCCGAAGACAGCGCCCGCAAGGCCATCGATCTTGATCCTAAAGATGTCGGGCCGCTGATCACTCTGTCGAGCATTCAGGAGCGCCAGAAGAAGCTCAAGGAGTCAGAAGCGACGCTGCGCCGGGCGCTCGACATTGACCCCGACAACGCGACGGTGCTGAATAACCTCGGCTACTTTCTCGCCGACCGCAACGAGCGGCTGGCTGAAGCCGAGGCGCTGATCCGCCGCGCCGTGAACATCGAGCCGACCAACGGGTCTTTTCTGGATTCGCTCGGCTGGCTGCTCTATCGTCAGAATAAGCTGCCGGAAGCGCAGAAGTATCTTGAGCTGGCGGTGATCTATCAGTCGCGCTCGGCGACGATTCACGATCACCTGGGCGACCTTTACAAAAAGACCGGTCAGACCGACAAGGCGCGCGCCAAGTGGGAAGACGCCCTCAAGCTCGCGACCGAGCCGGACGAGATCAAGCGCATCAAAGAGAAGTTGGGTAAGAAGTAGCTCTCGATTAAGTCAGCGTCCGAATTTAGAAAGCGGAATGCCGAACGATGAGTGAGGCGGGGTGTAGCAACTCCGAATCACTCATCATTCGACATTTAATTCCTCTGGGTCTGACTGCTGACTGGTGATTCTAGATTTTCAATTCTTCAGGTGAATATGTATCGCAGGTTCGGCCTCTCTCTACTGGCAATCGTGCTGACGCTTATGGCCACGGCCTACGCGCAGCAGGACAATGGCAAGCAATCGCGTCAGGCACCGTCGCGGGTCGATAGTTTGCGAATCGAGCGCCGCCCCGCGTTGGGGCCGCCCACCCCAGGCAATGCAGAAGACGAGCACAACGTCTACACGGACGATGATGTGCTCAGCCCCGAGCCGCGTGATCCGCGGCTCGGCGAAGTCGAATCGCTCGAAATGCAATGCTTCAACGAAGTGAATCGCCTGCGCGTCGCCCACCGCCTGAGCCCGCTGGCCTTTAACGAAGGCTTGCAGCGCGTCGCCCGCGATTACAGCCGCCGCATGGCCGAAGAGAAGTTCTTTTCGCACGACGACCCCGACGGCCACACGGTGCGCGAGCGCGTGTCTGACGCGCGCATCCACTGGCGCGTGCTGGGCGAGAACCTCGCTTACTCGAACGGCTACATCAACCCTGTCGCCGTCAGCGTGACGGGCTGGATGGACAGCCCCGGCCATCGCCGCAACCTGCTCGACCAGATGTGGCGGCAGACCGCCATCGGCGTGTGGATCAGCGCCAACGGCACGGTCTACTTCACAGAGATTTTCATGCTCTAATGCTTGCCGGTGGTGTTCGGGAAAGCGATGTCGCCCGGCTCGCCCCACTGGCTGAAGATGTAGGCCGTGTAGTTCATCGAGGACTTCGGCACGATCCACACCCCTTGTGATTCCCTCCAGATGCCAGGGTCAGCTTTGCCGTCGCCATCAAAATCACCGACCACCGGCGTGTCGCCAAGCGAGGGATAGCCCGCCGGCACAAACAACGGCTGCCCCGCCGCGAAGCTATAATTTCGACTCGACAGCAGAATCGAATACGTCGCGCTCTGGCCGCCCGACGGCGGCACCAGATAACCGAAGTCGGCGACGCCATCGCCGTCGAAGTCGGCGCAGACCGGCTGCAAGCCGGCGCCGCCCCAGTTGTAGAAGATCAGGCTACTGGTGCTGTAATTCCGCGACGACTTCAGAATGGCCCACAGCCCTTCATGGTAGTAGCCGATGTCGGCCTTGCCATCGTGATCGAAGTCGGCGGCCACCGGCACATCACCCAACTGTCCCCACTGCGCGAAGATGTAGGTCGTGTAGTTGGTTGATGACTTCGGAATGATCCAGATGCCTTGCGAGGCGCGCCAGATGCCGGGGTCAGCAAGGCCATCGCCGTCGAAGTCAGCCACCATCGGAATGTCGCCAAGCGAGGGATAGCCCGCCGGCACAAACAACGGCTGCCCCGCCGCGAAGCTATAATTTCGACTCGACAGCAGAATCGAATACGTCGCGCTCTGGCCGCCCGACGGCGGCACCAGGTAAGCAATATCGGCCAGGCCATCGCCATCAAAGTCCGCACAGATGGGCTGCAAGCCGCTGCCGCCCCAGCTAAAGAATCGCGAACTGCCCGGGCTGAAGGATTGCCCTGACTTTAAGAAGCCCCACAGGCCGTTGCGATAATAACCCATATCGGTCTTCGCATCGCCGTCGAAATCCATCTTGATATAGCTCAGCCCGACCGCCGGGAGGCCCGCTTGAGTGACACTGAAGACTTGATCGCCGACCGAGATGCTGCCGGTGCGCGCGTTGGTATCGGGATTCGCGGCGACCGAATAGCTGACCGTTCCATTCTGAGTGCCCGCGCCGCTCGTGATGGTGATCCAACTGCTGTTGCTTTGCGCTACCCAGCTACAGCCGCCCGGCGACGTGACCGTGATCGAGCCGTTGCCAGGGCTCGGCCCGAAAAGCTGCGAAGTCGGCGTCAGCGATTGCCCGCAATCGGTTCCTCCCTGGCTGACGGTGAAGGTCACTCCGGCAATCGTCATCGTGCCGCTGCGCGATACGCCGTTGTTGGCGGCGACCGAATAGCTCACCGAGCCGTCGCAACAACCGTCGCTTGCGGTGATCGTGATCCAGTCGGCGTTGCTCTGCGCTTGCCAGGTGCAATTGCTGCCGCGGGTGACGTGGACGGAGGCGCTGCCGCCGCTTGCCGGGAAGGTCTGGCCGGGCGGCGATAGAGTCGTCTGTGGGTTGGACACCGCCAGCGTCTTGGTGGCCGCATTGTTGGCGACTGGCGAATCAAAAGAGGCCGAGTCCACCGTAGCCGTGCTGCTGATGGTCAGCGTGTTGTCATTCGAGCAACTGACCGTCGCGCCAAAGACGAAGCGTATCGTCTCGCCGACCGCAAGGATGTTGCGTGTGCCGATGATGCCCGTGCCGCCGATGTTGCACTGTGCCGTGCTGTCTGAGGTGCAACTTTCAAAGCTCAAGGACGGGGACAGCTCGACGTGGGCGACGACCGCATACGCCGGGTCGGGGCCGTTGTTGGTCACCGTGACCCTGAACTGAATCGGCGCACCGGCCGTGTAGGGCGGCGAGCCGAACGGCTGCATAGTCAGGTCGAGGCTGAGGTCGGAAGACAGGGTCGGCTCGGCGACCAGGCGGGTGATGAAGGCATCCGAAGCCCCCGACAATGACGGTTGGAACACACCGGCGGTCGTCGGGAAATTGCTGTTTTTGGTCGTGCCCACGAGATGTGCGCGGTTTGATGCGTCAACCGCGACGCCGTAACCCACGTCGTAATAGCCGCCGATCTGTGTCGAGTAGACGAGGCCGGTCGCGCCCGGGTTGAACTTGCTGATGAAGACCTTGCTGTAGGTATAGTCGGCAGAGGCCCCGTACGTACCACGCGTCGTTGGAAAATTCGGCGAGTGCGAGTAACCGGTGACGTAGGCGTTGCCGTCCGCATCCACCGCGATGGCATTGCCGGTCTCGGCATTAACCCCTCCCAGGTATGTCGAGTAAATCAGCCCCGTCCCCGCGGCGTTTAGCTCTGTGACGAAGGCGTCGAGGGTGGCGCCGCCGCAAGCGGCGTAGATCGTTTGCGTGTCGAGCGGATCAATGGCTAGCCTGGTGACCCCCACCCCCGCCAGTCCCGACCCGCACACGTTCCAGGTCGCCCCGGCGTCCGTCGTCTTAAAGACTCCCTGATTCGTGCCCGCGTAGATGACCGATGAATTGTCCGGCGCGAGGGCCAGCGCACCGACGCTGAGGCTCGCCAGGCCGTTATTCTTCGTTTGCCATGTGCTGCCGCCGTCCGTGCTCTTGTACACCCCGCCGGAAGAGCTGACGTAAACGATGGCGGCGTTCACCGGGTCGACCGCTATGGCGCTGGGTGAAGTATACAGACCCGTCAAGTACCAGTTGCCGCCGCCGTTCGTGCTCTTGTACAGCGCATGATTCTCGCCCGCGTAGACGACCGCGCCATTCCCAGGGGCGACGCGCACGGGCCCGCCCTGGCCGGCCTTCACTTTGGTCCAGCTGCCGCCGCCGTTCGTTGACTTGGAAACGCCGTAACCATTGGAGGCGTAAATCGTTTGCGGGTTCGACGGGTCAAGCTCCAGAGCATTGATTGCCGTGTCATCCAGGCCGCTGTTGATCGCCGTCCAGGTAACGCCCGCGTTTGTCGTCTTGTACACACCGTAACCGTAGGCGCCGGCATACACGGTCGAGGGGGTGACCGGGTCAATGGCCAGATGAAAGAAGTTCGTCAACGGCGCGCCGACGAGCAGGGTCCAGTGCGCGCCGCTATCCGTGCTTTTGAATAGCCCGTCCCCGCCGGCGGCGTACAGGACGGACGGGTCTAAGGGGTTGATGACCACAGCGGAGGGCGAGTTATGCCCCAGTCCGTCGCTGCGGTTCGCCCAACTGCCCGCGCCCTGCGCCAGCCGGGCCACCCCGCCATTGGCGACGCCCACGACGCCTGCCGTCGTCGGAAAGTTCGCCGAGTTGGTCTGGCCGGTCAGGTAGACTTCGCCGGCA
Organism: Blastocatellia bacterium; assembly: GCA_035275065.1. Lineage (NCBI taxonomy): Bacteria > Pseudomonadati > Acidobacteriota > Blastocatellia > Blastocatellia bacterium. Next base: position 230,994 of record DATENM010000054.1, read on the forward strand.
GGACCGAGCGCCAGGCCGTTGGCGGTGTCGTCCCAGTTGCCGCCGACGTAGGTCGAATAGACCAGCGCCGATCCCGCCATGTTCAGCCGCGCTACGAACGCGTCGCCAAATTGTGCATACTGTTCCGCGGGCCCGGCGTAAGTCGTCTGATAAGCTCCCGGCGTCGTCGGAAAGTCGGTCGAGGCCGTGCTGCCGGTGACGACCGCTTCGCCCGCAGATGCGACTTTAACGGCCTTCGCCTGGTCGTCATGCGTGCCGCCGAGATAGGTCGAATAGACCAGCGCCGTCCCCGTGCTGTTGACCTCAGTGACGAAGCCGTCCTGGGTGCCGGCGGTCGGCGGGCTCGTCTTCAACGCGCCGGGCGTCGTCGGGAAGTCCGCCGAATAGGCGCCGCCGGCCACATAGGCATTGCCCGCCGCGTCAACGTCAATGCCATTGGCCTGATCCCCTGCATAGCTGTTGATGCTGCCCGAGCCGCCCAGATAAGTTGAATAGCTCAGGACAGCGCCGTTGCTACTGAGCTTGCTGACGAAGGCGTTGCTGCTGAAGTAATACGTCCCGTGCCAGGTCGTCTGAAAAGCGCCGGGCGTCGTCGGGAAATTGGCCGAGGTGGTCCAGCCGGTGACGTAGACGCTTCCCCCTGAGTCAAGGGCAATGCCCGTCGCTTTGTCGTCACTACTCCCGCCCAGGTAGGTCGAGTAGACGAGCGCCGAGCCATCGGCATTAAGCTTGGTCACAAAGACGTCCGCGGCGCTGGCGTAGGTGCTGTTGTAGCCATTAATGCTCACAGGGAAATTGAAGGAGTAGGTGTAGCCGGTCACGTAAGCATTGCCTTCCGCGTCAAGGGCGATGCCGCGGCCCTCTTCGTTGTTCGAGCCGCCGAGAAAAGTCGAATAGCTCAGCACCGGATCGATCACCAGGGGAAGGGTCTTGTCATAGCGGCCTACCTGAAAGCCGACCTGCCGCCGACCTTTCAGCACATAGCGGCCCGCGACCGCTTGCCGTGTGCCGCCGACTTCTTGGTACACGAACGGCTTATGCAACCGCAGGTCGCTGCTCGCGGCGCGCAGAATCAAGTCGCCGTCGCGGCTCAGGCTGATCTTACGGACCCCCGCGAAATTCATTTTGATCGCGCCGGGGTCGCCGCCGGGATTCACCTGGAAGTCGTATTCCAACTGCCGCTGATTGCCGTAGTAGACGAGATTCACTTGCGGATAAAGCTGGCGGTACTCGACGCGCGCATAGGTCGGAATGTTCGACCGCCAACGGTCGGCCGCCTGGCCATCGAAGTAATTTGTCTTTCCGGGCAATTGATCGCTGCCGACAATTTCGACCGCCGGGTCGGCGCCTGCCAGACGCATCTTTATCGCGTTCGCCTTCGCCAGCGGCGGGCGTTCGTTGGCAGCACGCTTTGACCTCTGGCTTGAGACCGGCAGCATCACCACGGCACCGTCGGAAGTGAGAAAGACCGTAGAGCCGCCCGCGCGCGAGATAAACCGGACTGCCGAATCGGCCTGCCCCTCATTCGCTTCGAAGCTCAATGGCAATTTGCCATAAGCGGCGCTCACCGCTCGCCGCGACTCTTCGGTGAGGGCGCGATCAGATAAATTCGCGGCATTCTCAGGGGCGGCGCTCGCGACGGACGTGCGGCTCCAGAGGCCGGTATTGCCGAGGTAGGCAGGCAACAGCCAGAGCAATACAATCGTGACGATAAGCAATCGCCTATGATGGCGTGGAAGCTTTATCAAGTCTCACTCCCCTTACTTCATAAAAATGGCTCGCCCAGACCACTCTCATCTTGAGAGACGGCTGATTCGTTAATCATCCGTATTGACTGGCGATAATAATGACGATTCGGAGCCTCAGAAAATCGGAGCCAGGCAGAGGCTACGCAGAAATGTTAGGGGAGATGAAATCGCGAGTCAATCACTAATAATTGGCACGGCGAATAATGTCGAATGTGGCCGCCGATAGAATCAGTTAACTTGCCGATGCAAAAAGTGATTGCGCCTAAAATAGAGATTACGGCCTGGGTTAAGGCCATATGGGCTTTTCTGAGGTACCAATGAGGTACAAGGACCTGCTAAGCATTACGGCTCATATCCTTAGTCATAAAACATAGCCAATGCCGTCGCCAGGGGCCAAATCGTAGCTCTTCTCACCTCAATGCTTGCAATTGGACAAGTCACATTGTATAGTCGCAGCCGCTCGCGAGGCCCAGAGGTGCATACCGGGTTCGCGTGTGACGAGTTATCAGGCATTAAGGCATTACATGACGAACAAGGCCGGTTGATTAATGGTTTATCCAGAAGCGACCGGCACGGGTGTAAAGGTGTTGCCAGTCATCCCGCGAATGACTGACTGCGAAAGCCCATTCGGTTATTTTCCCTGGGCTCAATCGTAGGATCATTGCGTAAGAATCAACCATCTTCGAACAATACGGAGGAACATATTATGGGCGCTTCTCAGTCTTTTCTTTCTTCACGTGAATACGGTTACGACTATGTCGTGGCCGTCACCCAGGACAGCATCAACGCGACAGCTTTAGCCTTTCTTAGAACAAAGCAGCCAGTCGTGAATGTCTGTTATATCTACGACGACAACGGAGACCCGGAGCAGATTGACTATGAAGCGTTCAAGAAAAAAGCGAATGGGGCCGACCCGTTTAGTGTTCCGGAATCAGGGCCGTCACGCGATACGGCCTTAAAGAATCTGGATGATGCCGGCTTTATGTTCGGCTTCCGGGCGGCCATGGGATTGCCGGAAGGATTCGATGCCAGTAAGTTACCCGACATTGTGACTCTGGCCGCTCCTGGAGTTGATACGGAGCATGTCATCTACCGACTGCTGTGCAAGAACTTTCTGCTCGTCGAACTCATTCAAATTCCTCACAAGAAGCCGATTTTCAAGACCTTCGCGCAGCCGAAAGGGCCGGGGGGCAAGCCGTGGATCTTTACTTTTAAGGTGCGGATCATAAAGGAAACTGTTAAAGATAATAAAGCCTTTATAAATGCGCCGGCATTTGGCAACCTGCCTGCCGCTATTCAGACACAGCTCAAGAATAATCCCGAGGACTTCACCATCCAGCACCTTCTGTTCGACTTTAACAACGCGGGCCGGGAGTCGGAACCAACCATTGATGGGCCCACAGGCCATGCGCTAGAGGCGTTGAGCGCAGATTTTGGGAAAACGTATTTTAACGAGATGAAAAAGGCGGGATCACAGATCCTTGCGGTAACGCCAGCGAGCGGAGGTTCATTCCCGAATTTGCAGACAGAGTTCAGCGTGAACCCTTCGTCAACGGACCCCAAACTGGCCACTCTCAACTACCTCTGCGCGACCGACCACCAGCTTCCTCCGGCAAAACCATTTGCCTGGAATTGGGTTGAGCCCAGTGAAGCAGATAGCTTTGATGGCGTGTGTGTCATCAACAGGAATCTCCTTGCTCATTATCTCAAATCCCAGCTCGATGGTTATGTGAACAGTAACTGCCTTCTTCCTTACGGCGAGAACGTAATTTCCCAAGGTCTTGAGGAGTGGGCAGGTTTTCTCGTTAAGGATAGAACAACATTCGACAGTTGGGATCAGCTAAACAAAGGTAGATTAAAGAAGCAAACCTTTACTCCTTCGGCGCCTACGGAGGGGCCAATATTGCTACAATGGCAGTTTTCTGCCACGGGGCAAGATGGTGCTGGATGGCATGATGCTCTCGGCCAGATAAAGGTCGACACGTCATTCGATATGAAAGTAACTTGCGCGGGCAAAACCATTACAATTGAGCAGCATACCTTCTTGCATTACTATTTATATTTAGAGTCTCTACACGAAGACACGAATCTGGTAGACATAAAGATCACTGACACATTCACTCTGGCTGCTGCGGGCGACAGGCTCACGGCCACTTCATCATCCAATAAAGTAGATAACTCTCAAGAGCCACAATATTGGAAAAGCGCGAAACAGGTGCAAGGGCAGATGAACGCAATCAAAGCTAATGTGATGAATATAATAGCCTCTCGCTTTTCCAACATTCAGGTTCCGCTTCTTAACGGCATCATATTCCCCGGCGGTAAGGGATTTTTATTCAAAGATGTCGTGTTTTCCGACCACCAGGACCTGGTGGCGCACATCACCTACGCAGACCCCAGTTAAATATATTGCCTCGGACTTTGAGAACGCGTTTTACCCTGAAGGCCGCAGAAGAACAACTGACGATAAGGAGAACAACGAACATGGGCAAGTATGTAATCAAACACTCCACAGAACTGATGCAGAACTACTTGCAGGCGACAATCATGGCGCCCGAAAAAGAATTTAAGGCTCTTCAGAAGAGTGACGGAGGCGCTCTGTTGTTCTCTATCGGCGATGTCGTCGAGGGCGGTTCGTTTAATGTCACCGTCGAGACGGCCGGCGAGCGCCACGGTTGGAAAGCCGTGAATCTGAGCAAGGACTTTCCGGGCTCGCCCTGCCAGCACTTCGCGGTCGCCCAGCGCGCCGACGGCTCTATTAATATGGCTATGGTGCTGCGGGAAACCAATAGCGGCCAGTCGAACGATCATCTATATATCAGCGTTCTCAGCCTGTCGAAGACAGGTAACATCAATCCGCCCCAATGGACGGCCTTCCCATACGATGACACTAAGCATTCACTATCGAGATTAGAGATCGCAGGCATATTTCTCAGCGAGGCGACCGACGGAGAGTACATCGTTGCGGACGTTGTGCGTGACCCAAACAGCCCAACCAAGGAGATCGTGCGCTACTACATTGATAGGGCAAAGCAAGACGGCCAGGCATGGCATAAGCATGACGTGCCGATTGACATCGAGTCCGGAAAATACACGAGCGTTCTTGGGAGAAAAGACGGGGCTACTGTGGACGGCATTTATACGAGCGGACAAATTGACGGTAGCCCGCAGATCATCTACACGCCGCTGTACAATGACATAAGACCGGACCGTCATCCCGACACTGATTCTCTGATGCTGACACCCGAAGGAAACCTGGTGGCCGACGCCATCGCCGTATGCGCTAATTCAGACAACACGACGGATCTCTATGCGACCGCCAATGGAGTGCTCTACCGCTTTGCGAGCACGAATCAGAGAAATAAAGCGACCGCAGAAGTCGCCGCCCAGTACCACCTGTTTCAGGGCGTCAAAGACCTGTTCGCATTTCCTTACGGCGATAGCGTAATGGTCTGGGGACGGAACTCAGACAACGCTATTTTCTATACGACATGCCCCAGCAGCAAATTGAACACGCCGGATGCCTGGAGCGTTCCGGTGCCAATCCTGATCGGCGTAGAACAGGTCTCGCCTTTTGTGAACCGGGCCAATAGCGCCAATACAATATTCGCGCACACGGGCGAGAGCGAGTTGAAGATTGGGGTGAAGTCGCCGGGAACCGGCAGGTGGACCTGGCGCAACGTCACATTGCCGCCCGCCGACACAAAAGCGCCTGCTCAAAAATTCAATTCCTATACGACGCGGATTCAGGTGACCGACGCGGATCATCAGCCTGCCAACGGCGTCACAATCGCCATTTCAGCGACCAGCGTCACCAGCGTGTATATCAATCACCTTTATTACATCGTAGGGCCTGATGCAATTCATGTGAAGACGGATGTGGCAGGCAGCCTCACGATAGTCGAGGCCGTCGAGCGGTTGACCGGCACGCAGTTTGTCGTCTCGGTCGCAGACGACGCGGCTGGGAAAACCTCGATCAATCCGATGGACAAAGCCTTCAAGAAGGCAACCGACCTGCAATCGAAAGACAAGCTAAAGGCCGCCAAAATCGTGAGCTATGTCAAGGGGCCGAACGGCCCGGTTAAGGCCACACCGCGTAACCTCGTACGCGACGGTGTTGATGACGCAACACTGGAGCAGGTGGCGAAACTGAACGTGCACCTCGCATCGGTGTATGCCGACCCGAAGAAGGGGCCGGCCCCGAATGCAACTCTTGGTGCGGCGCAGAATGTTTTTGGGGACAGCTTTCCAGTTCCCGCGAACGCGCCACAGGTGGATGCGGGCGACCTGTTTCAATTTCTCGAAGCCAAGTCAGCGGAAGTTAAATTTCGCGTTGCTGCCAGTGAAGCAGGGGGACTTGCGAGTCCCCAGGAATCGTTCTGGGAGATGCTTGTGAGGTGGTTCGAGGACGCATGGGAATTCGTCGTGAAGATCGGCGAAGCAATCTACCGGTGCGTGCTAAATGTCATTGAGGACGTAGTGTCCGCCGTGCGATGGGCATTCGATAAGATCGTGGCTGCCGTAGAAGACCTGATCGAATTTGTGCGGTACTTGTTCGAGTGGGACGATTTCAAGCGAACCAAGGATGTCTTGAGGAACGTGACCAAGTTATTCCTGGATCATCAGGCCGATCAGATCCCGGTGGTAAAGAAAGAGTTCGATGACGCGGTCGAGTCGGCCATAAAGGCAATCAACAAGTGGGCGGGCATCAAAGAGTTCCCAGGGCTGGGGACGGCAGGCAGCGGCCGTATGAGCAGTCAGAATAAGGCGGATGGCCCGGATGCGCCGGGCAGCCTGTTGAGCCACCACTTTCAGGGCAATGTCACTAGTGCTTCGCAGGACACAACGCCCTCCGTGCCTGACCCGGCGTCAAGCGTGATGGATGTGCTCGAAAACGCTCTGCTAAACGAAGAAAAGAGGCTTGGGGAGGCCTTTGATCAACTGAAAGCGCTCATGCAGAACGCCCATAACATGAGCGTTATAGACATCCTCAAGGCCCTGACGGGGATTCTGGTTGACGCCGTTTTAAGAAGCGCACAAGTCGTGATTGACGCACTGCTCGATCTGTTTTCTGTCGTCGCAAAGAAGGCGATGGATATATTCGACCGTCCCATACATATTCCTGTGATCTCGGACATTTTGAACGCAATCGGGATTCCCGATTTTTCGATGCTCGACATACTTTGCTGGATCGCGGCGGTCCCTGTGACCATCGGCTACAAACTCGCAGCGGCGCTCGCCGGAGAGGGAGATAAGGCTCCGTTTCCTGACAATGATGAAACGAAGCGCTTGATCGGGGCGACAGATTTTCAGTCGCTGGTTGCGGCGTTTAATGGCGCTGCGCATTCTTTGCAGAGTGCGGACACAGCTCAAGCGGAGATGACAGCCGCTGGGCCAATTCCGATGTCGAAAGAAACTGCCGAGGCCGTATTCATATCGCTTCACACCGTAGCCGGCGCATGTGGGTTGGTATCGGCCGTTCTTGATTTCTCCGAGTCCCAGATTCCGAATGCTGCCGTGCCGACGACGTTGACAGTTGCTTGTGTGGCTTCGGCCATCGTGGGAGGAGGATCGCGTGCGGCGGCGAATACTCTCGTACCGCAGTACCCGATTGAAAGTAGTTTTTTTGGTACTAAAGGGCTTGGTTTCTCTCAGTCTTATTTATTCCTTATAAACAAGGCCCTATGGTCCATGCCTGGCCAGTTGATTTTAGGAAACTTATCGAAATGGAAGACAGGTCAAGATTGGAAGGCTGCCCTGCCGAAGGACCCGCGGGCCATGGGAGCTTGCTTTGATGCGGCTATAGTTCTGCCGGCACTGGTCTGTACATGCTGGCATTTTCATGAGCTATCGCAGAAACCCGAGGGAAAAGCGCGCGCCATCGCCTTTTTAGATGAAACCAGTTTTATGGCGACATACATCGCTCGCGTTATGTATACGGCGGTAGTCACAGGGCTGCTTGATGCTGATAAAGAGGTGGAGTTTGCCGCTGCCGTGGTTATAGGTGTGGCTCAGGTTGCCCACGGAGGATTGCAAATTACCGAGGCAGCCCTCCAGGGAATTGCTTGATTCGGAGACACAGACTTAAGGTCAGTGAAAGGGCCTGATGCAGCTCGCCTTTCTGATAGCCGATTATTGTCGGTTACTTTCCGATGCAAAAGGTCGAGAAGATCTGTCCGAGGATGTCTTCGGTGAGGGTTTCGCCGGTGATTTCGCCGAGACTTTGCAGCGCGCCGTGCAGCTTCAGCAGGATGACTTCTTCAAGCTCGCCTTGAATCATCAGGTCGCGCGCTTCACCAATGTCGGCGATGGCTCGCGTCAGGGCGGCATGTTGGCGCGCATCAGTGATCATCAGGTCGTCGCGCTCGCTGCCCTGCTCCCCACCAAGGCGAGCGAATAGGCGGGCCGTCAGCTCATCGAAGCCGCTGCCGGTCAGCGCTGAAATCCTTACCACATCGCCCGCCGCTTCCAGTCCTTCATCCAGCCGCTTCGGCAGATCGCATTTATTAACCGCGATGAGGCGGCGCGACAACGCGACGCTGTCGAGCAGCTCGGCGTCGTCGCCGGTCAGCGGTTGCGACGCATCAAGCACCAGCAAAGTTATATCGGCGTCGGCAATCGCCGTGCGGCTGCGCGTGATGCCGAGGCTTTCGACCAGGTCACTGGTCTCGCGTATCCCCGCCGTATCAATCAAACGCACCGGCACGCCACCGATTGACGTGCTTTCGTAGAGCGCGTCACGCGTGGTTCCCGGCAGCTCTGTGACGATGGCGCGCTCGGTGCCGACGAGCCGGTTAAAGACTGACGATTTGCCGACATTCGGGCGACCGACGATGGCCAGGTCGAAGCCTTGCTTGACGAAGCGCCCGAAGGCGAAGCTGGCGGCCATCGCTTTCAAGCCTTCATTGATGCGCTCAAGCCGCTCGCGCAAGGCCGACGAGGCGGCGGGCGAGATGTCGTCTTCGACGAATTCGACCATTGATTCGAGATGCACGATCACCTCGATCAACGCGTCTTTGATGGGCGCGAGCCGCCGTGATAGCGCGCCTTCGAGCTGGCGCGTCGCGACGCGCGCCTGATACGCGGTCTGCGCGTTGATGCAATCGCGCACCGCCTGCGCCTGCGCCAGATCCATGCGACGGTTGAAGAAGGCGCGCATGGTGAATTCGCCCGGCTCAGCGATGCGCGCGCCTAAGGCGGTGAGCAGATCAAGCACGCGGCGCAGGATGACCGGGCTGCCATGACAGCTCAGCTCGACGACCGCTTCACCGGTGTAGGAGTGCGGCGCTTTGAAATAAGTCAGCAGCGCTTCGTCAATCGGCTCACCGGTCGCGGGGTCAATGACGCGCCCGAAGCGCACACGTCCCGCGTCGTCCAGCGGCGTTGACGTTTCTGTGCGGAAGATTACAGAGGCGATTTCGAGGGCGCGCGCGCCGCTCAGGCGGATGACGCCGATGCCGCCGCGACCCGGCGGCGTCGAGATGGCGGCGATGGTGTCATTGCGGAACATACGGGGTCGGGTGCCGGGGGTCGGGTGTTGGGGGTCGGGTGAGACCGGGCCACCAGCACCTGACGCCCAACACCTGACACCTACTTCACGGGATAGATGGTCACTTTGCGGTTGTCGCCGGTGCCCTGGCTTTCGCTGCGCACGCTCTGGTCTGTGGACAACGCCAGGTGAACGATGCGCCGCTCGCCCGGGCTCATGGGATCGAAGGTGAATGGCTGGCGCGTCGCGCGCACGCGCTCGGCGGCTTTCTCGGCCATCAATTGCAGCTCTTTTTCGCGCTGCGCACGGTAACTGCCCGAGTCGAAGATGAGGTGATGCTCTTCGCCGGTGACGTGTGCCAGCATGCGGTTGCCGAGGTGTTCAAGCGCCTCAAGCAATTCGGCATTGTGGCCGAGCAGCACGGCGCGGTCGCCGCCGCGCACCTGAACGCGCACGGCCTCGCCGAGTGGCTCGACGCTCGCCCGCAAGTCCAGGTCGCTTTGTTCGAGCACGCGATTGATGAAGTCTACGACGCTATTAATATCCCCTTGCATCCTTCACACCCTCGATAGTTTTATGACAGGTCGCCGCTGGGCAGCGCGGCGCGATCCTTGCCGGCTTTCGGCTTGCCACCTTTTTGCTTGTTCGCTTTTTGCGCGCTGCTTGAGACGACGGCTGCGGCCTCGGCTGGCGGCCCGCTGGCCTGCTTATTGATCAATAGCTGGATGCCGACGCCGACCAGGTTGCTCACCATCCAGTAAAGCACCAGGCCGCTCGGCGCCGACAGGAAGAAGAAGTAAGTCAGCATGACCGGCATCAGCCAGGTCATCATCACGCGCTGCATCTTCATGGCCGGGTCGGCGCTCGCCGGCTGCGGCGTGAACTTCGTCGAAGCGATCATCGAGATGCACATGACGATGGGCAGAATCTTGAACGGATCGGGCTTCGATAGATCATGAATCCAGCCGAGCCACGGCGTCAGGCGCACGTCGAGCGACATGCCGAGATACATATAGACCGCCCAGAAGATCGGCAGTTGCAAAAGCAGCGGCAGACAGCCGCCCAGCGGATTCGCCTCCTTCATAATCGAGAGCTGTTCCTGCTGCAACTGCTGTAACTCGCGCTCGTACTTCTTCGGGTTCTCCTTGAGCTTCTTCATGCGATCCTGAAGCTCTTTCAAGCGCGGCTGGTGTTTGGCCGCCTGCTTCATCTTCTTCGAGCTCGACGCGCGCAGCGGCCACATCGCCAGGTTGATCAGGATGGTGACGACAACAATCGCCCAGCCATAGTTGTGGAAGATGCCGGCAAAGAAGTTCAAGGCCCAGGCCAGCGGATAGATCAGCGGGCGAACGATGACGCCGAAGAAGCCATAATCGATCACGTTGCCGAGGCTGGCGCTGTGCAGCTCGCGGCCGACTTCGGCGAGCAGCTCGCGGTCTTTCGGCCCGACGAAGATATGGACATCGGTGGCGGCAGGCACGGCGACCGACGGGTAATCATGCGCCGCCTGGTTCGGGTCCGGCTTGACTTGCACGTTTGCTGGGGTGACGCCGACGGCCGGCTGATCGGGCACCGCCAGCATCGCAAAGTAATGATCAACGACGCCCGCCCACTGATAGGTATGAGCAGCGGCGGTAGCAGGGTTGACCTTCGCGCCGGCCATCTGCTCGCGGCTGCCGTCTGTTGTGTACATGACGATTTGCGGCGGCGTGCTGTAACTGCCGCCGGCTTTATCGCTCTGATCGCCGAAGCCCGATCCGACGACAAGCTGCGCCGGCGATTCGCTGCCGGTGACGCTCGCCCTGGCGTCAAAGACCATGCGGTTGCCGTAGAAGGTGAACTCTTTCGTCGAAGTGACTCCGCCCTTTGCCGCGGTGAAAATAATCTTGCCCTGCTCGCCGGAATTGATGGTGATCTCGTTGCCGCTGATGGCGACGCCTTCGACTTTGGTCTGATAGTTTGTCGCGTTAAGCTGCGCGGCTAGCTCAGGCTGCGCCGGCAATTTCAAGGCAAGCGGCGCATCCAAGCCCTCTGGCAACGGCTGCGGGATCAGTTGCAGGTCGCCGCGGTCGGCCCCAAGCAACGGTCTATCTTTATCATTGTCGCGATAATGATGCATCACCCACGAAGTCGCTACCGCGCCATGATTGGTCAAGGTGACTTTCCAATAAGGCGTGTTGACGATGAGGTCGCGCGGCACCTCTTCGATGACAGGTGCCGGTGCCGGTGCCGGTGCCTGCGGCTTGGTTTTGGCGGTAACCGGGGCGGGCGCCGGTGTCGAAACCGCCGGCGGATTGGTCGGCAAGGGTTGTGGTGAAGTCGCTAGCGGCTCTTCAACGGGTTGCGGCGGCGGCGGCGGAAAGAAGCGATTCATCACCCATGAGTAGCCCATGAGCACGGTCACAGAAAGAACCAGTGCCAACAACAGACGTTTACGTTCCATCAATTCACATCGGGCGCTGCCGGCCCGTCCTTACAATTTTATGACCGCTTGCAGCAAGGCAAGCCGCCTTATTTCACCGGGTCGTAGCCGCCGGGATGAAACGGATGGCACCGCAGCAGCCGGCGCACGCCCATGTAAGCGCCGCGCAGCGCGCCGTAGCGGCGAACCGCTTCGAGAGTGTACGCAGAGCAAGTGGGCGTGAACCTGCAAGCCGGCGGGAGCATCGGCGAGATGACCATTTGATAGCCGCGAATTAAAGCGATTAAGACTACTTTCACTGCTGTCCCGCCCTCGCCAGAAAGGCGATAAAGTCGCCTTCCAGATCGCCATAAGCCGCCTCGACCAATGGCCGCTTGACGTTAATGACTATATCAACTCCCGCAGGGACAAGCCATTTGTTTTTTCTGAACGCCTCGCGCAGCAGTCGCCGGGCGCGATTGCGCTCAACCGCGTTGCCGATCTTGCGCGTCGTCGTAATCCCGAGGCGCGGACGCTCGCTCTGGCTCGGCAGAACGAACGCCGTGAAGTAGCGGCCATGAAGCTTGCGGCCTTGCTCGTAGACGCGGCGGAACTCGTCGCGTTTCAGGATGCGGTCTGACTTGGAAAACTTCATCGGTAGTTGTCAGGTGTCTGTTGCCCGTTGCGGATGGGTCTGGCAACCGGCAACGGACACCTGATAACTGGCAACGGCTTAGTAGTGCGCCGGCGTTAAACGCTTGCGCCCTTTGGCGCGGCGGCGTTTGAGGACGAGCTGGCCGCCCTTCGTGCTCATGCGGACGCGGAAGCCGTGCGTCTTGGCGCGGCGGCGATTGTTCGGTTGAAAAGTTCTCTTCGGCATTGCCTACACCTCTCGATAAACGTCTCTACAGAAAAGGGTAAGCCTATCGGACTGAGCGGCTTGTTGTCAAGCTTGCCGCCGCGCTCAATCAGACAAGCTCTGCCGTTTGAGGAATTATCGGCAGCCGCAAGCGCGCGGGCGCACAACTAACTTTGACGATGCGGATTTGCTATGATAAGTTGAGCAACCTGGACACATGCTTAGGAGGCAGCTATGGATATCAAAGAGCGAGTAGTTGATGGGGTGAGCGTACTTGATCTATCGGGCAAGATCGTGCTCGGCGAAGGCGATGGACAGATTCGCGAGCGCATCAAAGACCTGCTGGCTGACGGTCAACGCAAGATTCTGCTGAATCTCGGCGACGTCAGCTACATTGATTCGGCGGGGCTGGGCGCGCTCATCAGCAGCTACACCACGACGAAGCGCGAGGGCGGGCAGTTGAAGCTCGTCAGCCTGACCAAGCGCATTCAAGATTTGCTGGCGATCACCAAGCTCATCACCGTCTTCGATACCTATGACGCGGAAACCGAGGCGATTGATTCGTTCTCGTCAAAGTAAGCCCGCATCCTAGACGCGAGCAGAGGGAAAAGCTGTAGAGGAGAGACACAGCACTTGCGATTCGCTCACGCTCTCCTCTGCCTCTGCTTTCGCCCTTCTCTTCCGTCCCCGCTTCAGGGCCGTTGCGAGGCCAGTGCGCGCACGCGCTCGACGCTGGTTTTAATGGCCGGATCACCCGTCGCCGCAAACGCCTTCTCGTAAATCCGCAATGCCTGCTGATACTGCTTGTCGCTCTCGTAGACATACCCCAGCTCTGACAGCGCCGCGACGGAATCGGGCAACAACTGAATGGTGATCTCCAGGGCTTCCATCGCCTTGCGCAGCTGGCCGCTGCGCGATAGCGCAATGCCATAAAAGAGCCACGCCTGCCCGTTGTCGGTGTTGGCCCTGGCGATCCTTTCCAGCGGCGCGACCGCCTTGTCAAATTGTCGCAGGCTGAAATAGGCGCGGCCCAGAACCCCCGCCGTCTTTTCATCGTCACGCAGGGCGCGCAACTTTTCGCCGACTTCCGCCGCCTCTTGCCATAAAGCATTGGCGTTGGTCTTGCGCGCTTTGCGAATCAGGCTCTCCGCTAACAAGTCGGCAGCCGCGATCTCTTCGGGGTTGGCTTTGAGGGCTTCGCGCAAGGCGGCGATGGCGCGGTCGTCGTCTTCGCGCTTGAAGTAGATCGCGCCGAGATAGTAATAGCTCACACCGGCGTCTTTTGTCTTTTCCGAGGTACCGCCCTTGCTGCTCGCCGCCGCGAACGCTGCCTCCGCTTCATCAAAGCGAGCCAGCTCATAGTAAGCTCGCCCGAGCGCCATGCGCGCGGCGGCATCCACCTCGCGCTTGGCGTTGGTGTTCAGCTCGACGTAACGCTTGAGCGGTTCGATGGCCTTTTCGTAACGCCCCGCCAGGTAGTGCGAGATGCCTATGGTGTACCACGCGCCGGCGATCTCGGCGCTTGCCGGCGCCTGCACATCGAGAAGGTCGAGGGCGCGCGTCATCGGCGTTTCGACGCGGTCGTAATGCTTCAGCTTATACTCGCAGAGGCCGATGTAATACCACGCCCCTGCGGCGTCTGGGCGGTCGGTGATCAGGTCTTGAAACTCGGCGAGCGCCGCCGCATAGTCGCCTTTGTTATAAAGCGCGACGCCGCGCTCCCAATCCGAAGCCTCGGCGGTAGCAATCATCAGCGCCACCAATAATAGTGCCGCGCACACCTTGTTAAGCATCGCTCGCATCGTCAAAACATTATGGCATGAGCCGTAATCTCTGTCGAACAGCGGCCCTCGGCAATGGGTGATTTCAGGCGTAGCTTCTTGACAGTCGGCAAGCAAACCGGTTAGGCTGACGATGTTCGAAACATCTCATACCTTGGGCCGGGCTCCCCCACTTGCCACGCAGGACGGCCATTTTGTTTTCCCTCAATCATTCCGTTGAGAAATTGCGCGCTTCAGAAATAGCGGTAGTGGCCAATCTGTCGCCAGGCGAAAAGGACGTCTTCGAGCCGCGCCCCCGCGCCGATGTTATGGACGACATAGTAGCGCTCGCCGTCGCGCGCCCGCCGGTTGACGACGATGCCGATATGCGTTTGCCCGCCGCCCAGGTCCCAGGCCACGACATCACCCGGCTCGTAATCCTTTGCGCGCTCGGTGATCGGCAGCGACTTGCCCCGCCGCTTGAAGTAGGTCATTAGGTTCGGCACGCGGCGGTGATCAATGTTCGTGTCGGGCGCTTTCAACCCCCAGCGATTCGGATAGGCCGCAAAGTTGCGCGCCATGTCTTCGTGAACTTCCTTCTGCAAATCCACGCCGCCTTTGCGAAAGGCGCGAACGATGACGTCGGCGCAGACGCCGCGCTCGATGGGTAGATCACCGCCCGGATAGGCGAGCTTCATGTAAGCTGGATCATAGACGGTCGTCTGTGTGGTCTGCTCAAGCGCGCTTTCGATGATGGGCCGCAGCGCCGGTCTGACTTCGACGCTTAAGGACTGCGCGTAGTCGGCCCGCATGGCTTTCGGCGCGCAAGCCGCCGCGATCATTACGCTCACGGCGAGCAAGAAGGCTGGGAGAGTGCGAAACAGTTGCGTCATCGTTCACCGTTGATTGTGAAATTCGCCCGGGATCACCCCTTTCAACTCGGCGGCTTAAAGATGCACGCCGGCGGCGGCGCGTTGTTCCGCTTGCCGCGCGGCGAAGATTTTTCCAGACTGCCGGCGGCACGCAGCGCTCTTAACCATATCGCCAGCGCGACGGTTTGGCCACGCTTCGGCGCGGCAGACCGTTTTGGTATGGCGGAATTCGCATAACCAATGTGTCCTCCGTTCAATGACGGCGGTGTGCTTCGATGACTTCGCGGTCGGCAAAGCGCACCGCCTTTTTTCATGGCCGCATAAATTTTTCACAACAATTTCTCAAACCTTCGGGCGGCGCTCGCTGTCTTATCCAGTATCAGCGGACTGCTTCGGGGAAACCGAAGGGAGAACGTATGAAGAAGATTGTCAGTCTTATGTCAGCAGCGTTGCTCATTGCCGGGCTCGGCGTCACGGCGCTTGCGGGCCCGCCTTATATTAACCGGCGCGAGCGTCAAGAACAGCAGCGCATTCGCCAGGGTATGCGCAGCGGCGAGCTGACGCGCCGCGAGGCGGCGCACCTCGAAGCCGAGCAAGGAAGAATCCGCGGCTATGAATGGTATGCCAGGTCAGACGGTCACGTCAGCCGCGTCGAGCGTCGCCACCTCGACCGCATGCTCGATCACGCCAGCCGTGACATCTATCGTCAGAAGCACGATGGTCAGGACCGCCTTCCATAATTATCACGGGTATGCTCGGCGTTGACTTGGCGCCCTCAGGTTGCGCCCGGTCAGCGTTGCGCATAGACTTCACGGCGCGGCTGATGAATCCTTGTTCAGCCGCGCTTCACCAACAACTCTATTTCAATCCATTCAGGAGGATCGCATGAGGAAGATCGTTAGTGTGATATTGATCACCGTTTTCGCGCTTGGCTTGAGCATTGCCGCCTCGGCGCAGAACACGCCGCGCGTTGACCAGCGCGAGCATCGTCAGCAACGGCGCATCCGTCATGGCGTGCGCAGCGGTGAACTGACTAAGAGAGAAGCTCACCGTCTCCGCCGGCAGCAGCGCGTGACCCGCGCCGAAGAACGTGCCGCCAAAGCTGACGGCAAAGTGACGAGGCGCGAGCGCCGGCACTTGAACCGCCGCGAGAATCGCACCAGCCGTCGCATCTACAGACAGAAACACGATCAGCAGAAGCGTAATCCTTAAGTCCGCATCTCACTCCATCGCGAAGGCTTGCCGCGCGCCGTTGATAGCAACGCGCAGCAAGCCTTCATCATTTGTGCGCCGTGGAAATTCTTACACGCCGCGGCGGTAATCTTTACTTGTGGCGCGCGCGGGCAGGCACGTTAGCGGCTTTATTTGCTCGATTTTGCGCGCCGCATAGATCGGCACGCTCGTTGCAGAAGCAACCGTGGGGCAGAGATACGGGTGATGGAATATCATTTCCGGTCTCTATTTGCGGTTGCCGGGGTGAGGACGGCAACCACAATTGGCGATGCGGAGTCAGCTCCGCATCGCCAATTATCTTTGAGCTAGTGAGAGATTTAACGATGAAGATGAAAGTCGCAGGCTTATTTACTTTGAGCATTTTATTAACCCTCGGTTCGGTCGGCTGCGCGACCAAGAAATATGCTCGCAACCGCATCAACGAACGCATGACGCCGCTCGAACAGCGCGCCGGCTCCCTTGAAGAAACGTCACGTCGCAACACCCAGGACATCGGTCAACTCGGCACCGACGTTAACGACGTTCGCGGTCGCGCCGACCGGGCGCAGTCGCAAGCCGACACGGCGCTGTCGCGGGCTAACGAAGCCAACACGCGCGCCAATTCTGCTGACCAGTCGGTAAGCGATCTGCGCAACAACGTTGACAAGTACAGCGTGCAAAATACCGCGTCGGTCAATTTCAAGTTCGACAGCTACCAGCTCACCCCCGATGCCAGAGCCGCGCTCGATCAACTGGCGGCGCAGATCAAAGACCGCCAGAACTTTGTCCTCGAAATCGAAGGCTTCGCCGATGCGACCGGCAGCGATCAATACAACAACCAGTTGACGCAGAAGCGCGCCAACGCCGTACAGCGTTACCTTGCCGAACAGCACAACATTCCTTTGTTCCGCATGCGCATTCTCGGCTTTGGCGAAGTTCGCCCGGTGGCCGACAATACCACGCGGGCTGGCCGTGCCCAGAATCGCCGCGTCGAGATTCGCCTGCTGACGCGCAGCATCAGTGGCGAAGGCACACGGTCGGCGGCGTCGCACGAATAGGTTTTCATCTACGTCGAGTCGAACGATTGAACCATAGCTAGAACCAACTGCCCTCGATCATCAACACTGCCTCCGAAGAAGGCGGGCCGCGCGGCCCGCCTATTTATTTCTTTCCGCGTTGCCATTCGTCCGGCCCCACTTGACGCCCACCACAAGAACCTTTAAGAAGAATTCTGTCTTGATGGACGCTTGTCAGGCATCGAGCAAAACTTATTCGAGGTGATCGTGACCACAGCCAACAAGAAAAGCCGCAAGGCGGCATCCGACAAATCAGATGCCAAACAGGCCGCTTCGAAGAAACCATATTGCTATGAATACCCGCGCCCCGCGGTGACCGTGGACGTGATTCTGTTTTGCCGCGCCGGTGAACGCCTTGAGGTGATGTTGATCAAACGGGCGCGTGAGCCGTTCAAAGGCGACTGGGCCTTTCCCGGCGGTTTTGTTGATCAAAACGAAGCGCTGGAACAGGCCGCGGCGCGCGAGTTGAAAGAAGAGACCGGATTGGAAGGCGTTCGCCTTGAACAACTCGGCGCTTTCGGCGACCCGGGCCGCGACCCGCGCAGCCACACCATCAGCATCGTCTTCATCGGCCTGCTCGATAGCCGTGTCCAGGCCACCGGAGCCGATGACGCCGACGAGGCGCGCTGGCATTCAGCCTCGCGTCCGCCGCGCCTCGCTTTTGACCACAAGGCCATTCTGCGTCAGGCGCTCAAGCGCATTTCCGATGCTGACCGTCAGGGTAAAAAGTAAGGTGAGCTACACTCCCAACACCGGCGACATTCACAGCTCAAGGTTGCACGTGGCGTTGATCGAGCCCGAGATTCCGCCGAATACCGGCAACATCGCGCGGCTATGCGCCGCCACCTACACGCCGCTGCACCTGGTCGGCAAGCTCGGCTTTCGCACCGACGAAAAAGCCGTGCGCCGTGCCGGGCTCGATTACTGGAGCGAGGTCGAGATTCGCTATCACATGGATGTCGAGGCGCTCTATGCTTCCCTGCCCCAATGCCGGTTCCTTTACCTTTCAACCAAAGGCGAGCGCCGCTATACAGACTTCCAGTTCGCGCCGAATGATTGTCTGGTCTTTGGCCGCGAGACGCGCGGGCTGCCCGAAGATTTGCTGCGCGCCAACTGGGAGCGCTGCCTGACCATCCCGATGCCCAACCGTCAGGTGCGCTCGCTCAACCTCGCCACCTCGGTCGGCATCGTACTGTACGAAGCCCTCCGGCAGATCGCCTGACCGCCGCGTTGATCGCCACAAAACAAATCGGGCTGACCGTGTTATTCAAGTCACGGTCAGCCCGCAGATTACGGAGGAGTGATGAGATACGTTTAAGGTTTCTTTTCGGCGTCAGGCGGCTTGCCGTCGCTGTCACGGCGCTTCAACACAGGCCGGTCTTTCGGCGTCTCGGTGGTGGTTGGCGAATCAGGCGACGTCTGGTCATCGGTGCCATCCTTGCGCCGCTTGAGCGTAGGCCGCTTCGGGCCGGTGTCGCGGTTGCCCGAGCCGTCGAGGACGCGCGCATTGGTCACCGCCAGCAAGCGCGATTTCGCCCGCAGGAAATCCGACGAGGTGATCATATATTCGTCGCGGTCTGGGAAGCGCACCAGCAGGTCATGAACTTTCGTAATGCGGTCGGGCGTCGGCGGATGTGTGCCGAAGAGTTTCGACAGGGTTCCCGGCTTGCCCTTCTCTTTCTTCTCCAGCTTCTCGAAGAAGGTCAAAAAATTGTTAGGATCATAGCCCGACGCCCACAGATATTCGGCTCCCAGTTTATCGGCTTCGGCCTCGGCGCCGCGCGTAAACTTCAAGAACGCCAGCGGCACGCCTATCTGATAGGCCTCGTAGGCCAGATAGCCGAGACCGCCGGTCACGAAGATCAAGGGGATGAAGGCGATGTTCGCCAGCGTACCCTTCGACGCCTGCTCGACGCCATGGCGCGCCGCGACGTGCGCAATCTCGTGCGCCATCACGCCGGCGAGCTCCGATTCGCTATCGGCGGCAAGGATCGCTCCCTTGTTGACGTAGAGGAAGCCGCCGGGCAAAGCGAAGGCGTTGACGTCATCGGAATCGAGAACCTTGATCGTGAAGGGTATCTTGGCGTCTGAATGAAGCGCGATGTTTTGGCCGACGCGGTTGACGTACTCGGTGATGATGGGATCGTCAATGAACTTGCCTTGCTGATCGACCTGCGCCGCCATGCGACGTCCGAGGGCAACTTCCTTATCAAGCGAATAGAAATTGATCTGCCGCTTGTTGATGTTGCGCTTGCCGATCAAACGCGGGTCTTCATCCTCATCGAGCTTACCTTTGTTCGCTGCCGCCGCCGGCTGTTGCACAGTCGGCTTGTCATCGGCTTTCTTTGTGTCTTTCGGATCTTTCTTATCGTCGGCAAACAGCGCCGACGGCAAGCCGATCAACGCCGTCAGCAGCAAGACGGTGACGCGCTTCAAGAGATTTATTTTCATTTGGAAGGACTCCTACCGGAAAGAACTTCTCATCTCTGGCACGGGCCAGTTTCCTGACACCAAGAGTCTAACATAATGCCTTGGCGTAGGGAAAGCGCGGCAAGGATGACTAGAGACCGCCGAGAGCATGAGACCGCCGAGAGCATTTGCCGCTGCCTCGCACCCACCTTTATGATCGATGCGACGGCACGAATCGAGCTTATCAAAGCATGAAAAAGCCATTGAAACTATCGCTCATCGGCGCGGGTCGCGTGGGACAGACGCTCGGTCATCTGGGATATCAGGCCGAGTACACCATCGCTGACGTTGTCTGTCGCTCGCGGCGAAGCGCAATAACCGCTGCCCGCCTCATCGGCGCGGGCAGGCCGCAAGCGGCATCGGGCGCACATCTGCAAGCAGCAGACATCGTGTTTATCGCCACGCCGGACGACCGCATCGGCGAAGCGATGGAGTTGATAGCCGAGAACGCCGGGCGTATCGAGCGCGCCGCCGTCTTGCACACCAGCGGGGCGCTTTCGAGCACAGATATTGCCGCATTGCGCCCACTGAATTTTGCGGTCGGCTCGTGCCATCCGCTGCAAACCTTTGAAAGTCCGCGGCAGGCGATCAAGGTGATGCGGCAGAGCCACTTTTGCGTTGAAGGCGATCCGCGGGCAGTGCGCGCGGCGCGCACGTTTGTACGACGAATCGGCGCTCAAGCGTTTGAGATTCCGACAGCGATGAAACCGCTTTACCATGCCGCCGCGGTCATGGCCAGCGGCGGCGTCACCGCCTTGTTAAGCGCCAGCCTTGACGCCTTGCGGCATTGCGGCCTGGATGAAGCGACGGCTCGCCGTGTGCTGTTGCCTTTGAGCGAAGCGACATTAGCCAATGTGCGCGCGGTCGGCCCGCGGCGTGCGCTCACCGGACCGGTGCGGCGCGGCGATGCCGGCACAGTACAGCGGAACCTCACGGCGCTCGCCGCCATCGATTCGCAATGGCTTGCCCTTTATCGTCTGCTCGCGGCGCAGAGCTTAAACCTGATCGAACCGCAAATGGATCGCGCCATCCTCGCTACCCTGCAACGCTTGCTGAAAGATAACGGCCATTGATCACCGAGAAGGATCGGTAGTAAGGAATTCTGGCTTTCGTATGCCAGCCTACGGACTGCTGATGGGGGTCCGGTTGCGGCGCAGGTCATCCGTGACGAAGTGACCGCGTATCAAGTCGATGCCGAGGGTCGCGCCATGCGGCGGGCGTAAGGTGAGCGTCGGATTTGACGTCGCTTCGAGCCATATCCGCCGGTGGCCCGTCAACACCAGCACCGCTTTATCGCTCGTCCAGAAGCTCGTGCGTTGCAGCAATTCGACGCGCGACGCCAGCAGTTGCAGCGGATAATCAAATTCAGAAGAGGTCGCTTGCGCAGATTGTGCAGCCGGAGTAAAGGGCGACGATAACGCGTCCTCACTCTCTCGATCATTGCGGTCTGCGACTGCCGCCGCCAGCTTCTCGAATAATTCAATCGAGCCTTTGCCGATGATGTCGGCGAACGCGGACAGGTAAGCGGCCAGGCTCATCTCATTTTCGGATTCGAGATAAAGCGCCGACGAGCTGAGTCCTTGATGAATGCCTTTGAGTCGCACATCGGCCTGGGCCGGATGGGTGATTTGGAACTCGCAGAGGTGCGCGAGAATCACCGCCCACGCCTCATCGCCGATGCGCCCTTCGATCAAGACTTGCGCCATCGGCTTGCCGATAATACCAAGAAACGCCTCTTCTAGCAGTGCGCGGTCTTCGTTGTGATCGTCAATGCCGAGGTCTACCCAATCGGCCCAGGCATCATCGAGCTTGACGCCGGCAAATTGAATGTCGCGCAGCTTCGCGCCCGTAAGATTACAGCCGCGCAAGATCGCTCCAGAAAGATTCGCGCCACGCAGATTGGCGCGCGTCATGGTGCTGGCCGAAAGGTTGGCGCCGGTCAGATTGGCGCCCTGCAAACAACAGCCGTCGAGCCGAACGCCTGATAGATCGGTGTAAGACAGGTCAACACCTTCGAGCATGGCGCCAGATAAATTCGCTCCCGCCATCTGCGCCATGCGAACGTAGGCAGTTGAAAGATTGGCGCCCGTCAGATCGGTTTCGTTAAGGAAGGTGCCGACAAGGTACGCGCCGACCAGTTCGGCACATTGCAGGTTCGCGCCGGTCAGGTCTGCGCCACTGAGATCAGCCCGGCTCAGGTCCGCGCCGATGAGCGACGCGCCAATGAGGCTGGCTTCAACGAGGTTAGCACCGACCAGGTTGACTTCGTTGAGCCCGGCGCCGCTCAGAAAGCAGCCCGTCAACCGCGCATCGCGCAAGTCGGCGCGTGACATATCGGCCATGCGCAGGTTGGCTTCGACAAAGTCCGCGCGCGGCAAAACCAGAGCCGAAAGATCTGCGCGCACCAGATTCATGCCGCGCAGGCTTTCGCCGCAAGCAACGCGGTCTAGGATTTCTCCTCTGGAAAGCTGAGGCATGACGGTACTCGGCCAAGGCTCGCGGGGTATAGGGGCAGACGGAGAGCGAGGGATCTAGCGCCTAGAGGCCAAGCAAATCAAATCGGCTGAATGTGGGCGGCGCACGAACCCCTCTGGCTGATCCACGGACCAATGTTAGCCGCAGATCGCAAGCGAGTAAATACTAATCTGGTCACGAAACGTGGAATGCAGCGCAGGTAAGCAGCATTACAGCAAATGGCCGATAAAGGCGCGAAATCGCTGCCCTACTGAGTCATTAAGCGCAACGCGATTGGCCGAAAGCGGGACGATCTGCGGACTGAGTCGTCACTTCTCAGTCCGCAGATCGTGATCGGTACTACTTCTTCTTCGCTGACCACTTGCCGGTCATCTGCCCGGCAAAGTCGAAATCGCCGTTGATCTGGCCTTCCTTCACCGCTCCGGACATGGTGATGGAGCCCTGCGGCGTATCCAGGCTGAAGCTCAACTTATTGCCATCCCATTTGCCGTTGCTCAGGGTGGCGGTGCCCTGGTCGGACGTGGATGTGCCGGTGACCTTGTCGCCTTCAAGCTTAAGCTTAAGGGTGAAAGGAATCGTCATTCCGCCTGCATCCGCTGCCGCTTCCCAATCGCCCGAGACCGGGTCGCCAGTCGCCGCCTTTGGTGCGCCTGCTGGCGCAGCCGGGGTTGAGACTGCCGCAGGAGTTGAGCCTCCCGCTTTTTTCAGATCCAATGTGCCGCTTGCGCCACCGAGTTCCCATTTGCCAACGATTTTTTCGCCAGCGAGGGTGGCAGTAACCGTCCCCTCATTCCCACCGGCATCAAACTTTAACGTCAACTTGCCATCGGCGTAGCTGCCATCGGTGATGTTGGCCGGGCCTTGTGGCGTTTCAATCGTGCCCGTGAGCTTGCCACCATTATTTTTTAGATTGACCGTCAGCGGTATTTCGCCGAACGCTTCGCTCTTGGCGATGCCCTCGTACTTGCCTGAAATGTCGGCAGCCTTATCGTCCGCCGGGTTGTTAAATGATGCGGCGAGTGCGGTTGATGAAATCAACAGCGCCATCAAAAGCAATGCAAAAGTTTTTCGTAACTGCATGTCTCCGTCTCCTGGTTTGTAGTTTCGATTTTGAAATCAAGCCAATCTATAAATAGAAAATGACCAACCTTCAGAGCCATCTATTTATAACCCAAAACCGACGCGCATCAAAGCAATTTCAGTTATCTCTGCTGATACCGATACGCCGGCGAGCCCCTCTGCGGTTCAAGGAAACAGCTCGGTCTGTCTACAAAATGCGGAGATCAAGGAAACACTACGCGGCTGACAGCCTCTTGCGCTGTTGAATTAGCCAGGCCAAGCTACACGACAAGGGAAGATTTTGTAACTTAAACTACATTTTATAATTTATTGTCTTTGGATCAACAAGTCAAATAATCTCGATAGGTCCTCGCTCGATGAAAACTTTATTTCGATGACACCTCCTTCTTTAAGAAACTTTATCCGCGCCGGGGCGCCCATAGCTTTGCTCAGTTTTTGCTCGGCGGCCGCGATATTCGGGTCTCTTGGTTTTGTATCCAGAGGACGATCCGCGGCGTCGCCGGTCTTCATACCCTGAACATCCTTCACAAGCCTTTCTGTTTCACGGACGTTCAATGTCTTTTCAATGATTTCTATAGCAAGTCGAAGCTGCTCTTCAGCTGAATCGAGTGATAGTAACGCTCGCGCATGGCCCATCGAGAGTTTTTCTTCTTCAACTAATTGTTGAACATCCAAAGGCAATTTCAGCAGACGCAAGGCATTAGCAATTGTTGAGCGATCCTTGCCAACCCTTTTAGCTACCTCTTCCTGTGAAAGTGAGAGACCATCAACTAAACGCTTGTAAGCCGCTGCTTCTTCTATCGGGTTTAGGTCTTCTCTCTGTATATTTTCGATCAACGATATCTCTAAGAGGCTTTCGTCCGTCACTTCCCTGATCAGGCAAGGAATTTTCTGTAAACCGGCAATCTGGGCGGCTCTCCAACGTCGCTCGCCTGCGATGATTTGGAAGCGCTCGCCATCCCTGCGCGCTACAATCGGTTGGATGATGCCATTCTCTTTTATGGATTGAGCCAGCTCATTCAGCCTTTCCTCATTGAACATTTTGCGGGGCTGTGTATCGGTTGGATAAAGTAGATCTATATCCGCCTCAATCAGATCCGACTCTACGGTTTGCATCTGTGTGAAGAGCGCACTAAGCCCCCTGCCCAGAGCCTTTCTTGACATTATTGATAACCTCCTTTGCCAATCTGAGGTAGCTCTCTGCTCCCTTTGACTTGATGTCATACAGGACAATTGGCTTTCCATGGCTTGGAGCTTCTGCAAGTCTAACATTTCGTGGAATTATCGTGCTGAAGACTTGAGAACCCAAGAAATCTCTCAGGTCTGAAACGACCTGATTCGATAGATTCGTGCGTTCGTCAAACATCGTCAATAGGAATCCCTCAATCGTAAGACTTGGATTAAGTGTCCTTCTGATCTTCACCAGTGTATCCCATAATTCGGATACCCCCTCCAAGGCAAAGTATTCGCATTGGATCGGAATTAAGACTGAGTTTGCTGCGGCTAACGCGTTTAGTGTTAACAGGCCCAGGCTCGGCGGACAATCTATGAGGATATAATCGTATGAGTTCAGAAGCGACTCCAAGAGACGCCTCAGTCTAAATTCTCTTTGTTCTAAATCGACAAGTTCTATTTCAGCGGCAACGAGGATTTTCTCGGAAGGAACTATTTTTAGGTTAGGCAGTTCAGTTTGTAGGGCAATCGCCTCAATCGGTTCGTTCAAGACCAAACAGTGATAGAAACTCCTGCGAAATTTCCCCCTCTGTCCTAGCCCGCTTGTGCTATTGCCCTGTGGATCGGCATCGATGACCAGAACTCTCATATCAGCAACGGCGAGGCTGGCGGCGAGATTTATGGTTGTCGTGGTTTTACCCACTCCGCCTTTTTGGTTCGCTATTGCTATTATTCTTGCCATCAGAAGCTAAAATAACATAAAACTTCAAATCGGCAACTAAAAACCACCTTTATTCCCCGCCTCAACGACGCCTGGCAGCAATGGGTTTCACTAACGGACCCTTTTCTTAAAGAAACCAGTCATCGCAGATCAGCCATTAATCGTTTCACGTGAAACATCCTTTCGATCAGTCTAGCTAATGAGCAATAAGCGATAGATATGTTTCACGTGAAACGATAAAAGTTTCGCGGATAAATAAATAAATCGCTGGCAAAAGAGCCGCCAAACGTGGTATTTTTATCAACTTTAGGGGCTTGCTGAATTCTTGTCTATAGCCCGCACGAACGTCATAATGCGGATAGCTGAAAGCAAAAGGAGCGTGGAATGGCAAACGAGGGAAGAGTTGTCCAGGTCATCGGACCAGTCGTAGACGTCGAGTTTGAAGAATCTACACTTCCACCAATCTATCAGGCGCTCAACATCGTGAGCGACGGATTTGAGGTTCCGGAAGCAATCAATATCGTCGTTGAGGTTCAGCAACACTTGGGCGAAGGCCGCTGTCGCTGCGTAGCAATGGAGCCGACAGAAGGCCTAATCCGCGGAATGAAAGTTATCGACAAGGGAAGCCCGATAACCGTTCCGGTCGGCCCAGCGACCCTAGGAAGGGTGTTGAATGTGATTGGCCAGCCTGTAGACAAACTCGGTCCGGTTACGGCTAAAGAAGAATACCCAATCCACCGCCATGCCCCGACCTTTCAAGATCAAGCGACTGAGCTGGAGATGTTTGTTACTGGAATCAAGGTGATTGACCTGCTGGAGC
This sequence comes from Blastocatellia bacterium, assembly GCA_035275065.1. Lineage (NCBI taxonomy): Bacteria > Pseudomonadati > Acidobacteriota > Blastocatellia > Blastocatellia bacterium. The sequence goes on from DATENM010000054.1 coordinate 257,149, forward strand.
CATTTCTTAGGGGCGGCAAAATCGGCCTCTTCGGCGGCGCCGGCGTCGGCAAAACCGTATTGATTATGGAACTCATCAATAATGTCGCCATGAAGCATGGTGGCTTTTCGGTATTTGGCGGCGTTGGCGAAAGGACTAGAGAAGGGAACGACTTGATCCGCGAAATGGTCGAATCCAAAGTGATTAACTATGGCCAGTCCTTTTATGATCATCTTGAGGAGACTGGCGGTTTTGATCTTGAGCATGTAGACAAGAAGGCTGTCTCAGAGTCCAAGGCGGCACTCGTATATGGCCAGATGACAGAACCACCCGGGGCACGTCTTCGTGTTGCCCTAACCGCATTGACGGTTGCAGAGTATTTTCGTGACGAAGCCGAAACCGATGTTCTTCTCTTTATTGACAACATTTTTAGGTTTACGCAGGCTGGATCAGAAGTTTCCGCACTACTTGGCCGAATGCCCTCGGCTGTAGGCTATCAGCCGACACTCGCAACCGAAATGGGCGAATTACAAGAACGAATCACCTCGACGAAGCGCGGCTCCATCACATCAGTCCAAGCGATTTATGTTCCGGCTGATGACTACACCGATCCAGCTCCCGCGACAACCTTTGCCCACCTCGATGCGGTATCGGCGCTATCGCGACAGATTGCCGAGCTAGGAATCTATCCCGCAGTTGATCCTCTGGCATCAACCTCGAGAATTCTCGACCCGCGTATCGTCGGCCAGGATCACTACGACGTTGCTCAGGCAGTGAAGCGGATTCTTCAGCGTTACAAGGACTTACAGGATATTATTGCGATCCTCGGCATTGATGAATTGTCAGAAGAGGACAAGCTAACCGTAGCGCGAGCCCGGAAAATCCAAAGATTCTTGTCGCAGCCTTTCCATGTTGCTGAGCAATTCACAGGACTAAAAGGCAAGTTTGTTCCATTGGAAGAAACGGTGCGCGGCTTCAAAGAACTGATATCCGGCAAATATGACGATCTGCCGGAGCAAGCATTCTTTCTTGTCGGCGGGATCGAGGAAGTCGTCGAGAAGGCGAAGAATATGTAATTTATCTAACATTACACTAATAAGGGTTAAAATGTTAGATCAAGCGGAAAGGGGTTGGTGGCCAGAGCAGGCCACCAACTAGAGGCGGAAAAATATGCCAGATACCCTTCACCTGGAAGTGGCCATTCCGGAACGCAAAGTCTTTGAGGCGAACATAGACCGTGTAGAAGTCCCCGGTTTAGATGGTGAACTTGGCATCCTGCCGGGCCATGCCGCCCTGATCTCGCAGCTCAAGCCAGCCGGGCTTCTCACTTATCATAGAGGCGATGAAAAAGGCGAAATTGCCATTAGCGATGGTTTTGTCGAAATCAGCGAGAACCGCGTAATCATTCTTGCCGACCGGGCTGCCCGACCGGAAGAAATAAATCTTACCGAAGCACTTAGACTAAAAGATTTGGCCGAACGTGAGCTGCAAAAAGCCCTCTCCGACCCGGATATGGATGTCAGCCGAGCGACCGTAGAACTTGAGCGGGCGTCAATCGCTCTCCAACTCGCTGAAAAATCACGCTGATCAAATAAACCTTTTAGTTTCAATAATTAACTACCTCTAGTGATGGACATCCGGCGTTTATTATAATATTCTGATTGGTCCGTTTTCCTACCAGGATTCGATTGAAAAGCAGGCCTACCTGTGATACTGTTTTCGAGTTTTGAAGGGGCGCTCCTTCATCGGAAAGAGCCAGAGAATGACCAGGGCATGCCTAGGGCCTAGGTAAAAAGCAAAGGTCCTGGCAAAGTCCACCTCCAAATAGATTGTGTTCAACTATGCAAGCCGACTTACTATCGTCAATTCTTTCCGCTATCTCGAAGCGGGTCAATCATCAGAGCTTTAATACCTGGTTCAAGCCAATCTCTAATGCAACGCGCGACGATTCGACAATTTATCTAAAAGTGCCGAATGAAATTTTTCGAGATTGGATCACTAATAATTATTTTGACGTGATCGAAGAATCGCTACAGGAATTGAATCTTGAGGATTACACGCTCGATTTTCTCGTCGAAGAACAGAAAACTCTAAATGGCAATGGCGATGGGACGACTTCGGCCATGCGGATTGCGCAGCAACCCGCTAAGGAGATTTCCAGTTTCGGCATCGCCAAGGTCATTGACCTTGAGCCCATTGAATTACCGCTTAATCCAAAGTACACCTTTGAAACCTTTGTCGTGGGCTCCTGCAATCAATTCGCCCATGCCGCCTCACTGGCTGTCGTTGATATGCCATCAAAAACTTACAATCCGCTTTATATTTATGGTGGCGTTGGGCTGGGCAAGACACATTTAATGCACGCCATCGGGCATTCGATCAAAGTCAGAAATAGTAATCTGCGTTTGACTTATATCTCGTCCGAAAAATTCATGAACGAATTGATCAACGCCATTCGTTATGACAAAACCATCACTTTTCGGGAGAAATATCGCAATATTGACGTCCTGCTAATGGACGACATTCAATTTCTGGCGGGCAAAGAGCGGACTCAGGAAGAGTTTTTTCACACCTTCAACGCGCTTTACGACGCCCAAAAACAGATCGTGATTTCGAGCGATTGCCCGCCGCGCGAGATTCCCACGCTCGAAGAGCGACTGCACTCCAGATTTGAATGGGGGCTGATCGCCGACATTCAACCGCCCGACCTGGAGACCAAGGTTGCCATCCTCAAGCGCAAGGCAGAGTTGGAAAAGATTGACTTGCCGGATAATGTTGCGCTGTTTATCGCCAGCAAAATTAAATCGAATATTCGTGAGCTTGAAGGATCACTGGTCAGACTCGTCGCCTACGCCTCGCTTAAGGGCCTGCCAATTGGCATTGAGCTGGCGCAGGATGTCTTAAAGAACATCATTGAAGAAGACTCGGACGGTATTACGATTGAATTGATTCAAAAGAAGGTCGCCAGTCATTATGGATTAAAGGTCAGCGACCTGAAATCGAAAAACAACTCCCGCAACATTGCCGGCCCGCGGCAGGTGGCGATGTACTTATGCAAGACTTTAACCAAGTCGAGCCTGCCGGAGATTGGCCGCGAGTTCGGCGGCAAGCACCATACGACCGTCCTGCACAGCATTAACAAAATTGCAGAGCTTTATGAGAGGGACACGGTTTTCCACAAGCTTATCAACAGCTTTATTGCTGAATTGAAATAACTTAGATACTTTTTCCACATGAGCAGGTTGTGGAGCCCTTGTGGAACCTGTTGAAAACTGTTGAAGTTACGAAAAGGGTCCACAGGGCATCGGGTTTTTGCACAGGTTTTGCACAGCGTTTTGCACAGCCATTTTTCGCTCTTTGCCATTAATTTTCAAGCATTTGCACTAGGGGTTCCACTTTTCCACAGGCCCTACTACTACTACTAGATCATGACATGATTTGAAAAACTAGAAATACTAGTAAAAGGCCAGAATCGAGGTGAATAATGCGTTTCAGTTTGAGTAAAGCATCGCTGCTGAGAGAATTGAATCTTTTACAAGGCGTCGTAGAGAAGAAGAACACTATTCCGATCCTTTCAAATGTCCTTATAGAGACGCTGGGCGAATCGCTGGTTTCGCTGATCGCTACAGACCTGGATGTGTCGCTGCAAACCGAGTGCGCGGCGGATGTCAGCCATCCCGGAGCCATTGTCTTGCAGGCGAGGAAACTCTTCGACATCGTTCGCAACTTGCCCGAGGCGGAGATCCATTTCTCTAAAGAGGATAACGACTGGGTGCGGATCAGTTGCGGAGCCGCCGAGTTTCGTATCGTCGGTCAAGCCAAAGAGCATTTCCCGTCCACACCGGGGCTGAAAGAAGGCGGCCAGATGATTCCGGCCAATGCGCTGCACGATTTGATCAGCCGAACGATTTACGCCATTACGCAGGAAGAGTCGCGCTATGCCCTCAACGGCGCCTTGTTGTTGCTGGCCGACGGTAAGTTACAGATGGTTGCGACCGATGGCCACCGCCTGGCGCTGGCCGCCTTTACCCTGGAAGGCACGACCGACGAACAGGTGCGCGTGATCATTCCTAAGAAAGCGCTTGGCGAATTGCTCAAGCTGACCGCAGGCGCCGAGGGCGCTCTCGTTTTCGCCAAGGATGAAAATCATCTTTACTTCAAGCTGGATCAGCGGCTGCTGACTTCGCGCATGCTGGCGGGCCAGTTCCCGAATTACGATCTGGTACTGCCCAAGAACAACGATAAGCTCATCCCACTGAACACCGAACGTTTTGCGCAGGCGATTCGTCGCGCCGCCTTGATGGCCGACGAGCGCAGCCACGGCATCAAGCTTGAGCTGAGCAGCGGCAAGATCAACCTGACCGCGCAGAGCGCTGACGTGGGCGAAGCGAAAGACGTCCTGCCGGTGGATTACAACGGCGAGACCGTCAGCATCGGCTTCAATGCGCAATACATCTCGGACTTTCTCGGCGTCGTCGGCACCGAGCAGATCACCCTGGAAATCAAGGATGAGCAGAGTCCGGCCTTGCTCAAACCGTCAGGTGACGGGCAATATGATTATCGTTATGTGGTCATGCCCATGCGGCTGATCTAAATTCTCAGCGATTTCGGGGTTGTGGCGCGCCGAAGGGTTCCCAGCCTATGCCGAACCTTCACGAGAAGCGGGTTCTCATCGTTGACGACAATAAGTCGATTCGCACGACGGTCGTAGACTACCTGCGCAGCAAAGGGTATGAGGTCATTGAAGCCGCCGATGGCATTCAGGGCCTCGACAAAGGGCTGTCAACGGCGCCGAGTCTGATTATCCTTGACGTTGTTATGCCCGGCATAGACGGCTTCAAGCTATGCCAGTTGTTTCGCGAGAAGGGCGTGACCGTGCCCATCATCATGCTGACCGAGAAGGCGACGATTGAAGATAAAGTCACCGGCTTCTCGTTCGGTGCCGATGATTATCTGGCGAAGCCCTTCAGTCCACTCGAACTTGAATTACGCATTCAGGCATTGTTGCGCCGTACCACCGGCGAGGCGCCGCCGCCGCCCGAAGCGAAGGTGCTCAAGCATGGTGAGCTTGAGATCGATCTGGAGCGCCACACCGTTAAAGAGGGCGACCGGGAGATCGGCCTGACGCCGATTGAGTTCAACATCCTCAAGCTGCTGGCCTCAAATCCCGGCTATGTCTACTCGCGCAACGACCTGCTCAGCGTCATCTGGGATACGGCATACGAAGGCTACAAGCGCAACATCGATCCGCACGTCAACCGGCTGAGGACGAAGCTCGAATTAAACCCGAAGCAGCCGAAGTACATTCTCACTGTTTGGGGCATCGGCTATAAGTTCAACGAGAGCCTTTAGCCGGAGCCGATATGGCCGGGTTCGGGCACCGACGACGAGTGCCGAAGCTGACTCGTTCCAGCCGCCTCACATTCAGCGCTCTCTGGATAGTTGCCAAGTTGATGCTCCCTGCCTGATACGCTATCCTTTTAGGAGATCGAAACTGGCGAGCAGTATATGCATGATCTGATTATTGTTGGCAGCGGCCCGGCAGGCTTATCGGCAGCCCTGGCCGCCAGAGGTTATCAACTTGATTGCCTGGTCCTTGAGCGCGGCGTGATCGGCGAAACGGTTTATCACTTTCCGATTGCCAGACCGTTGTTTTCGACCTCGAACGAAGTTGAGCTTGAAGCCGGCGCATTGCCACGAGATCGCAAGCCGACGCGCGAGGAGGTGCTGGCGCATTACACGCACCTGGTGATCCGCGAGCAACTCAACCTTCACACCGGCGAAGCGGTCGAAGCGATTCAGCGCATCGGCGAGGGCTTTGTCGTGCATACAGCGGCTGATGGCTATCACAGCCGCGCCGTGCTGGTCGCTACGGGCGGCTTTGGCCGCCAGCGCAAGCTGAACATCCCCGGCGAATGCCCGGAGCGCGTCTCCTACCAGTTTTCAGAAGCGCACCCGTTTGCGCTCAAGCGTGTGCTGGTCGTCGGTGGCGGGAACTCAGCCGCCGAAGCCGCCTTGTTTCTCGTAGACGCCGGCGCCCATGTGACATTGGCCATTCGCCGTCCCGCGCTCGACGCGCCTTCGCTCATGAGCGCCGCCAAGATCAAGCCCTGGGTGCGCGAGCCGCTTGAGCGCGCGCAGGCCGAAAGTCGTCTCGACATTCTCACCTCATCCGAAGTGGTCGAGATATTGCCTGATTCGGCCTTGTTGCAAATCCTCGACGGCGAAGCGCCGCGGCTGGTCCAGGTGCCGTGCGATCACCTGTTCGCCTTGATCGGCGCTGATCCGGATGTGCGCCTCCTCGAAGAAGCCGGGGCGGCCATTGCTGCCGACGGTCGGCCAGTCTATTCAGAGGATTTCGAAACGACGATTCCCGGTCTCTTCGTCGCGGGCCACCTGACCAGAGAGTTGCACATGAAAAAGGCCATCGAAGTCGGGAGCTTAGTCGTGAAGTACATTACGAATCGTCTTCTTGAGCCGGCTGCGGTTTGAGCCGGCGAAAGGCGTGGCCGTCGAGCCGCCAGTAGCGAAACACGATGTTGTCTAGCGAAGAACAATCAGCCAAGCGCGAAGTTGTCGAGACCGGTGCGAAAGCGGTCGCCGTCGGGGAAGGCCCTGTGGCTGGCACCCTGACGTCCGCGACGGCAACAGGCGCGGCGAGCCCTGTGCGAAGCAGGCGCGGCAGGACATGGCAACTTGGCTCGCGCTGGTGGATGCTGGCAGCGGGCTCGGCGCTGTTGCTGACGATGCTCACAATAGCCGCCGTTTATCTGCTGACCAGAAAACCTTCGACCATCGATCAGTTGATTATTTTAACCGTGCCTTCGGGCGCTAACGTCAAGCTCGATTCTAAAGATTACGGTCACACACCGGTCAAGCTGGAGCAACTGGTCGCCGGCACTTACACGCTGACGATTGAGAAAGAAAACTTCGAGCCGGTGACGGATCAGATTACGATCAACGATACGCAGACGCTGGAGTATAAGCTGAAAGTCTTGCCTTCGCCCGACGCCGTTGGCTCGTCCGAAGAAGTCATCAGAAGATTTCAAGATCGGGCGAACGAAGCACTGGCGCGCAATCAATACCTCATTCCTTATCTAGACAGCGCCTTTTATTTCGCGCAACAGATTGAACGGCTAGATGGGTCTAATGCGTTTGCTGCCGAGCTCTTTGAGCGCGTGCGCCGAACTGAGCTGCAAAACGCGCGTGAAGCCACCAACAGCAGCGACTTTGGCAAAGCCCGCGAGATCTATGATGCGTTGAGCGAGAAATATCCCGATAACGAAGAAGTGCGCGCTGCCGTCGCCAAGTTCGAGAATCAAATCTCGCAGCACCGCGGCGAAGTCGGTGATCTGGTAAAGAAAGCGACAGACGCTTTACAGGCCGGCAGCCTGGTCGAGCCGGAGCGCGCCAGTGCTTACTATTATGCGAGACGGGCGCTGGCCATTGACCGGCAGAACGCGCAGGCGCGCGCCGTTTTCACTCAGATCAAAACGACACTGACGGCGCGGGCCGAAGACGCCGACCGTCGCGGCGATGCGGATGCGGCGATCAAACAGTTCAAACGTCTCACGCAGCTCTTCCCGGATGACAAGGCTTTGCGTCAGCAGGCCCGCGACATGGAGGCCCAACACGCGGCGGAGATTGCCAGGCAGAACGACGCCGGCGCGCGCCGTGTGCAAGGACTCGACGCCTATGGTCGCGGCGAGTTTACCGCGGCGATTGCCGACCTTGAATTCGCAGTGGCCCACAACCGTGCGACCCCTGACGTTATCTTTGCGCTGGCCTACTCGTACATGAAGGGTGGCCATCTCGATCAAGCGGCCTCTTATTTCGGAAAGATTCAACCGTCGGGCGATGATCAGTACCGCTCAGCCATCGCCGCGCTCGGTGACATCGCGCGCGAGCGCGGCGATTATGCCGGGGCGCTCGAAAAATACAAGCAGGCGAAACAACTCGGCGGCAGCGCGCTTTATTCAATTGCCAAGCTTGACGACCGCATCGAGCAGATTGAAAAGCGCGAGCGCGCCAAGGCCGCCGAGCCTGTGCCCATCACGATACGCGCCAAACACATGCATGGCGGACTGATGGGCGGCTCGTGCAGCGGCACGCTGATGATCGGCACGACCGGCGTGCGCTACGAAGGCGGCGAGCACACGTTCTCGGCGAACCTGCTGTCGGCCGGCGTGCGCATCGCCAAGGATGAAATGGTGGTCAAGTTCCAGGACAAGAACGAAAAGTTCAAAGTGCCGCGCGCCGACGCCGAACGCTTCAATGAGGCCCTCTCGCGCTTCCAGCAATTCTACTCGCCGGCCAATAAATAAACGCTCAACGGCGAAAAACTACCTGAGCAGGGAATTGAATTAGAATTTTTTTATAGTATAGTCGCAGGTGTCACTGCTTCGAGGTGACGAACGAGCGAAATCGAACGAGGCGCTCAAGCTTCCGTATAATAAAAATAACCGATCACGCCCCGTTCCCTTCGCTTGCATGTTCATCGGCGAGTTGCGCCATTGCCTCGCTGACCTCGATGGGGAAACAGACGCGGTCAATGCGATAGCCGCGCATGCCGCGCACGACTTCCGACACTTCGCTGATCTCGCGAATCTCAGGGCGCGGCCAGCCCGATTCAATGTAAATCAAACTCTTAGGATCAACGCCCACCGGCGAATAATAGCCGTAATAGGGCACGTCCCCGGCGCGATCCAGCACCAAATAGTAAGCCGGATCGAAGCCCGCGCCGCGCACGACGGTTTCCGCGCACTCCCAGAAGCGTCTGGCTTCGTCACCGACAAATTCCAGATCAATCGTCTTGAAGAGCTTGCGGTCGATGAAGCGCGCCGCGAGGTCGGCGAGAATCGCATCCCGGTCGCGCGTCCACTGCTTCAGATGAAAGGTCAGGTCGGTGTCATCCATCTGCAAGTATTCGCGCGTCGTCACCGGCTCGCCGAGCAGCATCTTCTCAAAGGCCGAGCCGCGCATGCGAAACTGCAATTGGTCCTGCTCGATCAACTCTCTGGCGCGCGTCAGCGTCGAGACCAACACGGCTTCAGCGGATCGCAGGGTGCGGTGAAAATAGACTTGCCGGAACATGTAATAGCGCGCCTGCAAATACTCTTCGACGGCGTACAGCCCTTTCGCTTCGACGTAGACGCGATCCGACGCGTCGTCAATCTTGAGCGCGTGCAGCACCCATTCCAGATCATAGATGCCATACTTCGCGCCCGTCATCAGGCTATCACGCAGCAGATAATCCATGCGGTCACAATCGAGCTGTGACGACACCAACTGGGTAACGTAGGCCGGCGAGTAGTTGTGCTTGTAGAGCGCCGCGAGCTGTTCGGGAAGCTGCGCTTGATAAGCGCGAAGCAGGCGATTGACTTCGGTGCTGTCGTCCTGAACGATGCGGCAGGTCCAGTCTTCGTGATGAAAGCCGAAGACCTTTTCCATGACGTGCGAGAAGGGGCCGTGGCCGAGGTCGTGCAGCAGAGCGCCGGCGCGACCAACGATGCGCGCTTCTTCGCTGATCGAATGATGCGCGCCGAGCAGGTTCAGGGCGCGCGTCATTAAATGCATCACGCCAATCGAGTGTGTGAAGCGGCTATGCTCGGCACCCTGATAGGTGAACAGCGCGATGCCGAGCTGCTTGATGCGGCGCAGGCGTTGAAACTCGGCTGAATCGATCAGCGCGACGATCAAGCGGTCGTCTTCGAGCGATTCGTCGAGCGCGATGATATTGTGAAGGGGATCGCGATAATTCCGCTGCGGCAACGCGCACCTCTGTCGGGCTATGATGGTCGCTCCACGCGGATACTATCATAGCTCATGCGCGAGGCGCAGGGAACGCTTGCCGGAAGGCGTGCTGACTTTCCTTGCGCGAATCACCGAAGCCGTGAGCAATCCCGCTGAACCCACACGGCCACCAGTGCTCGCGCAAGGAAAGTCGGCACGCTTCGCTCAATCGGCCTCGGCGCGCGCTACCGGACTTGCGGCGGGAACCGTTTCAGCTTCGATCTGAGCCGGGCGCTCATTCAAGAGACTGTGGTGGCGGCCATAGGCGAAGTAGATTACAAAACCGACCAGCAGCCAGACGCCGAGCCGCAGCCAGTTCTCCGCCGGCAGCGAGAACATCAACAGCAAACAGGTGGCGATGCCGAGTATGGGCACCGCCGGCACCCAGGGGGCGCGGAACGGGCGCTCGGCTTCGGGGTGTGTGCGGCGCATGATCAGCACGGCGGCGCAGACGATCACGAACGCCGACAGCGTGCCGATGCTCACCAGGTCGGCCAGGATGCGCAGCGGCAAGAAAGCCGTCGCCGTGCCGACAAACATGCCGGTGACGATGGTGGACTTCCACGGCGTGCGGAATTTCTCATGCACAGCGCCAAAGAACTTTCGCGGCAGCAAGCCGTCGCGCGCCATCGCCAACAGGATGCGCGCCTGGCTCGAAATCGATACCAGCACGACCGACGTGATGCCGGCGAGCGCCCCGAAGGAAATCAAAAACTGCGCCCAGGTCAGCCCCTTCTGCTTGAAGGCATTCGACACCGGCGCGTTGGTGTCGAGTTGGTCATAACGAATCATGCCGGTCAGCACCGCCGTCACGGCAATGTAAAGAATCGTACAAATCAGCAGCGAGGCGATGATGCTCAGCGGCACATCGCGGCGCGGGTTGCGCGCCTCTTCCGAGTTGGTCGAAACGGAGTCAAAGCCGATGTAAGCGAAGAAGATGATCGCCGCCGCGGCGAGCATGCCGAGCGGCTGGCCGCCGGCGTCCGAGCCGCCTAGCACGGGTTTGCCGAAGAAGCTAATGCCGGCAAAACCGAAGGGCGCGAACGGGTGCCAGTTCTTCGGGTCAACATAAAACACGCCGACGCCGATGACCAGCAGCACGACCGCGACTTTCAAGACGACCATCGCCGTGTTGAACCGCGCGCTCTCTTTCATGCCGAGGACGAGGATCGTTGTGACCAGGACGGCGATAAGGATGGCGGGCAGGTCCAGCACTGTCCCCGTGGCGACGAGCCTGCCCAGAGCGGGATCGTAATCCATCGGCGCGCGGCTGATTGCATCCGGCAGCTTGAGGCCAAAGATACTGATCAAATCCTGGAAGTATTTCGACGCGCCGACGGCGACAGTCGAGGCGCTGACCGCATACTCCAGCACCAGGTCCCAACCGATGATCCACGCGAACAGTTCGCCGAGCGTCGCAAACGCATAGGTGTAGGCCGAGCCGGCGACCGGCACCATCGAAGCGAACTCGGCATAACAGAGCGCCGCAAAGACACAGGCGATGCCGGCGACGACAAACGACAGCATCAGCGCCGGCCCGGCTTTGCTGTTGGCGGCGACGCCCGTAAGCACGAAGATGCCCGTGCCGATGGTCGCGCCGACGCCGAGACTCGTCAGTTGCAGCGGGCCAAGCACGCGCCGCAGGCGGCCTTCGCCCACCATCTCTTTGAGGAGCAGGTCGAGCGGTTTTCTTCTGAACAGGTTATTTGCCATCGGTACACCTCCACGTTGAGTGATATGTTCGCGTCGTCGAGGTGCTCGCCGATGTGGCGCAAGCTGTTAGCTTGCGCGAGTCACTGCGCAAGCTAACAGCTTGCGCCACCACCTGCGTCAACGCGGCGATTTGTTCGAGAGGCTCTTGTGGATCGTCTCGATCCACGCGGGCGTCTTGATGAAGCCCTGGCCCCAGCTATTCCATTTTTCCGGCAACCCTTCAGCCTTGATCTGATCGAGCGACTTGCCGGCCTTGATGCGCTCGCGCACGCTGCCGATGGTTTCGACCAGCATCTGGTGAAACTTCTTCAAGTCCTCGACATTTGCCAGCGGCCCGTGGCCGGGGATGATCCGGGCGTCCGCGAGAATCTTGCCGAGCACCGCGGCGACGTTATGCTCATAGCCTTCGACATCGCCGCCGCTCGCCAGGTCAACGAACGGGAACATGCCGTTGAAGAACTGGTCGCCCATGTGGACGACGTTGGCCTTCGTGAAGTAGATCACGCTGTCGCCGTCTGTGTGACCGTGCGGCACATGCATGGCGCGAATCTCTTCGCCGTTGAAGAAGACCGATAGCGAGCTGTCGAAGGTGATGACCGGCAGCGCTTCGGGCGGCGACGACGGCGGCGCGTTGCCGGTTGCCGGCTTCCACTCGCCTGACAAGCGCTTGCGCACGTTGTCGTGGGCGACGATGGTGCCTTCGGTGCTGAAGGCTTTGTTGCCGCCGGTGTGGTCGCCGTGATAATGCGTGTTCAAAATGTAGCGCAGCTTACCTTCGCCGAGCTTCCTGAGCGCGGCACGAATCTTGTCGGCGAGCGGCGCGAACTGGTCGTCAACGATCAAGATGCCGTCGGCGCCGACCGAGACGCCGATGTTGCCGCCTGCGCCTTCGAGCATGTAAATGTTGCCTGCGACCTGAGTGGATTTGATTTCGACTTTCGACAGGTCGTTCTGGGCCTGCGCGACCGCCAGGCAGACGACGAACGAAAGCACGAAAAGCAGATAATGCTTCATAAACGGGCCTCCTGTTGTAAGCGAGATGTTTTCGAGCCGGGTGCTGCGCAGACACTATACCGCAGCCGCCCGCGCATCACGAACGCCATCGCGCTTACCGAACAGGGCGCAAACCACTCACGGATTAACGCTAACGGTGCGACCACTGTAAGCGGGATGGCGGCAGGCGACAATGATTATGGTACGAAGGCTTTGATTGGTGGCACGAACGGTTAGTGAAGGGAACGAACGGCGCGGCCTAAAGCGCGTTGCCGAGCAATTCGCCGAGCCGCTTGCGGCAACTGCGGCTCAACATCAACTCGGTGCCGTCGCGCAGGATGACGCGATAGTCGTTGTGGAACCAGGGCTGGAGCTCGCGCACGCGGTCGAGATTGACAATCGTCGAGCGGTGAATGCGCATGAAGCGTTTGGGGTCGAGCTGCGCTTCGATCTGGCTGATGGCTTCGCGCACCAGATGGGACTCACGGCCTACGTGCAAGCGCACGTACTTGCCTTCGGCTTCGATCCAATCGATCTCTTCGGTCTTGAGAAAGAAGGCCCGCCCGCCGGCTTTAATGACCATGCGCTCAAGGTGGCTCTGTTGGGCGCGCAGCGCTTCGAGCAAGGCGAGCGTACGCTCGGTCACGTCGCTGCGGTCGCTGGTCAAGCGCGACTTCGCCCGCTGCAAGGCGTTGTCGAAGCGGCGGCGGTCGAACGGCTTGAGCAGGTAATCGAGCGCGTGGACTTCGAAGGCGCGCACCGCGTACTGGTCATAAGCCGTCACGAATATAATCAGCGGCGCTTCGTTCGCGGCAATCCGCTCTAGCACGGCGAAGCCATCCGCTTCGGGCATCTGCACGTCGAGAAAGACGAGCGCCGGCTGTTGCTCGCGAATGGCGGCAACCGCTTCGCTGCCGTTGGCACATTCGCCGATCACTTCGACATCCGCGTGGCGCGCCAGCATGCGGCGAATGCGCCGCCGTGCCAGCGGCTCGTCATCAACGATCAAGGTGCGAATCATTTTCGTCAGGCTCATCTGATGGCCACTCTCCTTGAGGCATCGACCGCTTCGGCTTTCTCAAAAGGAATTTCAAGCGTGACCTGCAAGCCGCCGCCGGTTGCATCGGCCATCTCGAAGCGCTGCGCCGTGCCGTAGAGCTGTTCGAGCCGGGCGCGCGTGTTACTGAGCCCGACGCCGCCGCGCAGCTTGCCCGCCGAGTCCTGCGCCGCTGTCAGCCCCGGCCCGTTGTCTTTCACCTGCAAGACGAGCGCGCCGTTCAGGCGCGAGGCGCAGACCTGGATGCGGCCCGGCCCGGCCTGCGTGACAATGCCGTGGCGGATGGCGTTCTCGACGATGGGTTGCAGAATCAGGTTCGGCACCAGCGCGTCGAGCGCCTCGGTCGCCACCTCGAAGCTCACCTTGAGGCGGTCTTGAAAACGCACCTGCTCGATCCCCAGATAGCAGCGCAGGAACTCCAGCTCTTCTTGCAAGCGCACCTGTTGAGCGCCGGAGTTTTGTAAGGTCATTCGCAAAAAATCGCCCAACCGCGCCAGCATCTCGTCCGCCGCGTCAATGTCTTCGTCGAGCAATGCGGAGATCGAGTTCAAGGTGTTGAAGAGAAAATGCGGCTGCAACTGCATCTTCAACGCCTGCAACTGCGCCTGCGCCAGCTCGGCCTTGAGCCGCGAGGCGCGCAGCTCTTCGCGTTGATAGCGGCGATAGTAATCGATGACAAAGCTGATGAGCATGAAGGTGCCGTAGCTCATATAACCGGTCGGCAGGTTGAAGAGAATGTCCGACTGATAGAGCTCGCGAACCGATGAATACTGACGATAGACCGCAACGTGCAGCGCCCAGCCAACGATCAGGTAGATGGCGCGGTGAAAGAAGGCCAGCGTCAAGCAGGCCATCACATGAATGATCGAATTGCGCAGCCAGCCGTCGCGCCCGATCCGAAACCAGCGCGCCAGTCGAAAGATCAGCGGCGCGAGCAGCGCCCACAAAAACCAGTAAGGCAGCTCCCACACCAGCATGCCGCCGAGCGTCGGCTGATGGTTGAAGATGGCGACGTAATGGCCGGCGAAGAAATAGTAGTTGAGCGTGAAGGACAGTCCGACGAGCGTCCACGCGACGAGGACTAGAACCCACAGCACCCAACCGCGCTTGAGCATGCATAGACTCCTTGTGACTTTCGGACGTGGCTCTATGATAGCGCGAAACGACGACGACGGGCAGCCGTTTCTTGCGCGGCGGCCGTGTGTGGTTGGCTGAAGAAGGGCTTGAAGTGAAGACCGCTTCAAGCCCTTCATTGCAAGTGGCTGTCTCAGCCGATTGAATGGCTCGAATGCAACAGTAAACAGGCCGATGGCCATGCCGAAGCGCAGCAAATCTTTGTGCCGCGCGTTGCCTGCTTGATGGTCTTTGAAGGCGGCGGCGAGATAGCCTGCCGGGTTTTCCATGAACTGCCGCGCGGCTTCGCGCGCTTCGCCGGCGAGCCGCTGGATCAACGAGGATTGTTTGGGAAACAGGTCGAGAAACAACGCGTCATCTTGCATACTCCCTCCGCGAGCCGGACGACCGGGCACGGGTCGGATCGCTCGGACTCGACTCTGCGAAGAGGGGTTGACCCTCTAGTCATTCTGTTCTCAGATAGGTTGAAGAATTCGGACACGGGGCGCGCCATCACGCCGCCGCTCAAGCGGCGCAACGGTCGCGCATTTGATATGCGTCAAGAGAATGATTGCACTCAGTCTGCTTGCAGCAAAACTGCGCCGTCGGCGCGTTAAGGCTAAGGGAGTTCCCTGCGAATCAACCGGCGCTTTTGCGAAATCGAAAAGAAATTGAAACCGGCAGCAGGTCGCCCGCGTCTAAATCAACGTGGTTTCAACGTGAGCGCGTGTCTTGACGGCACACCTCAGTCAACGATAGAGAAGAACAATGCCGTATCCAAAGCCCTCCGAATGCGCGTCGAAGATCATGAACGAATCGCCTGTGAGGTTGGCAGAGCCAGGCAGGATCGTTAGAAATAGCATTCTTGAACATGGCTCCTCATCTGCCGGTGAAGCTTTCTAAGTTTCTACGCTTCGTGACGTGATCTCGCGCTAATTCCAAATCGCTCTTTCAGGAAGGCCTAATGACAGATCATAGTGAATACACGAATCAATCCATTCAAATGAAAAGGCAGGCTCAACCGCGCAAGCCGGCGCGTCGCGGGTGGGTTCGGGCGCTTGTCCTGGGACTCGCCTGGGCGCTGGCGCTGGCCGTGCAATCGTCGGCGCAGGAATTGAGCAATGACTCGCTCAGGTTGCGTCTAGGCATCTCGCCCGAAGGCATTCCGATCATCAAGGAAGCGGTGTGGCTGGATAGCGGGCAGGTGGCGTTCCGCGATATGGGAACGCCGAATGGCCTCGACGACTGGGCGCCGGCGGCGCTGCTGCCGCCGGCATCGGCGGTGCCGACAGGCTGGGAGTTGACCGAAGGCGAAAGCATGACGACGGCTGAAGCGACGCGCGAGCTGGCCAACAAGATGAGTCTCACATGGATCGTTGAGCTGCCGAAACACGCAGATCTCTTCCGCCTGCACATGCGGTTGACGAATGGCGGCAAGAAAGCGCGAGCGGTCGAATGGTTCCCGGGGTGGGCAGCAAGCTGGAATGTCGGCGGCCAGGCGCAATGGGCGCGCTGGTGGGAGTCGCTGAAGTTCGACCGTACCGAGCAGGCTCTGAGCAACAGCCGCACGATTCGTCTGGGCAGCCGCCTGCACAGCTCGGACGATGCCGGCGACGGGGTCAATCCTTACTGGGTGGTTGGCGGCGAAATGAACCGCATCTATTTCGGCCTGCAATGGAGTGGCGGCTGGAGCGCGACGTTGCGCGGGCTCGATAATGGCTTCACCTACTCGGTGGGGCTGCCGCCGGCAGAAACGCAACTGGTGTTGAACCGGCGCGAGACCATTGAAGGCCCGGCGCTGCTGGTGATGCCAGTCGCCGACGCCGACGAGGCGGAGAGTCGCGGAATGTGGATGCGGCAGCGCTACAACCTGGGGCGGACGCTCTATGGCGGCCCGCGCGCCTCCTTTCCGCTGATTTATAACAGTTGGTACGCCATCCGCCAGATGCTCAACGCCGATTTCCTGAGCCGTCAGGTCGCCACCATGACGCCGTACGCCTTCGACGCGTTCGTTCTCGACGCCGGGTGGTTTATGGAGGGCCGCTGGAAGCCCGACCCGGATAAGTTCCCTGGCGGTGAGATGAGCGATACCCTGGCGGCGCTCAAGGCCAACGGCATCAAGCCGGGGCTGTGGTCAACGCCGCAATACGTCAGCGACAGCAATAACGCGTTTGCTTTGACGCTGGAAGACCCGCCGCTGGAAAACCGCTTCCTGAGCGGCTATCTGCTTGACCTGTCGCAAGACGGCTTCAGCGACTACCTGGAAAACCATGTCGAGGGGCTGCGCAGCAAGTATTCGGTTGACTATTGGAAATACGACCAGCCGTTCTTCACCGAGGTGTCGCGCTCAGGCGAGATGAAGAACGTCGTCGGGTTTCAGAGTGCTTTGCAAAACGTGCGGCTGACCAACCCTGACCTGATGATCGAGAACTGCTTGAATGGCGGGCGCATGATCAACGACTTCACGCTGCTGGCGACGCAGACGAGCTGGCTCAGCGACTATGGCAAGAGCGGCTTTCCCGATCCGCAGGTGAATATTCGTAGCGCGCTGAATGCGCTGGAGAGCGTCTTTCCGTGGGCGGCTTTGCGCTTCACCATCCGCATGGACACGCTCGACCCGGATGATGATGAGATGGCGCGGCTCTGTTGCCGCAGCGCGATGATCGGCACCTGGGGACTGTCGACCGACCTGTCGCAGGTCGGCGAGCGCCAGCAGAATGTCATCCTCCAGGAGGTTGCGAACTATCGGTGGTTAAGTCCACTGAAATTCTCTTGCGTCTACGACCTGCGGCTGCCGAGCGACGAGGCGGAAGTGGCAGGCGTCACTTTCTATAGCAGCAAACGCTATCGCGCCGGCGTCCTGCTCTACCGCTGGGAGCGTGAGGGCGCCTTTGACGAGCACGTTACGCTGGCGCGGCTAAAGCCAGAGCTGACCTATCACGTGGTTGACGTAGACACGGGCGCGGAGTTCACTGCCAGCGGCAGCGACTTGATACGCAACGGCGTCAACGTCTCGTTTGGCAGCCAGCGGCTGTCGGCTATGCTGTTCATCGAGACGGTCACGCCAACCGCGACGGCAAAGTAAGTGGTTAAATTGCCGGATCGACAGGCCGCGGGCGCGCGTCGGCGGTCTGTCGATTGGCGAAAAAGCGCGCCCGCCGAGCCCTGGAATTGTTTCGTAGACTTTCGCCGGGCGATCTGGTAAGATATCCGTGTTCGTTTAGGCAGACCGAGCGCTGCTAGTTGACTTAAGGTTTCAGGAGTTTCCCGCTACTGCTTGGAGAGAGTTTGATTCAGTTTCTCATTCCTTTCCCACAAAGCCTCGGAAGTTCCTCTTAACTATTTTCAGGAGACACCATGAAGAGAATCTACGTTGGTAACCTGTCGTATCAAACGACGGAAGCCGATCTCACTGATCTGTTTGAGCAAGTGGGTCAGGTCGAATCGGTAAACATCATTACGGACCGCGACACGGGACGTTCCAAGGGCTTTGCGTTTGTCGAGATGAACGACGAGGATGCGGAGAAAGCCATTGCGCAATTCAACGGCACCGAAGTCATGGGACGGTCGGTGACGGTCAATGAAGCGCGGCCTCGCGAAGAGCGTGGCGGCGGGCGCGGCGGCTTCGGCGGCAACCGCGGTGGCGGCGGCGGACGTGGCGGCTTCGGCGGCGGCGGCGGACGTGGCAGCGGCGGCGGCGGCGGCGGACGTGGCGGCTACGGAAACCGTTACTAAGTCGGCCACGAGTGCTGACCAGTTTAGGCAAGGGATGAGCGAGCCGAGCTCGTTCATCCCAGCCCAAAGAGCGATGCAAGCAGTCGAAGGAATCAAGGCTCCCATCTCATCTCAACTCTGCAACACCCCTGCAATCACCAGTGCTGCGGCGACGCCGGCAACCCGCCGCCACGCCGCAACGAAAGAAAGGTTCATGAATTTAGATAATTTTCACAAGCTTGGCCTGCGCGCACAGCTTGTCAGTGTAATTGAACGGCTCGGCCTCCAAGTGCCGACAGAAATCCAGGCGAAAGCCATCCCGCCGCTGCTGGCGGGGCAAAACATTTTGGCGACGGCCGAGACCGGCTCAGGCAAGACGGCGGCATTTCTGCTGCCGATCATCGAGCGGCTCGAACGGGCGGGCGCGGCCCGCGCTCTGGTGCTGGCGCCAACCCGCGAGCTGGCTTTGCAGATCGAAGCCAATGCCCGCGACTTCAGCCGCGCCGCGCGCCTGCGCACCGTTTCAGTCGTCGGCGGCGAAAACATCGCGCGGCAGATCAAGGCGCTGCGCACTGGTGTGGATATCATCATCGCCACGCCCGGGCGCTTGAACGACCTGCTCGAACGCAACGCCGTGCAGTTGGGCGCCATCGAAGCGCTGGTGCTTGACGAAGCCGACCGCATGCTCGACATGGGATTCTTGCCGCAGGTGCGGCGCATCGTCCGGCACGTTCCCGCGAAGCGGCAGACCATGCTGTTTACGGCAACCATGTCGCGCGCCGTCGAGCTTTTAAGTCGCGAGTTGCTGAACGATTGTGTGCGTGTCGCGGCGTCGCCAACGACGACGACGACGGCAACGCTGACGCAGACGGCTTTCCCTGTGCTCGCGCATGCGAAGACGCCGCTGCTGTTGGCTCTGCTCAAGCAGAAGACCGACGGCGCCATCCTCGTCTTCACGCAGACGCGCCGCGGCGCCGACCGCCTGGCGCACATCCTGACCGCCAACAAGCACGAAGTCGAAACGCTGCATTCAGATCGCAGCCAGTCGCAGCGCAACCGCGCCTTGCAGAGCTTTCGCTCAGGCAATGTGCGCGTCTTGGTGGCGACTGACGTAGCGGCGCGCGGCATTGACATTGACGACATCGCTTACGTCATCAATTATGAAGTGCCGGCGACGGCTGAAGACTACATTCACCGTGTCGGGCGCACGGCGCGCGCCGGCCGCCAGGGTGCGGCGCTGACGCTGGTCAGCCCCGAAGAAGAATCGATGCTGGAGTCCATCGAGCGCTCGACGGGCGTGAAGCTCGAACGTCAGCGCGTGCATGGTTTCACCGATGGGCGCTCGGACGAGCAGATTCGTCTGGCGAGCGAGATCGCCCGCTTGCGGTCGGTTTCGCGCCGCTCGTTTGCCGGGGGCCGCGCCGCCCGCCGATAATATGGCCGTTTACTAAGCGTCAGGCGGACACGCGGCAACGCGGTTCGCCCGGCGCCAGAGCGATTTCAAGTATGACCGGACGGCTCCCGCAAGAGCCAAGCCGAGAAAGGAAATACATGCCGAGAGAAGATATGATCGCCGTTGACGGCACCGTCGTCGAATGCAAAGGCAACGCGACGTTCAAAGTGAAAGTGGCGCAAGGCCACGAAGTGCTGGCGCACCTGGCCGGCAAGATGCGCAAGCATTACATCAAGGTGCTGGCCGGCGACCGCGTGACCGTCGAGCTGTCGCCTTATGACCTGACCAAGGGCCGCATCACCTACCGCCATCGCAGCTAATCGCCGGCGGCGTGATCGCCAGGTCAGAGCGCCTCAGTCTGACTGATGGACTGGCGCTCGCTCTCCGCAGGCGGAACATGGTGAAACACACTCGCATTGTTCCGCCCACGGCAACCCTTGCTACAGCAGACCGCCGGTGACGGGTTCCGGCCTTTGCCCTGACGCCCTCCTCTTCCAATTAGACCTATCGCGGCCTCATCTTTTCAATAGCTCATTGCCGGACTTCCGCTCTACTGATAACCCTGTATAATCTCCCGCGGTAGGACCAAGGGCTGAAGAGAGGGCATGTCTTGTATGGCAGAAACGAAACCATCATTGCTCCGCGCCTTGACGCTGACAGACGCCATTGCGCTAGTCGTCGGCACGGTCATCGGCACGGGGGTATTTTTGAAGACCGCGGTGATGACGCAGCAATTGGGCAGCCCTGGGCTAGTGCTGCTGGCGTGGCTTGCGGCGGGACTGCTCTCGCTCGCCGGCGCGTTAGCTTATGCCGAGCTTGGCGCGATGTACCCGCACGCCGGCGGTGAATATGTCTACCTCGGCAAAGCCTTCGGCGATGCGCCGGCCTTTCTCTACGGCTGGATGCAATTTGCTGTCGCGGGAGCAGGCGGGATTGCCGGCCTCAGCACTGGATTCGCTATTTTCCTTTCGGCCTTGATCCCGCTGGGCGGCGCGTGGGCTGAACGGACGTTTCATCTGTTCGGGCAGGAAGTCCACTGGCAGTTCGGCCTGTCGCAGGTGGTCGCAGTCGCCGCGATTGTGCTGTTGTCGGCGATCAACTGCATCGGCGTGGCGGTCGGCGGGCGGGTGCAGGCCGTGCTAACAGCGGCCAAGTTGTTGGGCATTGCAGTCATCGTTGTCGGCGTCTTCTTTTTCTCGCGCAACGCAGGCTGGTCGCATCTGGCAACGTCGGGCGGCACCTCAGCCGTGGGCGGCGTGTCAGCCTTTGGCGCGGCGATGATGGCGGCGCTCTGGGCTTACAACGGCTGGTATCTGTTGCCGGTCGTCGCCGGCGAGGTGCAGCGCCCGCAACGCAATGTGCCGCGCGGCCTGATTTTCGGTATGCTCGCCGTTATGGCGACTTACTTGCTGGCGAACCTGGCCTATTTTTACGCGCTGCCGGTCGCTGAAATCGTCACTGCAAATTCGACGGCGCACCCGGATGCGCTGCCGGTCGCGGCGAAAGCGGCGCAAACCTTCTTCGGCTCCACCGGCGCGGCTTTCATCTCGATAGCCTTTGTCGTCTCCACCCTCGGGGCTCTGAATGGATGCATTATGGGGCAGGCACGCATTCCCTTTGCGATGGCGCGGGACGGGTTGTTTTTCCAGCGGGTCGGCGAAGTGAGCGCCAGGCGGCGCGCGCCGATCTGGGCGATCAGCGCGCAATCGGCGTGGGGCTGTGTGCTGGCGCTCTCAGGCACCTTCGATCAAATCACGACCTACACGATCTTCGCGCTGTGGCTCTTCTTCGGCGTGACGGTGAGCGCGGTCTTTGTGCTGCGCCGGAAGATGCCCGATGTAGAACGCCCGTACAAAACCCTCGGCTACCCGCTCGTGCCGCTGCTTTTCATGCTGGTCGCGGCGTGGCTGGTCATCAACACGATTGTTACAAGCCCTGTCGAATCGGTGATCGGCCTTGTGCTGATTGCGCTTGGTCTGCCGGTCTACTTCTACTTCAAGCGGAAGCAGGCGCGCACGGTGACCGCAGAGATCGCGGCAGCGGCTCAACCATAGCAATGCGGCAAAACGCTATTAGCGGGGTAAGAATATGACAGAGCCTATGCCTACCATCTTCTTCGGGCACGGCAACCCGATGAACGCGCTACAAACAAATGCCTGGACCGAAAGCTGGGCGGCTATCGGTGAGCGTATTCCCAGGCCGCAAGCGATTCTTTGTGTTTCGGCGCATTGGTACTTGCCCGCAACGCTGGTGACAGCGATGGAGCGACCGCGCACGATTCACGACTTCGGCGGCTTTCCCCAGGAGTTGTACGAGGTAAGTTATCCAGCGCCCGGCGACCCGAAGCTTGCGCGCCGCGTGCGAGAATTGCTCGCCCCGCTGCCTGTGGGCTTAGACGACCGGTGGGGATTGGATCACGGCACCTGGTCTGTGCTCTATCACGTCTTCTCTGAAGCTGATATCCCTGTGGTGCAACTGAGCATCGACGAAACGCAACCCGCCGCTTTCCACTACGAAGCCGGAAAGCGGCTGGCTACGCTGCGCGACGAAGGGATACTCGTCATCGGCAGCGGCAACCTCGTGCATAACCTGCATACCTATGCCTGGGGTCGTCATAAGGTCGAGCCTTTCGACTGGGCCGTCAGATTCGAAACCCAGGCGCGGGAGTGGTTGCTCGCTGGCGACGACGCTCCGCTGATCAACTACGAGGGGTTGGGCCGCGACGCGCAGCTTGCGGCGCCGACGCCCGACCACTATCTGCCGCTGCTCTATGTGATCGCCCTGCGAAGAGCAGGCGAGAAGATCATTTTCCCTGTGGAAGGATTCGACGGAGGTTCGATCTCCATGCTCAGCGTTCAAATCGGATGACCCTTCAATGGCAATCGGACACCACGCCAAAACCATACCGTGAACTAGGCCAGATCAAAGAGCAGGATTTCCGCGTCTTCACTCGCCCGGATGTTCAGAGCCGTCTCTTCGCTGATGGCCGCCCCATCGCCCGCCCGCAAAGTCGTGCGGTTCACGCTGACCGCGCCCTTGACCACCTGTATCCACGCGTGGCGGTCTCCGTCGAGCTGATAGGAAATATCGTCACCGGACGCCAACAACGCGTCATAGACCTTCACGTTCTGGTGGATGGTCACCGAGCCATCATCGCCTCCACGCGAAGCGATCAGCCGCAGGCGACCGCGCCGCTCGCCTTCAGAGAAAGCCCGCTGCTCGTAACCCGGCTTTAAGCCTTCACGCTCCGGCACGACCCAGATCTGAAGGAAATGGACGGGCTCGGTCTCGGAGCCATTGAACTCACTGTGACTGACGCCTGTGCCGGCGCTCATGCGTTGAAGCTCGCCGGGACGGATCACGCCGCTGCCGCCGGACGAGTCACGATGTTCGAGCGCCCCCTCGACGACGTAGGAGAGAATCTCCATGTCGTTGTGCGAGTGCGTGCCGAACCCTTGAGCCGGCGCGACGAAGTCTTCGTTGATGACCCGCAGGCCGCGGAAGCCCATATAACGCGGGTCATAGTAACGGTTGAAAGAAAACGTGTGATGGCTGTCAAGCCAGCCCGTCTGCGTCTTACCACGTTCTCCCGATGGTCTTACTTTAATCATGGTACCCCCGGTGATTGCTTTCCTGGGAAAGCGTTAAAACGAGCGAGCTGGATGTATAGCCCAGGCCATACGCCGCGCTCTTTTCCCCTGGCCGATCATGCGGCTTTTCTGACTTCGTGACTTGCCGGGCCAAAATCTGGCAGGCGCTTGCCATGCCGCAAGACTTGATCCAGGCTCCACGTCCCTCCGCCGGCCACAGCCATATAAAGAAACGCGAAGCAGTAAACCACGGCCAGCTCTCCGCCGTTCCTTACCGGCCAGAAGCCTTGCGGCGCATGAGCCATAAAATAAGCGACCGCCATCAAGCCGGAAAGAATGAACCCCACCGGTCGCGTGAAAAGACCCAGAAGGATCAGCAGGCCGCCGAAAAACTCCAGCACTCCGGCTATGCCTACCATTGAAATCAGCGAGGGCGTAGCTGCCGGCTGGGCTGCGAGAAACCCGAAGAGTTTCTGCGCCCCGTGCTGCATGAAGAGAAACGCAATGATGACGCGCAGGACGCTGAGCAGGCGCGGCGCCCACTTGAAAGTGAATGAGTTCAGTTTAGACATAAGGTTCCTCCAAATGGCTGTCGTGTCCAGCCAGGTAAATGTTTTCACATCCGTCGTCATAACGACTATTTGAGAAAAAAATTAATCGGCGCTCTTGCGGGCTTGCTCTAACAGATTGCTCAAGCTAGCCAGCTCTTTTTCTCCCATGTGCTTCAGGAGTCGGCGATGGTGTTCCTGTATGGGTTTATCAAGCTCAGCAAGCGTGCGCAGTCCCCCTTCAGTGATGCGAGTAATGATGACCCGGCGATCCTTCGACTCCCGCTCCCGTGAGATCAATCCTCGGGTTTCGAGGCGGTCTAACAGCCGCGTAATATCCGAGTCTTTCGTCACCATGCGTTCACTGATCTGGCTGCAAGACAGGCCTTCTGTCCCGGCGCCTCGCAAAATCCTTAGCGCATTGTACTGAGTGGGGGTGAGGTCCGCCGACTTGAGCGTTTCACTGAAGGCAGACGACAGCCATTCTGCCGTGCGAATGATGTTCAGATGAACTTCTTCTTCCTTGCAGGCGAACGGCTTGGTTTGTTTCAGCTCTTTCCGCAGTTTGCCAGCCACCTCAGGAATATACTCGTTATAACGAATATTGTCAACAGGGGTTTTACGAAAACGGTTCTGAATGCCCTGCCGCTTGCGGCGGGGATGGATGAAGCAGCTTGGCAGGACTCGAATGTCCCCGGTAATCAGAGACGCTTCTTACTGACAGGTGGGGTTAGGCTGTCACCCATTGTGCCCCCACTCTCCCTGACCGATCAGGGCCGGCTTGGTTATGAGGCAGTCCCCCACAACAGCTCTCTGATACGTCGCGCCCGTTCCCTCTGACCTATAGACTCTAAATGCTGGTCGCCCCCCATGCGCCACTTATAGAGCAAGCGGGCTTCTTCCTTGTGGCCGGCCTGCACCGTATGGGAGATGATCCTTTCCATCAGATCAAGAGCGATCACATTGGTCAGGTATTGGTCGGCTGAGTCTTCAGGGCCGACGGCTGCGCTACGCATCCGGATCGCCCCGCCTGTTTGTACGTTGCCGATGGTTGACCAACTCCCCGGCAGCATTGTCTCGTGCAACTGTCGCTCGAAGTGTTTGATCGCGCCCCCGTGAAGAGGCTCCGCGTCGAACGTGAGCGACTGGCCAAAATAATTAGACAGCGTCGGATGTGTAAAGTACATCACTACCTGGTCAGGTTCGGCGTAGGCGTTTAAGAGTTGCCGGTCATGCAAAGCATTCATCGAGGCTTGTAACTCTTCCAGGTGAACCCTTCCTAGCTCTTTGTCCTCGGACTCGGCAAGGATCTGCTGGAATTCCTTCGTAGAGAGCGGCAAGCCCAGGGTGGCAACACGCTGAAGGGCTGCCACCTCCTGCCTGGGCAGGCGCTCTTCGTAACGGGCGAACAGTTGTATGAATCGGCAGTTGTACTCGTCTACCTCTCTGCTCCCGGTCTGCATTATGGTTTCGACGGGAGGCAGGCGGTCAGCCGCCGCGATATCGCCATCATAAAAATCGCCCAGCAGTCGGCCAAGGTGGTAGATCGTCATCGCATGGAAGCCAAAGCGGGCAGCCAGCGCGACCAGTTGCGTTTCGTCACCCTGAACTCCGCAGTGGCGCAGCAAGTCAGCGGCGGCTTCGGGCGGAATGCCCCCGACCTGTATAGATGAGTAAGCCCTGCCGGGCCTCCGCAACTCAGCCGGTTCAAGGCGGGTGGTGATCAGGGCAAGGATCGGCATCTCTCCTTTGGCGATCTCTTCGAGAAGTTGTAAGATGTGGGGCGCTCGTATCTGCCCTTCGTCGGTCGCCTCGCCGCCCGGGTGTTGAAGGACGTCGAGCCCATCTAGCACCAGCAGCACGCGCCGCAGATATCTCTCCTGCACCGCTTGACGGAGGTAAGCCAAACATTGGTCGCCGGTCGCGGGGTCCAGGAGGTCTGGGTTGAGGTATTCGGCGAAGGACCGTAAGAAGGTTTCGTAAAACGGCTTCGCATGAAAGTCCCAGACGAAGATGGCATCGGCTGAAGGCAGGCTCGGCCCCGACACATGCGAGTCCTTCTTATCACCAAACGTGCGGCACTCCTTTAGGAACTGGCAGGCAAGGGTCGTCTTCCCGACGCCCCCGAGTCCGACGAGTCCGACGACGTGCGGCGAGCCGTCTTGCCATAAGGATCGCAGTATGTCCATTTCGGGGCGCGGTTGATAGCCGCTCACTTCGGGCAACAGGTCCCAGTTCCGCCTCAAAGGCCACGTGGCGCAGACAGGCGAGAGGGCTTGCGAGCGCTTCGGCGACCACCATATGATGACACGCGGGGCACGGCTCCACCGCGCGATGTCATCCGAGTAGTTGAAGGCGACTAACCGCTTCACCTGCTCCTGGTCGTCCGCGGCAATCACCCACACGGATTCTGACCAGAGCGGTTGGAGGTGAAGGGCCTCGAACGATTCGATGTCCGCGCAGACCAAGTCTGGCGGCATGCTGGACCACAGATCGTCAAGATGGCTGGCACCGTCAACGATTTGCACGAACGACAGCCAGGGTGCCCCCGCGCCATAGAGCCGCACGGTCAGCGAACAGGACACCGGCTTGGCGGCGACGATGAGCGCTCGCGGGCGCGCGGGGGCAGCATAATCACTGACGCGCGTCCGCAACTGGTCAAAGCCCATCTGCCCTTCGAGGTCTTCGAATGGGTGACTGATTGGCTGAGCCTGGCCCCTGCCAAAAAATCGCTTATTGGCGAGCCCGCGGCAGGCTCTCAATAGCCGCGGGTATTCGCGCTGGCTCAACTCTGACAGGACCTCATTCGGCAGCACGCTCGGGTCGCAATCGCTGACCAAGTGCCACAACGCCCTCATGGCCGCATCGTCTTCCGGCGGCGAGCAAACGACCTGCAAGTCCGCGCGAACCTCGCGCGACACCTGCATCTGTTCGACCGTTCGGTTTAGGCTTCCGTCCTCGGAGAGGTCGAGGACATAGCCCTGCACGCGATAGGCATGGTGCTGCGACAGGAGGGGAAGCAGGAAAGCTTCTCGAAACACGTCGGCGTCTCTGCCGGCATAGATGCGGCGGGCATGACAGGGCCGAAAGGTTTCGGCCTCTTGCGGTTCGGCTTCTTGCTCAGTTTCCATAAGTCATCTCCCATAGTTCAAGTTTACTCTACCAGTGAGCTTTTTCATCCAAGAGTTTCATCAGCTCAAGGCAGCTGTTCACGTCGCCGATTTCATAGGTGAGGAGAGGCTCGCCGCGCTCGATGCGCTTGGCGCGCTCGGCGATGAGTCGCTGGTAGACGATGTCGCATAAGTCGGCCGCGTCGGTTACGGTGGGAAAATACCGAGAGTTGAGGGCGTCCGCCTTCCACTCGCTGCTGACCAGTGCTTTGAAAATCCCTTTATACTCCTGGTGTCCCTTATCTACCCACGGAATGCCGGATTGAAAGGGTTCGTCGATTTGCAGCTTCCCGGTCGCCAGCAGGAACCCGCCCCGGTCGTCGCGGACCGAGATGTCGCCATTCTCAAAGTTGAAGATCAGACGGGCCTCGACCCCCGAGGGGCTATACTCGACGTCCACACTGATGGATTTATGCGCAGGGCTGAAGCCTTTGCCGGTGCGGCAGTACAGGTCAATCTCAGCCGGCGGCTTCCCCGGCCTGGACGTGTCGTAGATCTCTATCTTGGCTTCAAAGGCGACGAAGGTTTCCGTCTGCTCATTCAGCGGCTGGTAATAGCCGGGGTTATATTGATACGGGTATCCCACCGGCGTCACGAAGGAGCCGGCGAGGGGCGCGTCTTTATAGCGCCCCCAGTAGAATTCATCCCCGAAGCGGACTTTGAGCGTGTCAGGCGTAAGCCCGAGCAAAGCACGCACCGCTTGCAGCAGGTGCGGGACCATATCCCCGAACGCCCCGCCAGCCCCGTTATAAAAGCCACAACGGCCCAGCGGCAGGGGAGCCGGCTCAAGCAACTCTACGCGGATGCGTTTGATGCGTGACGGGTCCAGCCAGTAGTCAAATAGGTGGTAGTCGCGAATGCGATCCAGGGCACGGGTGATCAGCTTGGCATTGTAATGATCGTTGGTGGCGATCTGCGCCGGCGGCGTGACCGACTTAGCCACGTCACGCAACCTGCCCGTGCCCGGATAGACGAGTGACCCCGGCTCTTCGCCCGGGCCTAGCCCGCTCGCCGGCTTTTCCAGCACAATGCGGTCGGCGAGCCGGCTCCATTGCTTGATGATCGCCGGGTAAGCGTCCGGCGGAGTCGCGACGAAGACGGCGATCTTCCAATCACTATCTTTCAGGGTGCGGGCGATCTCCGTAGCGGCAACCGGGTCGGAACAGTAGCGCACGTGGCCGGCCCGTGACTTTTCTGTGAACCAGGAAATCTCCTGACTCAGTTGACCTTCCAACCCCTCTCGTTCGCGGTTGGCGTCACCGGTGTTCAGTTGCGTGGTGACGAATTCTTCGACCTCCCAAGGGAGCGGCGTGTTGCCGATGTTCGACCTGAGGTTAACCTTCTCGGCACGCAGCTCAATCAGCCTCTGGCCGATGCGTAAGCGTAATTCTTGATCGAGCGGCAGCCCGGCGTTTCTCCAGGGCACATCGACCAGAAGTACGCTCACGTCCGGGTGAGCCGCCTCCATCGCTTTCGCATCAACAAGGAACTTTCGCCATGCTAGGTCTCCCAGCGCGCCCACCAGGACTAACAGGACATTCATCACTCGCATACGCAGCGCCTCCGATCCCTAGTGTAGATGACCGAGCGGCCCAGGCTGTGGGCGGCTCGGTTCATGAGCGGAATCCTCAAGCTCGGCCTCGACGGCAACGATACGGGTTATTGATCGCAACGGTTCGGCCAAGTCTTTTTCTATGTCGTTATTTCTTCAGACCTTCACCCCGCAGGCGGGTAGTCCGGCATTCGCCTTTTGCGGGCCGACGGGGAAGGCAGCGGGTAATAATCCTCTACGGGCACTTGAGAAACCAGCACCGGCGAAGCCCAGATGGCCGACCGGTCGTTGTAGTTGGCCCACATCTCCTGGCGTGCCTTTAGCAGCGCCCACTCGACCGGCGTCCGCTGGTTTAACATCTGGCGGTAGAACGCCAGGGCGAGTTCAGGTGCCTTATCATCTTCCAGCCCCCACCGGGACCCCAGCACGTGCGGCACGCCCGCACGCAGCAGGGTGTCGAGAATGGCGTAGCTCTTGCGGTAGCCGCCACTCATCGGCGGTGCCGGCAGGGCTTCGCAGGCATTCAGATAAACCAGGCGCGGCGGCTTGCCATTCAGACACTCCTTCAAGTCTCCCGCATAAAGGACAGAGAGCGGGCCCGGCCGCGAGCGTAACACCAGACCGCTGAGCTCGGGCGCGCGCGCGTAGTTGATGCCATGCCCGGCGAAGTGAACGATGTCCCATCGGGTGTCACTCTCGAATTCCTTCTTGACGTTGCCGAAGGTGGCGTCAGGACCCGCTAGCGTACGCACCTTGCCGATCAAATGGCCGCGCAGGCCGTTGAAGTAATTGTCCAGTTCGGTGACCTCCTCGTCGACCGATGGGATCTTGTCGAGCTTGACCTGATCCTGATTCGGCAGCGTCAAGACGCCTGAAGTGTTCGCGCCGATCAGCAGCACGTTTAACGGCGTCTGGCCCCACAGGCTCTGGATTGAAAGGCCGGCCTCTTTACACCGATAGCCTGCCACGCGCCGCACCAACGCGTGTTCGAGGGCCAGATAGCCGACCCCACTCTGGCCCACCGGCGGGCCGACTATAAGCTCTATGGGCAACTGGATCAGCTCAATCTCACTCCCGAAGACAACGCACAGATCAGGGTGCGTGGC
Source organism: Blastocatellia bacterium (assembly GCA_035275065.1). Taxonomy (NCBI): domain Bacteria; kingdom Pseudomonadati; phylum Acidobacteriota; class Blastocatellia; species Blastocatellia bacterium. The sequence goes on from DATENM010000054.1 coordinate 286,929, forward strand.
CGCGACCTGCGTCCACCAGTCGTAAAGGACTCGGGAAATCCCGAGGACCTCCTCGGTTAACTCGCTGCCCAGCCTGTGCATCTCCTGGTTGTCCTGCGGCCGCCAGCCGCGTTTGATGGCGTCGTTGATCCGCTGCGACTCGCGGATAAAGTAATCGAGTCGCTTGCCGGTGTTCCCTCGCAATCCGGTCCGGCCGAACTCCAGCGCGCTCCCCGAGGACCGCAAGCTCGCCGACAGGGCTTTCTCTTCGAGGTTGACCAACACTTCAAAGATGGCGGTTGCTCCCGCCCCGGTCGGCCTGAAGTTCCTGGCGAATCGGTGCTGAATCTGCTTCAGGAGGTCCTCCAGCTGTGTGAGAAAATTGTGCCCCTTGTCGACAAAGGCGAGACAGCCCAGCCGCGCCGCCTCGTTGACGAGTTCAGCCTTACGGCTGTCCAGTACGGCGATGGGCGTCGTGAGGAGTTCCTCTTCGCGAATGTATTTCAGTACCTCCACCCCCCGGCTCGCATGCATGTTGAGGTTGATCAGCGCCACTTGGGGCGGGGCGCTGGAGAGCAGTTGACGTGCGTGATCCGGCGTTTGAGAAAGGGTCACCTGATACCCTCGGCTTCTTAAGACTTCCTGCACCTCTCTGGCAAGGTTCACATCACTCTCAAGAAATAAGATCTGGTTCATCCACCATTCCCTTAAGCGCGGCTTTAGACTTCGTCACACGGCAGGCTCACGGTGATCTCGTGCCTGCCGGCGTCGGTTTGTTCCTGAAAGCGCCCCTTGTCGATTCGGATCAGGCCCTCGATCAACTCGTCTTCTCTGAATAAAAAGATAGAAGCCTTCGGGTCGGTCTCGTCAGCACGCGGCACCGGAAATGAATAAACGATCCGCGCGGCCAAGCCCTCATAGCCGCTCGCAGTCACCTCGATGCGCAACTTCTCTCTAGCCGGCAGGTGGGCGATGGCGTGTTGCGCGATGTCGCGCAGCGCCGCCCTCAGGCGGCGGCGGTTGATGAAGACGCGGACTTCCTGGCCCCGCAAATCCACCTTGCCTTCCCAGTTGGGGATATCGGCGAGGCTCTCCTCGATCAGCGCCTTAGCTTCGACCAGCGCCCGGTTAGAGGCGGCATTCACGTCGAAATCAAACAGGAACTCGCGCGTCGCGGCGTCAGCCTCCTTCAAAATCGCTTTCATCTTGGACAGGAAGCGGCTCCTGATGTCCTCGGCGTAGTCGGGGCCCCATTGTTTCGCGGCGTCGCGCTCAAGCTCCCCCAGCCAAATGCCGAGCAGCGTGATGGGGTTGTGGATCTCGAAGGCCATGCCCCTGGAGAGCGTTTCCCAGACGGCCATCTTTTCTTCCACCAGGTGCAGGCTGAGGTTTTCTATAACCAGCCCGGCCTGACTGGCGCACAACTGCAAACGGTCGGCCTCCCGGCTGTCAAAGCAGGTCGCGCTCTGCGTTTTCCAGACCAGTATGCCGCCAAGAATTTGCCCTTCGCCGCGCTTGATCGGCACGGCGAGCACGGCACAGGCATGGGTCTGCGCCAGGGCTAGGCGGTGCCGTTGCTCGTCGTCGAGGTCGTGCGCTTGCCAGGAACTGCCCGCGTTCAAGACCCGCTGATAAAATGGATGGTCGGGCTGCAATAGCGGGGCTGCGGCGGGCGCCTTATCGCCCGTCGTCACCACAAGCGGCTTCCCGTCAGGTTCTCCCCGATGGATGCATACCAGGCTGCCATCGGCGTTTGTGCTGGAGGCGGCAAACTCTGCGCAGACCCGCAAGACGTCTTGGATCGTCTTGGCCAGCTGAAGCCGCTCATTCATCGTGTAGATGAGACTGGTCACCGCCCAATGATGGACGACGATCTGGCCGACCTTCCGCTCCTCATCTTTCGTCATGAAGGTTTCCTTTCAAGCGCCCGACTCACTTGCCGGCCAGCAATTGCTCGACCTTTTCTGTGAATTGCGTGGGATTGGGATCCTTCGTCATATACGCCTTACAGTTGCTTATCTGCTGGCAAGCGGACAGGGCGGCTGGATCGAGGCGAGTGGTTACGACCACAGCCGGCAGCGCCGGCCATAGCTGCTCCATCCGCTGAAGCAGCTGGATGCCCGCATCCCCAACCATCTCTCCCGCCTCATCCGGCAATATCAGGTCAACGATTGCCAGGTCGTAACTGGATTGTGCCAGCTTCTCCAAGGCCAAGCGTACATTTTCAGCCAGATCCACTTCATGCCCGTAGTCTTCCAACAAATACTTGAATCCCTGTTTGGCGCCAAAGTCATCTTCGACTACTAGAATCTTGCTCACTGGCGTTGCTCCTTATTGGGTAAGACGAAGTAGAATTTGCTTCCCTTTCCCGCTTCCGATTTCACAAACAAGCCGCCGCTATGCTGCTGGGCGATTTGCCGACTTATGGTTAGGCCGATGCCGGTCCGCATACTGCCGGAATAGAAAGGTTGGAAGATCTCCGCCTGCTTTTCAACCGGAATCCCTATGCCATTATCGGCGACGACAATAGCCAGTTCGTCGGGCCGCTTTTCAATACTCATCTGGATGATCTTTTTGCCTTGATGGCGGTCGGCGAAAGCGAACAGGGCATTCTTGACCAGATTATGCAGCACCTGGGTGACCATGCCGCGGTCGGCCCAAATCTGGTTCTCCTCGTCCTTGCACTCTATGACGAGCGAGATGCCTTTGTCCGCCGCTTCCGGCAGGAAGAGGTCGACCGTATCGCTGACCAGCCGGCTCAAATTGATCTGCTGAAAGTCGGGCTGCAACATATGCGTCTCCGGGCGGGCCAGCGCCAGATTATTCTTCAGGTTGGTGTTCAAATCCGCAAGGTTCGTCTTGATGACGCGGTAGACCTGGTCCACCCGTTCCTGACTGCTGTGCTTGTAGAGGGTCTCGACCAGTAGCCCGATGGCGGCCAGCGGCGTTATTGTGGCGTGCGCTAGGTAGCTGAACTGGTGCTTCACTTGATCCAGCAGCCGTTTGTTGGTGATCGCCAGCGCCGTGAGGCTGGCGAATAAGGAGAGGATCTCGACCTCATTGCTTGAGAAGACATGCGGCTTGTCGTGATGAACAAACAGGACCCCGATGATTCGGTCCTGCACCTTCATCGGCACGCCGAGGTACGCTTGGATGCCGCGCTCGCGCGCCAGCGGGGGGACGCCGATCCAGGCGTCCGGGCCCTCCACCGCCAGGGGCCTGCCGTGGCGCAGCACGTGGTAAGTCAGGCCCTCCGGCCTGGGCCTGATCTGGTTGTCATACTCTTTGGTCAGGCCGGCGGAAACGCTCAACTCGGGCTTCTGCGACACGCTTAACTCCGGGTAGTCGGTGTGGTTCAACAGCAGCATGTTCGCGGCCCTAGCGCTGGTCACCCGGGTGATGCTCTGAACGACTTCCAGAAAGATCTCTTCAAAGTTCAGATTTCCCTGATTGATGCGCCCCCACAGCTGTGAAAGCTCGGAGTACAGTTGCGCATTCTTGATCGCGATGGCCGCCTGGTCGGCGAAGGCCGAGAGCAGCCACAGGTTACTCTTTTGAAACGTGTCATAGGCGATCATGTTATCCAGGCAGAGCACGCCGATGATTTGATCCCAAGCCTTCAGAGGGACGCAGATGACGGACTTCGCCCTCTGGATGTCGGGGTCATCCTTTAACAACGTTCGCGGGTCATTTAGCACATTGGCGATTCGGACCGGCTCGCCCGTCTTATACACCATGCCGACGTAGCCCTGCCCCTTCGCCAGCTTGATTTCGTTCTTAACGCCCTCCCGGTAGCCGCGCTGCGCGCCAATCAGCAGCTTCTGTTCTTTCTCGTTCCAGAGAAACAGCGCGCCCCGCTGCGCATTGGGCACCGCCCGGATGGCCTCGTCGACCGTCGACTGCATGATCTTATCCAGGTCGAGAGAGCTGGTGATCTGCTTGCCGGTATCGTACAGCGAGGTTAACTGAATGACGTTGCCCAGCGCCCGCCCGACCTGCTTGAGGAAGGCCAGCAGCGCCTGAAAGTCGTCCGATTGCGGGTTGGGGATGTAATTATGGATGGTGATCAGGCCCAGCGGCTGCCACTGATCCCTGAGAATGCGCACCAGGAAGACTGGCTCGTCCGCCGCATTCGTCGCCGTTTCATAGTGGTGGCTGGAGTAGGCTCTGACCTCGGGGCTGTCCTCTTCGAGCGAGAAGTACTTTTCGGGCTCCTGGTCAAAGCCGACGTGACTCATCAGCGCCAGGCGTGTCCTCTCGGCGTTGGCGATGTAGATGCAGACCCTCTTAATCGGGAACGCTCCGCACAGCCGGTGCGCCAGAGCGTGGTACGCCTCGACATCGTTGCGGGCCGCATAAATGGAGTCGAGGATCGTGCCCAACAGCATCGAGCGGTATGACGTGTCGCCGGTCATCAGCTCTTCAAGATAGCTGATGGCCTCTTCCCACTCCCCATGAGTCCCCAGCACATGGACGACCCGGTCATGAGTGAAGTGCCGCGTGAGGTGGCGCAAATAGATCTCGTTGCGCACCTCATAGAACCGCTCGCCGCCCGCCTGCTTGACGCTGACCGCGCCGGTCAGCTGTAACTTGTCGACCAACTGGTCGAGGTCGAGGTTCAACGCGCGCCGTGGCACCGGCAGCGGGCTTTTGAGAATCTTCAGCAGGTTTAGCAGGCTCTGGGTGTCATCCTCGAGGGCATGCACGGTCTGCGTCAGCGGCTGCCACTGTCCGGCTTTCTCTTCCACCAGCCTGTCTATAACCAGGGTGACTTCAGGCTTAGTTAGCGCACTCTTGGACGGGTCCAACTCGTTACACAACTGGCACAGCAGGTAACGGTCGCCGTTGGCCGCCCACAGCAAGCGGTGCAGCCCTTCGTCGTCTATCTCGACGTGGCGCTGCTGTAATCTACACCGGGCCAGGGTCTCGCTGTCGTCGGGCGACAGGTCTTCGACCAGAATGATGCGGGCGATGTTGAAGGGCGACGTCGGCCCCAGCGCCATGTCGGCGAGGCTCAACGAGCTGGCCGCGACGACGCCGAGGCGCGGCAAGTCGCGGACCTCACGCTGATTATAAATAGCCCGCAGCGTGCGCAGCAGAGAGTGTAGCGGCCCCATCCGTATGCGCTCCAGGTGATCGACCAATAAGACCAGCTCACGCTTCGAGCCGCGCAGCAGCTCCTGAAAGAATATCGCCAGGGACTTCTCGTCGCTGACCTCGGCGAGCGCAGCCGCCAGCCTAGTACCCGGCGGCTGCCGCAGCGACTCCGTGATCATCAGCGCGAACGACGATAGCACCTCGGCGTCGGCTAGCGCCCGGAGTTCTTCGAGGTCGAGCAGGAGGCAGGTCTGCTGCCGGAGGGAATCCAGCCGTGCCTTGATGTCACGCAGGAGCTGGCTCTTCTCGCAATAGTGCGGGCCGAGGATGATACAGTAATTGCCCCCCATGACATTCGTGACGATCTCCTCAATGGCGGCTTTGTTGGCGATATACATCTCGCCGTTTTGAGCCTGAGAAACCGCCGCGTGCGGGCTGGCGGTTTTGCGACTGCTCATAAGCCTAACTCCTTTTTGGCGGATGACACTAAGTACGGCAGCCTGAAGTTGGACCGCAGGACGCGCGGGAAGATGGGGATGGCGAACTCATACCTCGTCCCCTCGCGGATAAACACGCCCGCCAGTTCGAGGCGGTCACAGGTGCGGCTGATGTCATCGGCCGGGAAGGGGCATTGCTGTTTGTTCAGGGCGGCCGATATGTCCTCCTGGCTGAACGACTCCTTGTTCGCCGGCAACGAAGCCAGGATGGAATAGACCAGCATTTTGTCCCGCATCGCCACGTTATCCCGGAACCAGTTGAGGATCAGGCTGCGGAACCCCTCGCTGGTATAGATGCCGTCCAGACTCGCTGGACTGATTGTGCGGTGCTCGTTGCGGCCCAGTTGGTCTATCAATTCGGTGCAGTAGAACTGCACCAGATGGGGGAGGCCTCGCGTTTCGGCCTGGATCCGCGTGACGATCTCGTTCTCATTTTCGATCCGCACGCGTAGCGACTTCATCGGCTCAAGGAAGGCGGCGGTCTCCCTCTTCTCAAGGGGCTTCAGGCGAATCTCGTTCAGCGCCAGGTAGAGCGGCGACTGGTTATGGTAGTTCTCACCCATGAGATTCTGAAAGCCGGTCAGGATGTAGCGGCAGTCGCCCGAATTGACCGAGGCGCGCACCGTGTGCAGGGAAGCGTCGCGGGCCCAGCTGAGGAACTCGTCGGCCTCGTCCAGCAGGATGATGATCTGCCCGTGGTGGTATTTTGTCATCCGCTTCAGGAAGTCTGCGAAGAAGAATAAAGACTGCTGCGTCTGTTGCAGGCGTGGCAGTTCCTTAATGTTCAGGAAGCGGACCACTTCCTGGGCGAACTGCTGCGGCCCGGTCAGGATGCTGCAATCGAGCCACACGATGCGCCTCTCGTCCTCCCCCTGCTCAATTAGCAGCCGCCTGGTCTCGTTCAGCAGCGAGGTCTTGCCGACCCGCCGGATGCCGGTGATGGCGAAGTTCGAGTTCGGGTGGCTGAGGATCTTTTCGATCTCCCGCTCGCGGCCGAAGAAGCCCGCGCCCGCGACCGGCGCGCTCATCTCGTAAGGGGCGAGGCTGGAGATCGGAATGCGCTCGCAGACGATGTCCAGCATGGCGTACTTAAGTGAGGGGGCCGACAGGACCTTCTCCTGGTCGGCAAGGTCGAGGATCACCAGGCGCGGGGAGTATTGGTGGGTCGTCTGCGACCTGAGTTCCTGCCCATCGCTTTCGAGCAAGACCACGCACTCCCGGTGCCAACCGTGCTGGCGGGCGGTTTCGCGCAAGCTCTCGGCCAGTTCGGTTGTTGACATCCGCCCGGCCGCTTCCGCCTTAACCAGGATGAAGGGCGTGTGGGTAGAGAAACGCAGTCGCCAATCCGCCAAGTCGACCAGAAACAACTCATGCCCCGCCGTCGCCTTCCCACCCAGCGGCCTGACTTTGTGACGGAGACTGGCTAGGCGCTGCAAGAAGTCCGGCCATGACTCTTTTTCTGTAAGCATATTCCCACTTCTTCCTGCTCCCGATGGCCGGCGGCATGACAACCATCCCATTGGTCGTCATGGTGCTGCCTTGACCGACTTGTCTTGGGGACGTAGTGGAGCTGTAGTACCCCGTCCGCCAACGAAGAGGCATTTAAGAGCGTGACGCTTGGTAGTTATCATGTTTCGTAAGATGAATCAAGTTAGCGGCTCACTTAACGAAAGGCGGCGGCCGGGCGTCACACGTTCACGTAAGGCTGGTACTCCTGCAACCGCTTCTCCAGCTCATCCCGGTTGACGCGCCCGGTCGTGCCGTCAACGATCCCCTTCAGGTGTTCCGGGTAAGGGTAAGAGGCCGGGTCGGCGCTCCAGGGCAGGAATGAATTCGACGAGCAGGCTTTTATCGCCCACAGCTCGGTGTAGATGGTCGCAACCCGATCCGTCGTCGCGCAGAAGTCCTCCGCCGCAAACAGGCTCGTGTCCGCGTCCATCACGCCGCGATAGCTCAGGGTAATGCTGAGTTGCGAGCGGATGTGGCGCGGGCTCGCGCCCTTCTCGTAAAAGAGGTTTGACGCCTCAACGATCTTCGGGTCGGCGATGTCCATCCTAGCCGAAGGCGTGATGCGATTGGCGGTCGCGATGATGATGCTCGGGAAGTCCGCGCGCAGGGGGAAGAGCACGGGGAGCAGGACGAACCGCCCGCGCATCGCCGCGCCCATTCTCCAGGGGCAGTTGGTCGTCGCGATGAGCAGAGATTTGCCGCGGCGCGACTCGTCGGCGAGCACGGTCAGTAGCTGCGCGGTCACCGCACGCGAGGCACCGCTGTCGCCATCGAAGTTTCCCCGCTCCAGCGGCATCGCTTCCGTGATCTCATCAATGAACGCGCAATTGGGCGTCCACTCGCTAAGCGCAGACCATTGCAGCCTGACTTTCCGCTCCGTCTCGCCGACGAAGCCGCCTTTGGGGCTGTCGATCTGATAGGCCGACACTTTGGCGTTGCGGGCCATCAGGATGGCGAGGTCGGTCTTCGCGGTCCCCGGCGGGCCGACTAACATCACGTTGGCCGGGATGGTCCGGTCGCCTTTCAACAGACCTGCGGCATAACGCTCCAGCACGCGCTTCGGGATGGCGATATTGACCCCGCAGAGATTGACGTCGCTGACGCGCGCCGTGTCGAGGACGCGCACGGTCCCCTCAGAAATCATCTCGACATCCCGGTTCTTCTGCGCCGCCAGTTCCTTGGCCGTGATCGTGCGCCCGCTCCTGTCGGAGGCGCGCAGGAGGGATTCGAGCGACCGGTTCGGGGTGTTGACAGTCATCCGCGCCACGGCGTCGAACGTGAGGTCATCTTCCAGTGACGCGAGGGCGTAGAAAGCCTTGACCGTCTCATAGAATTGCCGCTTTTCCGCCTCGTCGGGCTGCCGGATGTGCACGCGGTGTAGGGCACCTTTCACTAGCTCGTCGATCAGGCCGTCGCGCCCATGAAACATCAGGAGGTTGCCGCTTGAGCGTAGCGCCAAGCTCTGCGCCAGCGTGTGGGCCAGTTCGATGCTGATGATCTGGTTATCCGTCTGCGTGCCGTTTAAGAGCCCGCCCGGCGTAAGGTGCTCCCCGAACTCCAACAGCGCGGCGAAGCGCATGTCGCGCCCGGCACTCCATTTTAGCTCTTTCGGCGACGCGCGCAGCAGCGAAGACAGTCCCCGAATGACCCGCGCCGCTTCGTTCTCGTCTTGCGGGATCTGTAGCAGGCCGTGGGCCTTCAGCACTCGTTCAACGGTGCGCTGGTCCTGCTCGTCGGCGATGCGAACCCTGTCCCAATCCAGGCCGCTGGAGAGCGAATAGGTGAGCAGCACGAGCCCGAAGCTTTCACGGAGTTCCCGCCGCAGCGCCTCTACGAGAGTCCGCATTTTCATGTCAGGCCCGTCAATAACAAGGTCATGCAGGCTGCGTCCAGATAAGAAGAGGGCGGCATAGCCTTCTTGGTAAGCCGCAGTGATTTGCTGGATGGGCGATGAAGTCATTTCATTCCTCCTGGTTTGCGCGACAACACGTCATGGTCGGCCTTGATGCCGGCCACAGGCACCGGGCACTCCGGCTTTCACCTTTGCCTCTGGGAGTCGCGTGGGACCCTCCTCCGCGCGGCGCGCGAAGTCCGGGCCGTCCGCTTCTTCGCCAACTCTTGCTGCTGGGGGGCTGGTTGCAGGTGGGTCGGCAGGGCCGGCAGTACGCCGCCGCTGCCTTTGCGGATGGGCGCTCCGCGCGCCCGCAACCCTTCCTCTTCCAGGGCGATTTCGAGCGCGTCCAGAATGGCATGCGATTCCTGGTGGTTCGCGCCGACGACTTCTGCCGCGACCGTCGGCTCCGCCTCCACGCCGACGTTCACTTCCGCGTAGAGGCGCTTGCCGGCGGCGTTATCAGCGACGAGGCGCACCTTTGAAGACGCGCTGGGCAGCGTCTTTATCGAGGTGAAGCCGATTCTCTGGATCGCATTGGTCACCGCCGCGCTGAGCGCGGTGGCGAAAACTCTGTTATGACTGGCCTCGACCGTGCGCAGCAATTCCTTGTGCGCCTGCTTCACTTTGATGAGTGACGACGCGCCGGCCAAGGCTTTGAGGGGTGCCGTGACCGCCGCGCTTTCGACCTCGTACGGCGCGCGCGCCAAAGCGGTTAAGATCGCGGCCTTGACGGCTTCGACGTCGGCGACGGCGGCCACATTCTGCGCGGGCGCGCTCTGCTTAACCTGCAACTCCCTGCGCGCCGAGGCTACGGACCGGATGACTCCGTTCTGCGTCGAAGCCAGCCCGTTTACGGATTTGATCAAGCTCCCGGCCGCGAAGACCGCGCCGATCAAAAGGGCCAGCGGCTGGATCGAGCTTGACGACTGGCCGCGGGCCGATTGCGCGGCTTCTGTGCGCGCGACCGCCTCGACAGAAACTTGCATGGATTTACAAGGCATGTCTCTCCTCCTCTGTTTTCATTGCCGGCCGGCGGCACTAACTCACTTCGCCATCCCGGTCACGGGTCTGCGATTCGACGATGTCGCGCCAGTAATTCGCTTCACCGCTAGCGCCGCTATTATTGTTTCTGTCGTCGAAGCCCGATGCGCTGGCGCTCGCGCCGCCCGCCTCGTCGGGGCCGCGTGCGGGCTGGCTGTCGCCGCCATTACCGCCGGCAGGGTCAGCGGGTGGGGCGTCGTCCGTACGGCGACCATCCGTCCGTGCAGTACCCGCGGGATCCTTCGACATGCGTTGTGGCTCCGGCGCGGCCTCGTTGCCCGGCGCGGGCGACTCCAATTCGTAATCAATAGACCCCTCCTGAATGTTGTTGATGAGGTCAGCGGCAACCTTTGAGAGGGTCAACGCCTCAATCGGACGCTCGGGGTTCTCGCTGTTGTATCTCTCCACCAGATTGCTCGCCACCCTGTAGGCCGTCTCGGCCCTCATCGCCGCGCGGTAGCGCGCCGCCTGTCCCCTCTTGGCCGTCCGCCCACAGCGGGACTGCTTGACGGCGTACCCTAGCCATGCCGTTGCGTTGGCGACGGCCTCCGCGATGAACAGGGGCAGCGCATGCACGGCGAAGCTGACGAAGACCAGCCCGATGAGGACCAACACCTGCGAGCCGAGCGGCGTGTCGGCCCCCATCTGGACGATCTTCAGGTAATAAAGCCCGCCGATGAACATCGGCATCGCCAGCGCGAAGCACAATCCGAGTACCCATAAGAAGGAAAGTAAGCGCCTCTCTCCGAACTCGGCCGCCTGCTCCCTGGCGTAGCTGATTCCTTTCGCGAGCACGATCTCGATGAACCCAATCGTCAACGGCACGACGATGGTGCCGACCGGGATCAGCAACGAGTCGGGGTCGAACCGCATACTCAGCATGTGCTCCGTAAACGCGCCGAGGAACAAGACGTCAAGCACGACCACGGCCAGCGGGTAGTGAAGCAGCAGGACGTAGAACATTCGGTCGGTCAGGCTCAGTTCGGCCTGCTCAATGTTCTCGGCGCGTAACTGCTCGAACCGATCCTGCGCTTTGACGATGCGCTGCTCTTGGAACTTCGCCGTGTTGGCTGCCCGGTGAATCTCATCGACGTAGAGGTCGATCTGCTGGCGCAGCCCGCCCCTCCTTCTCTGCTCGTACTGTTGGCGCTTTTTATTCAGGCGAGTGACAGTTTGTGCGGTGTAAGCCATAGGAATCCTCCTCAGGTTAGAAGCACCGGAGTGGTAGTAAGCAATGGTGTCGGGCTGTGCGAGCCGGGAGTCACGGAGTCGCAGACGCCCCACAACAGTCAGCACGGTTTCGCGGCGACGCAGGGCAGAGAAAAATCGGGTTATTTTTGCGCCAGGGACTTGGTGCCTTCGGGCTTAGACTGGGGTGGCTCATCGGTGATGTGAAGCAGAGCCGCCTCGATGCCCTCGAACCTTTCGGCGTTGAACGCCTTCATCACCCCCACGCTGGCGGAGCCATTGACGAGGATGATCTGAGCTTGGCTGCGCATCTCGCCCATCGGGCGGCGCATATTGTCGAGGCCGTCGGAGATAACCAGCATGACGCGCGCGGGCGGGTTATCACTTGAATAGGCCGGGTCGTTTTCGGCGAGGTAAAGGTCGGCCCGGTTCAGGCCGCCGAAGATGTCTGTGGCCTTTGACCGGCGCTTATCCTCGATCAGCGGCTTCACCGCCGACCTGAAAGCTTCTACGGCTTGGCCGGTCTGCTGGCTCCACCGCTGCTCGTTAGCCTCGAACCTTGCCCGCTCTTCCTTATACTTCGCCTGCGCCTCGGCTACCTTAAAAGGGTTTCCCCCTTTGCTCGGCTCGCTCGGCGCGATTGGCGGCGCGGCGACGCGCAGGGTCGTGAAGGACTTATTGCTGTCGTCGTCGATAAAGCCGAACGCGAGACTGCCGCCCCGCTTCAGCAGGGCGGCAATCAAGATTTCAAATTGGGCCATTGTGATCCGGGGGGTGCGGGTCGAATCAACGCTGCCCGACTTGTCCTGAAGGATCGCAACTTTCAAAGACGGCGCGGGGCGCGGGGCAGGGGGCGCCTCGACCTTCTGCCGCGCACATCCGCTAAGCGACGCGGCCACTGACAAAAGACCTATCAGGAGGCCCACACATAATCGGCGTCGCCCCCATGCATCATGAGTAAGGATCATAGATTTGTCCTCCGTTGTCTCGGACGTGATGAGAGTGGGGCGCGGGCTGACGCTTCAGCCGGTGAAGCGTGTCCGCGGCAGCTCACCATTCCAAGGCGCGTTGCGTGAACCTCTGTAAAGGGGCCGCTAAAACGGGCGGCGCGGGCAGTAACTACAAAGGGCGGTAGATGGCCGCGAGCTTGTACATTCGCGGGTCCAGAGCCCGCGCCACCGCGCTGGCGCAGGCATTCAGCAGCACCGGCCTCGTCGCTTCTCCGACGAGGCGATCTATCTGGGGGTTCTGTAGCAGAAAGTTGTCTACTTCATAATAGACCTGGTAGATTCGCGGGCCGGCTATCGTTGCGGGGCCGAGTCGCTGTAGATTCTTTCTCCGCCGGTCAATCTCCTCCAACCAGCTCTGGATTCTCATCGCCCACACCCGCTTGAAGAGCCGGGGGTTTCTCCGCGCCAGAGAGACGATTTCTTGTGCGACTCGCCGCTTCTTCGCATTCCGCTGCTTGGCGTGCCGCGCCTTTGATCTACTCATTCGAGTTTCTCCATACGCTCACACACGAATTCCCACTCGGTTAGCCGCTCCCATGACCGAAGGTCACGCCTCGGCTGCGCGTCCGCAAGCGACCGGGTTCTGGCAAACATTGCGCGAAGAGATTCGGACGGCCAGAAGAGTCGCGAACGTCAACAGGCAACGCCATAATGCTTGAGCAACGCCGGCAAAACAATATGGCCAAAGACTTAATTTTTGAATATATTTGGTTCAATTTTCTTGCTGTTTCTTGAGGCAAGATTTGTCGCTTACGAAATGGAGGCACGGGAGATACGATATGCCTGCTAAACATCAGGGCCGCGAGTTGGAGAGTCTTGAGATCATGGAGAAGGCGGCGCGGATGTACTTCATTGAGCGCCACAGCCAGGAATACATCGCCACGAAACTCCAGGTCAAGGGTGGCGGACCGGCCATCTCTAAGATATTGGATAAGGCTCGCGAGCAGGGAGTAATCGCCTTCGACATCGACCGGAGTTATGGCATAGTCGGCACTCAGGAGCCGAACCTGAGGCGACAGCTTAGGGAGAAGTTTGAAATCCACGAAGCCATTGTGGTCGGGGTGGACGAACTGACCATGGACGAGCGCCTTTCGGATGACTACCTCCACACCGCTCTGGCCAATCAAACGGGGGCTCATGTCGCCGCGCGAATCCAGCCCAACGACCATGTGGGTATCGGTAGCGGGCGTGCCGTTTATCAGGCCGTAAAAGCCATTAAGCGTATGCCCCCCCTGCGCCGCGGCGTGCGGATCACGCCGATCAGCGGGCGCATCTGGACGCACTCCTGGAAAGTCGATGGGTCAAAGATAGAGCGCCCGCTCGATGCCGACGACGCGGCCTTTGTCCTTTCCCTCGCCTTCGAGAATGAGCCGGGGACGCGTTTCAGCCAGGTGGCCTACCCGCTGTTCGTATCCAGTCAACAAGAAGCGGCTGAAATCATGAACACGGGTTGCCCTTTCCTGCCCGGCGCGAAGTGGCGCTTCGGAATTCCGAAGTTGGCCCTTGTAGGGGTGGGAACCGTCGACCCGCGCAGCGGGCACCGCTTTGCTGACCTTTATCGGAGTGACAAGAATATACCCGAACTTGACCGTTACCTGGACCTTGCATCAATAGAGTTGAAGGCCGCGATTGAATTCGTTCAAGCGGCTGGATTGCCCCACTTCTCTGATATAACTAACCGCCTGTTTCCGACCTTGCCCTTTCCCCATGAGGTAGAGAAGCCGGTGCTAAAGAAGTACACGACGGCCTACAACGACCTGATCAGAAAACTAAATCGCCTCAACGAAAGAATGGTCGTAGTCGAATTTAATCACTTGCGTGAGATTCAGTCCGTCGTGGCCATCGCAGGAGGTCCCTTTAAGATCCGCGCCCTCTGGACACTACTGATCACCGCTTTGATCGATCCTTCCAAACGCATCCTCACCGAACTGACTACGGACGCGGAAAGCGCAAGAACGCTCATGGCGACTCTAGAAGCTTATAATGTTGCCGACCTCGAAATAAAAACATGGTATGAAGCGATGACAAAAACGCTTTTCTGAAGGTCGGTAGGATAGCCTGATGCTCACTGGACCTTCCTATATCAAGAGGCAGAGACGCAGTTTGTCATCCAGCAAAGGTGTAACCCCTCCTTCAACTCGAATCTCTGCGCAGCGTCACTCAACGCACACACTTTGACCGCATAGATGCCAAGCGGCTCCACAGCCGAGGTCGCGCTTCAGCGCCTCAATCAGGAGGGATCCTGTCGATGATCGGCTTTTAGTTTACCGGGCTTCCCTATGCTTGCGGGCTGCTACTCGTCACCCCGTTCTTGGTATGCCGTCTGTTCCGGAATACTACCTTTCGGCACTCTATTGAAATCGGCACATACCGTTCTTTATTGCCCTTGCCCCGGACTCGGATAAGGTAATCTTCCAGCAGGACGTTTTCTTTGGTCAGCGTCAGGGCTTCGTCTATCCGTATGCCGGTGTCAATCAGAAGCACAATTAAGGCGTACAGGCGACGACCATAGAAGTCCTTAGGCTTCCAGGAGAGCAAGAGCTTTAGCTGTTCATCAGAGAATGTCTTGAGAGTCTTTTCCGGCTCTTTCAAAGGTTTGATCCGTAGCCGCTCTGGTAGGTATTCGTTTTCCAGCATCCACGACAGAAACGAGTTCAGGCTACGGATGTAGTAGTTGACCGAAGTAACAGCTATACCCGATTCCTGAAGCTGAATAACAAATTCCTTGAGGTTTTGCTTGGTTAGCAATTCATCGCCTACGGTGCGCTTGTAGGCCCGTTCGCAGTCTTTGAAGGCTTTAACGGTGGCAGGGGAGATGTTTTTCAGAAACACTTTCTCCCTGACGAACTGAGAAAACAGGGCGTCAATGTGCATTTTGATTTCTCCTAGTCTGCTGTCCTTTTCAGGAGTTAGGTTGACTAAGAGACGTGAAGGAAAGGCTTTTATTTGAAGGAATTATGGCTGGGAGGCAGGGATTCGAACCCCGATAAGCAGATCCAGAGTCTGCTGTCCTACCGTTGAACGACCTCCCAACTCTATCAACTACTTCCAAGTAGAAAAATCAGCAGGTCTTTCACAATCTGCTGACCTCGGAACAGACGGAATTTTACCTTACTCCCTGGCGATCTTTCAACTAATCGAGCGCTTTAAATCCTCCGTTGATGATTCCAGAGCCTCCATCCGCGCTGCCGGTCATAAGGATTCGACTAAGTCTTTCGCGGCTTTCAGGCCAGCTCCCGGTTCTTTCTCTAATCAGCCTTCACTGCCTCGATCTTTCGCCCGCCGCGGACGAGCGTTTGCGGCGCCTGGCGTTTTATTCCCCAATCCATACGACTGCACGGCTGTTGAAAGCGGCAGCCCGCACTGACCGAAAAACATGGCGGCCGGGTACAACTCCGCATCGCATTTTGGATTGCTGCATTTCATGGCATTCCTTTCGGATTTCACACAACGCTTAAAGATGGCCGCCGCTTACGTGATCAAGTCTGCTGCCTGTGCCCTTGCCAATTGCGGTAACAAGGTATTTACTCTTCCTCAACAAACCGGCGACCGGGGCGGCGTCCGGCTGCGATAACGATCAGTCATTTACATTACGGAGGAATTATGGCTCGCTTGAGAATACTTTTCGCCTTCATCCTTGCGCTCTCACTGCTGCCGGTGAGCAGCGGGCTTGCGAAGGCCGTCACGCCGCGGCTAGCCCAAACCGTAAGCCGCGAAGCCGTGCCCTACTTCACCGAGCCGGCGGTGTCGCCCGACCGCTCGGAGATCGCTTTCGTATCGGGCGGCGACATCTGGACGGCTCCCCTGAGCGGCGGCGAAGCGCGCCTGCTGGTCTCGCATGCGGCGAGCGAATCGCGTCCGCTCTATTCACCTGACGGCAAGCGCCTGGCTTTCGTTTCGACGCGCACAGGCAATGGCGACATCTATGTGCTGACGCTCGACAGCGGCGAGTTGCTGCGCCTGACCTTTGATGAAGCGCTCGACCAGCTTGATGCATGGTCGCGTGACGGGCGCTGGCTCTACTTCTCTTCGAACGCCCACGACATTGCCAACCTCTTCAATGACATCTACCGGGTCAGCGCCGAAGGCGGCACGCCGATGCCGGTGAGCGCCGAACGCTACGTCAATGAATACGCGGCGGCCCCTTCGCCCGACGGCAGCCAGATGGCCTTCACGGCGCGCGGCGACAGCTCTGTACAGTGGTGGCGCAAGGGCCATTCGCATCTCGACGAATGCGAAATCTGGGTGATGCGCGACACCGCGCCGCCGACCTACGAACAGATCAGCGACAGCGACGGCAAGAATATGTGGCCGATGTGGAGCGGCGACGGGCGGACGATCTATTACGTTTCTGACCGCAACGGCGCGCAGAACCTTTGGAGCCGCGCGCCGGGCGCGACGCCAAAGCCGCTGACGCGCTTCAAGGACGGGCGCGTGTTGTGGCCGAACATCTCTTACGATGGCCGCGTCATCGTCTTCGAGCACGACTTCACGATCTGGAAGTTTGATACCGCGAGCAATCAGGCCAGCGAGATTAACATCACGCGGCGCGGCGTGCCCGCCGGCCCGTCCATCGAGCGGCTGACACAGACCAGCCAGATTCAAGAGATGCAGCTTTCGCCCGACGGCCAGAAAGTCGCTTTCATCACCCACGGCGAAGTCTTTGCCGCTTCGGCCAAAGACGGCGGCGACGCGGCGCGCGTCACCAGCACCATCGCCGCCGAGTCGCAGCTCAACTGGGCACCCGACAGCCGCCGCCTGGTCTACGTCTCGAACCGCGATGGCGCGCCGCATCTGTTCTTGTACGACTTCGCCGCCGGCACCGAAACGCAACTGACGACGGGCGCGACCGCCGACACGACGCCGCGCTTTTCGCCCGACGGCAAGCTGATCGCTTATGTGCGCGACGCCCGCGAGCTGCGTGTTCTCGACCCGCGCTCGAAAGAGGAGCGCGGGCTGGCGACCACACGCTTCGAGCGCCAGCCGTTCATCTCGGAGCGCCCGTTCACCTGGTCGCCCGATTCGCGCTGGCTGGCGTTTCTGACCGTCAGCGGCAAGCTCTTCCGCAATCTTCAAGTCGTCCCGGCAGCGGGCGGCGAAGCGCGGCCCGTGAGCTTTCTGGCCAACTCCTTCAGCGGTACCGTGTCGTGGAGCCCCGACGGCAAGTACCTGCTCTTCGACACAGGCCAGCGCACCGAAGAATTCCGCGTCGCCCGCGTTGATCTGGTGCCGCGCACGCCGCGCTTCCGCGAAGACATGTTCCGCGATCTCTTCAAAGAAGAATCGCCGCGCCCGCCCGTGCAGCCCGCGCCGCAAGAATCGCGGCCCGCCGCCGCGCCGCCGCGCGAGCCTTCTGTAGCTTCGGCTACGGACGCCAAGAAAGCGCCGAAGCCGGTCGAAGTCGTCTTTGACGACATTCGCCGGCGGCTACAGCTTCTGCCTCTCGGCGTTGACGTGGGTGCCCAGACGATCAGCCCCGACGGTAAGACCTTGCTGGTGATCGCCGACGCCGCCGGCCAGCAGAACCTTTACACCTATTCGCTCGACGAACTGGCCAAAGAGCCGCCGGTCGCCCGCCAGCTCACCTCGACCGCCGGCTTCAAGCGCGGCGCGCAATTCACGCCCGACGGCAAGGAGGTCTTCTACATCGAGCAGGGCCGCATCAACGTGGTGACGGTCGAATCGCGGCAGGTGCGGTCGCTGGCGCTGAGTGCCGAGCTGGACGTTGATTTTGCGCGCGAGAAGATGGAAGCCTTTCGGCAGGCGTGGACCTACCTGCGCGACAATTTCTATGACGAGAATTTTCATGGCGTCAACTGGGAAGCGGTGCGCGTCGCCTATGAGCCGCGCATCCGCGGCGCGCGCACCTCTGAAGAAGTGCGCCGCTTAATGAACCTGATGGTCGGCGAGCTGAACGCTTCGCACTCAGGGGTTGCGGGGGCGCTCACGGCGGCGCAGGCAACGCCGAGCGGGCGCATCGGCTTGAGCTTCGACCGCCGCGAATACGAGAGCGGCGGGCGACTGCGTATCACAGCGGTTCTGCCGCTCAGCCCCGCCGCGCTCGCCGGCCTGAAGCCGGGCGAATATCTGCTGGCGGTCGACGGCACAGAGATCGGCGCGCACACCAACCTGGACGCGTTGCTGAATTTTAAAGTCAACCGCCGCGTTGCGCTCGCCATCGCCGCCACTGCCGACGGCAGCAGTCGCCGCGAAGTCGCCGTGCGTCCCGTAAGCTTTGGCACGGATAAGGGCTTGCTTTATCGCAACTGGGTCGAAGAGCAGCGGGCTTACGTAGCGCGCGTCAGCAATGGGCGGCTCGGCTATGTTCACATGCCCGACATGGGCGAAGCGTCGCTGGCGCAGCTTTACGTCGATCTCGACGTCGAGAATCATTCGCGCGAAGGCGTGGTGATCGATGTGCGCAACAACAATGGCGGCTTCGTCAATGCGTATGCCCTCGACGTGTTTGCGCGGCGGCCTTACTTGACGATGACGCCGCGCGGCTTGCCAGCGACGCCGGCGCGCACACAGCTCGGTCAGCGGGCGCTGGAAGCGCCGACCATCCTGGTGACCAATCAGCATTCGCTTTCTGACGCCGAAGACTTCACTGAAGGCTATCGCGCTTTGAAGCTCGGCAAAGTCGTGGGCGAGCCGACCGCCGGGTGGATCATCTACACCTCGGGCGCCAGTTTGATTGACGGCTCTTCGGTGCGCATCCCGTTCACCCGAATTACTGCGAGCGACGGCAGCTTGATGGAGCTTAAGCCGCGCCCGGTTGACGTTCTGGTGGTGCGGCCCATCGGCGAGGGCTACACCGGGCGCGACTCGCAGCTCGACGCGGCGGTGCGCGAGCTGCTCAAGCAGCTCGCCGGGACAGAAAGCAGTAGGCAGCGATAAAAACAGCGAAGGCGGCGGGCTGGTGATCTTTGAATCATCGCCTGCCGCCTTCCGCGTTTATGCTCATGTGTTGACTGCCTCCTGCTTACTGCCTCCTACTCGGCGGCGAGCAATTCGGCGAGGTGGAGAGTGCGAACCGCGAGGCGCTGGCGGCTCAGGCCGCCGCTGATGTGCA
The DNA here is from genome assembly GCA_035275065.1 of Blastocatellia bacterium. Lineage (NCBI taxonomy): Bacteria > Pseudomonadati > Acidobacteriota > Blastocatellia > Blastocatellia bacterium. Next base: position 306,216 of record DATENM010000054.1, read on the forward strand.
TCAGGCATCCCATGTCGCTTGCGACAATGACCTCGGCGCCGCTGCGCTTAATGCAGTCGAGCTTTTCTTGCAGGATGCCCCCGGAAATCTGCGCATACTTGATCGCAAACAGCCCGCCAAACCCGCAGCAGGCGTCGGCGCGCTCCAGCTCGACCAGCTCGATGCCGCGCACGGCGCGCAATAACTTCAGCGGCTCGCTTCTGACGTTCAGCTCGCGCAGCAAGTGACACGACTGGTGCAGGGCGACGCGCCCGCTATAGCGCGCGCCGACGTCTTCGACCTTCAAGACGTTGACTAGAAAATCGCTCAACTCATAGGTGCGCGCCGCAAGCTGGCGCGCACGCTCCGTGCGCATCGGCTCGTCTTCGAAGAGATCGGCGTAAAACACTTTGACCATGCTGGCGCACGAGCCCGAAGGCGTGACGATGTACTGGCTATTGGCGAAGACATCGAGAAAGCGCGCCGCGAGCTGGCGGGCCTCGGCGCGGTAACCGCTATTGAAGGCCGGCTGGCCACAGCAGGTCTGCGCTTCGGGAAAGGCGACCTCGACGCCCAGCCGTCCGAGCAGTTCGACCATGCTCACGCCGACTTGCGGAAAGAGCTGGTCAACCAGACAGGTGATGAAAAGCGATACTTTCATGGTGGATGAGCGATATGCGCCGACATCATAACACGACCGCCCTTGGTGTCGTCGTCGCGGGATTACACATGACCGCTTCGGCCGGGAATAGTCTGCCCTATATCAAAAGTATTAGACGCGGCTCTTACCCTGGTTTAATGACAGAACGCGCGGGCTAAGATATCCTCTGCCGCGATACGATAGGCCGGGGTGGTGCTCTCTCCCGGCAATTTCCATAAAAGTCAGTCCTCAATTCAGCAAACGAATTCAGGATCGCCGCGCGCCGAAGGCCGCCGTCGCGGCGGCAGGCTTAACTATCGGTCTCATATAACGCGCATCGCACCATTCCGAAGCAACGGACAAAGATAATGAGGAGGCAACTGATGTTCAATCGATTCCGCTCTCAGGCCGCGCGATGGCTTGTCGCCGGCACGGCTCTGCTTGCAGGGCTTCTCTTTCCCAGCCCGAACGCCTGGGCACAGGGCTGAGTGGCCGCAAGACAAAGCGTGCCCGTGATTGGCCCGCAAATTCCCAGAGGAGAAACGAACCCATCGGGAGAGTCGTGGCTCAGTCCGCGCCGCTTCCAGCTCTCGGTCGGTTATCGTTATCAACACTCGCACCGCCACTTCGTCGGCACCGAAGAACAGCTTGACCGCGCCGAACAGCGCACCGAAGTCAACAATCGCATTCACATCCTCGACCTTGCCGGAACCTACGAAGTGAATTCGCAGCTCAGCGTTTCAATGAGCGTGCCGCTGTTTTTTGCCAAGCGTTACAATCAGCGCTCGCCCGATCAAGTGACGCACGGGTACGGCCTCGGCGACATCACCTTCGTCGCCCGCCGCTGGCTGTTCCGCAATCCCAATGAGGCGCGGCAGAATGTCGCCGTCGGCTTTGGCATCAAGCTGCCGACCGGCAGGTATGATGTCACCGACACGGTCAACACCCCTTTGGGGCCGGTGACGCGCGTCATTGACCAGTCCATCCAGCCCGGCGATGGCGGCTTTGGCTTGATCGCTGAATTCCAGGCGTACAAGGCGATCAAGAGCATGCGGCTGTTCGCTTCGGGCGTCTATCTGTCCAACCCGCGCGGCACCAATGGCGTGCCGACGGGCCGCAGCCGCCCCTCTGAAGCCATTATGTCTGTGGCCGATCAGTATCTTTATCGCGCCGGCGCGGTCGCGCCGTTCCCCAAAGTCCGCAGCCTCGCATGGACGGTGAGCGTGCGCGGCGAAGGGTTGCCGTCGAGAGATTTGATCGGCGACAGCAACGGTTTCCGGCGGCCCGGCTATGCGGTCTCGCTGGAGCCGGGATTGATCTTCAGCAAGGGCAGCCAGTCCTGGTCGTTCAGCGTGCCGGTGGCGGTGCGCCGCAATCGCACGCGCAGCGTGCCGGATATTATGGATAACCGGCATGGCGATGCCGCCTTTGCCGATTACCTCATCCTGGTCGGTTACTCGCGCCACTTCTAGGGTGATCGTCTGAAGTTTAGCCGCTCACTCCCCAGAGGGCGCAGACAGAAAGTCTGCGCCCTCTGGGCTTCACCCCTCGCCATTCTGCTCATTTCGCTTGCGCCGCTCGGCGTCTATCACTAGGATTCGCCCTGCGATGCATTTCTGGCAAATCGTTCAAACCACGGCGGGCGTCGGCAGCAGCCTTTACTGGCTGGTGCTGGTCTTCATCTTTGTCGCGGCGGTGTTGTTTATTCTCGCGCCCGCCGACCGTCCCGGCATTCGCAGCGCCGTATTGCTGCTGGCACTTTCGTTCGCCGGATTGCTCGGCGCCAGCGCCATCGTTTATTACGGCGGCAATAGCGAAAGCTTCGGCTATCGCTTCCTCAGATTCGTTGCGTTCTTCGTCGTCAGCATCGGCACCATCAACCTGGTCGGCGTCTTCATCTTCGCCGTGCTGCTGCGCCCTTTGCATTTGTCGCCGCCGCGCATTCTCCGCGACCTGCTGCTTGCCCTGGCTTATATCGTCGCGGGCATCACGCTGCTGTCACACAGCGGCGTTGACCTTGCCGGCGTCGTCGCCACCTCGGCCGTCATTACGGCGGTCATCGGCTTTTCGCTTCAAGACACGCTCGGCAACGTCATGGGTGGCCTCGCCTTGCAGATGGAGCACACGATCCATGTCGGCGACTGGGTGCGCATCGATCAGCAAGAAGGCCGTGTGCAAGAGATTCGCTGGCGGCAGACCTCGATTGAAACGCGCAACTGGGACACCGTGGTGATCCCCAACAGCATCTTGATGAAATCGCAGGTCATCATCCTGGGCCGCCGCGTCGGCCAGCCGCGCCAGCACCGCCAGTGGGTTTATTTCAACGTCGATTTTCGCTACGCGCCGTCACAGGTCATCGCCGCGGTCGAAAAAGCGCTGTGCGCTGAACCGATCCCCGACGTCGCCAGCAACCCGCCGCCGCATTGCCTGGTGATTGATTTCAAGGACAGCTATGCGGTCTATGCGGCGCGTTACTGGCTGACCGATCTGGCGCTTACAGACCCGACCGATTCGGTGGTGCGAACGCGACTCTATACCGCCTTGCGCCGCGCCGACATCCCGCTATCGATTCCGGCGCAGTCGCTCTTCGTCACACAGGAGAGCGAGTCGCGCCGCGAGCGCAAACGCACCGAAGAGATTGGCCGCCGCCTGGAAGCCATTGACCACATCGAGCTGTTTCATCCGCTGGCCGACGAAGAGAAGCGCCGCCTGGCGACGCGGCTGCTCATCGCGCCCTTCTTGCGCGGCGAAGTGATGACCCGGCAGGGTGACGAGGCTCACTGGCTTTATGTGATTGTCGAAGGCGAGGCCGAGGTGCAGGTGAGCATCGAGGGCCGCCGCGAGAAAGTCGCGGTCCTGAGTAGCGGCGATTACTTTGGCGAGATGGGGATGATGACCGGCGAGGTGCGCCGCGCCACGGTCATCGCGCGCACCGATGTGAAATGTTACCGTCTCGACAAAGCCGCCTTTCGCGACATCATCCATGAACGCCCGGAGGTCGCCGAAGCCATCTCGCACACGCTGGCCAAGCGCCGCGTCGAGCTGGATGCGATTCGCGAATCCTTGACCGAAGAGATAATCCACCAGCGCATGCGACACGCACAGCCCGACCTGTTGCGGCGCATCCGCGATTTCTTCATGCTCGACACCGACCGCGCCGCCAAGCCCTAGAGCGGTTATCAATCAGGTGTAGCGCAATCTGTTAGATTGCACGAGGCACTGCGCAATCTAACAGATTGCCCTACATCGCAAAGGCAATCGAAAACCACTCCAGGTGAGCGCGCGATCACGCCAGCTCGATGCGCAATCGCGTCACCGAGGCCGGCGGGAAGCGATGCACCAGCGACGCGCCGCTCGCCGTAATCGCCGCGTCTTTGGGCTCGACGGCGCGCGGGCTGGCAAAGCTGTTGTGCGCGTGAATGTCGTCTGCCGCAATCGTCCTCGCCTGCGCCGACTTGATGGCCGCGCCGCGCAGGCTGATCTCGGTCTCACGCGCTTCAGAGGCGTGCGGGTTGACCACCGTAACAACCATCTCGCGGTCGCCGAGCGAGGCCGAGCCTTTCAAGCCCCAGAAACTCGCCGCCTTGCCGACGCGATTGTAACGCACCTCTGGCGCGTCAACCGTCATGCGCAGCGCCCGGTTGCCCTGGTGCGCGGCGTACATCTCGAAGACGTGATAGGTCGGCGTGACGATGAACTGATCTTCATGGGTGATGAAGAGCGCCGCCAGGCAGTTGACCAGTTGGGCGATGTTGGCCATCGCCACCTTGTCGGCATGGCGGTTGAAGATGTCCAGGGTCAGCCCGGCCAGCACCGCGTCGCGCATGGTCGAAGCCTGGCCGAGCTGATGCGTCGGGTGGGCTTCGCTGCCCGGCCTGTACCACGCGCCCCATTCGTCTACCACCAGCTTGACGCGATGCGACTTGTCAATCTCGCCCATCGCCGCCCAGTGATCGTTGATCAGTTTCTCAACCTGGTCGCCCTGCCTGAACAGCTCGTACCACTCTTCGACATCAAACTTCAGGGCGTCGCCTTTGGCTTTCTCCCAATCGTTCGACTGCCCGCGGCTCAGGTTCCAGGAGTAATGATGCAGCCCCCAGCCATACATCCCGTTCAACTGGCCCTCGCCCTTCTCGGCCAGTTTGGCGAAGAAGCGCCGCGTCCAGCTCAGGTCGCCGCTGCCCGGCCCCGCGCCGATCAACGACAGCCGCTTCTCGTACCCCGGCACCCATGCGGTGAAGCGGCGGAACTCTGCCGCGTACTCTTCCGCCGTGAAGTTGCCGCCACAGCCCCACGATTCGTTGCCGACACCCCAGTAGCGCACGTTGAACGGCTCGCGGTCGCCGCTCGCGGCGCGCAAGTCTGCAAGCGAGGTCGAGCCGGCAGGCGCGTTGCAGTATTCGACCCACTGGTAAAAGTCTCTGGCCGGCAGGCTGCGCAGGTTGGCGGCCAGGTAAGGCTGCGCGCCGATCAGGCGGCAGAAGCGCACGAATTCATTCGTGCCGAAATGGTTCGGGTCATATTTTTGCGGCGCGTTGCCGAACTGCTTTTGCGGCAGACCGTCGCTCCAGAAATTGGTGCGCCGCGGGCGCGCGGCGCGCGGCCCCGTGCCATCGCGCCAGTCGTAGCTGTCAGCGAAACAGCCGCCCGGCCAGCGCACCACCGCGGGACGAATGCGCTTCAGGCTTTCGACCAGTGCCCGGCGAATGCCGCCGACGTTGGCGATCTTCGAGCCTTCGCCGACCCAGATGCCGTCATAAACGACGCCGCCGAGATGCTCGGCGAAATGGCCATAAATCTCCGGCGCGATGACACCGGCCGGCTCGCTAATCAAAATCTCGATGCGTGAATCCGTGGCGCGGCTACTGTAAGCGGCGCGCGGCGCAATCTGAGCCGCGCCCGCTACGAGCATCGTGCCTATGAACCGTCGCCTATTGATCGCTGACATGAAAACCTTTCATCCTTTCGCCTGGGAGTAACGACACCTTACGGCTCGCAGCCAAAGTTGCAACGCGATGGCGATTGCCAGCCAGCGCCTTGCGCCGACAGCGCGACCTTCGGCGCGATGGTGGTAGAATCTCAACCATTATGCGCTCGCTCGGAAAACCAGACTGGTCGCGGCTTGCGTGGCTCGCCGTGCTGGTCATCTGCTTAATCAGTTGTCGCCGCCGCCCGGACGCCGCCATCGCTGAGATCATCGCGGCAGGTGAGCCCGATGTCTATGCGGCAACCGTGACAAGGCTGGCGGTTGACGGCGAAGCCCGCGAAACGACGAGCGGCAGCGTCGCGCGGCGCGGCGACTGGCGGCGTGAACAGTGGACAGAAGCCGGCGCGGCGCGGGCGCTGATTCTGCGGCCCGACCTCGGCAAAGGTTACCTGCTCGACCTCGACCATCGCCTCTATGTCGAATTCGATTCCGGCACCGCCGTGCCGGCTGCGGCGGCGCACGATGCCGCGTCGCCGGCAAGCGAAAGCGCGCCACCGGCAATCAGTCTTGAAGAGGTCGAGCGCGCCCTGAGCGATGCGCCCGCGCCCGTTCAAGTCGCCCTTCGCGTGCTGGGAGATGAAACCATCGAGGATCACCCCTGCCAGGTGATTGAAGAACGCGCGACGTTTGCCGATGGGCGCGTTGAAGTGACGCGCAGCCGCCGCGCCCGCGACCTTTCCGGCTTGCCCTTGCTGATCGAAGTCGAATCGCCGAACGGCGCGCGCCTGACCACGGAGCGGCGCGGCATTCGCCTCGACGTATCGCCTGATGATTTCGCCGTCCCCGCGGGTTTCCGAAAAATCGATCAACTGCCTGCCGCAAAGAAATGAGCATGACAAAGCCCTCGCCGGTCGTGATGACGGGCGAAGGCTTTGTTAGCTTTCGCTTGGGCTCGGATTACTGGCCGGGCAAGCGTGCCGGCTGGCGGCGCGGGCGTTGCGGCATCGCCGGCGGCATATCCGGCTGCGGCGCCGCTCCCGGCTGCGTCGCCAGGGCTTCCATCGCGTCGTCCAGGCGATTCTGATAGACCTTGATCTTGCCGTCGGTTTTCAGCCGCTGTTGAAGCTCGGCCAGATAGGTCGAGAAGTAGACGTTGCGCTTTTCGTCGAGCATGCGCTGCTCCAGCGATTTCTTCTCTTTCTGAAACGCTTCGCCCATGTCTGCGTCTTTGCGCCCGACCACGGCCGCCACGACATAGTGGTCACTGTCGCTCTTCATCGGCTCGGCGGTCACCTGGCCGACGTTGAGCTTATAGATGGCCGCGCGGCTCTCGTCGGTCGTCAGCGGGCCGATGGAATCGGATTCGCCGATGCCCGGACGCTCGTCGACTTTGACGCCGAGTGAGTCGGCGATCTTCTTCATCTCGTCGGGCGATTTGGCCTGGCCGATCTGGCGGGCGCGATCCTGCGCCAGTTGTTTGGCGCGGTCTTCGCGGTAACGCTGCTCGACTTTGGCCCGCACCTCTTCAAATGTCGGGTCGTGCGGGTCGCGCTTCTCGACATACTGCGGGATGGCGAAGCCGCCCTGGACGTTGACCGATTCGCCGACATCGCCGGGATTCTGCAACTGGAAGACGGCGGCCTGAAGCTCAAAGGCACCGTTCAGCTCCGGCAAGTTGTCGCCGCGCGAAAAGAAGGGCGTCTCGCGCAGGGCGGCAACTTCAACGCCGCGCTGCTTGTTGATCTCGGTGACCACCGCCTGCGCGTCTTTGGTCTCTTTCAAACGTTGCAGCGCCTGATTCGCGATATTGACTGCTTCGCTGTAGCCCTTGCGCATGCGGGCTTCTTTGAGCAGCCCCGGCTTCGCCTCTTCGAACGTCGCCATGCGGCGCTCGATGACTTTCAGGATGTAGTATTTGTCACCCTTCTTGATCGGCTGGCTGACATCGCCGGCTTTGAAGTTGAACGCGTTGTTGAGCGGGTCATCGCTCTCGCGCTTGGCATCTTTGTTGACCCAGCCGATGTCGCCGCCGCCGGCCCTGGATGCCGCATCGTTGCTGTTTTCGCGGGCCAGCTTGGCGAAGTCTTCGCCGGCCTTGGCGCGGTCGGTCAGCTCCTGCGCCTTCTTGCGCACGGTCTCTTCGGGGTCGCCGGTCTGCTGTGCCGAAGCCGGCTTGTTGGGGTCGGGTTTCTCGACCTTCGGCACGTTGAGGACGATCTGGCTGACGCGCACCGCCTTGAGGTTGCGCTCCGGGTCGAAGTCCGGCTTCAGCTCATCATCGCTGACCTGTACGGCCTCGCCGGCCTTCGCCGAGTCAACGAAGATGTAGCGGGCGCGGCGCTGCTCTGTGGTGATCTTGAAGTCGTCTTTGTGCGAATCGAAGAAGGCGCGCAGGTCGCTGTCGGTGAAAGTCACCTTGTCCTTCAACTGGTCGGGACTGACATCGGCCCAGCGGATGCTGTAGCGGTTGTTGTTGCGGCGGTACTCGTCTTCGACCTCCTGCGGCGACAACTGCACGGCGGCGGTGATGTAGCTGCGCAGGTGCTCGGCAGAGAGGCTGGCGCGCAGCCCGGCTTCAAATTGCGCCGGCGTCATGCCGGCTTGAATGAGGCGCTCGCGATACTGTTCGGGGCCGGGCCACGGGCTGAAGGTCTGCTTCAGCCGCGCTTCGACTTCTTCGTCGGTGGCGCTGAGGTTGAGGCGGTCGGCTTCGTACTGGACGAGCTTCTCGCGCAGCAGGTTGTCGAGAATCTGCTGACCGTACTGCGCGTAGGTCGTCGTCAGGCTTTGCATGCCTGTGCGCCCCTGGCCTTGCGAAATCTGCCGGCTGAAGCCGGTGAGCGCGTCCTTGTACTCTTTGAGCGTCACCTCGTAGCTGCCGACTTTGGCGATGGTCGTATCACTGCCGCCGTTCTTGTTGCCGAACAAGCCGGCAGCGCCGCCCGAAACCGCGACCGAGAATAACCCGACCAGCGACAGCGTCATGACGAGGACGAAAAAAACCAACAACAGATTGCGCGAACGCTTGCGCCCGCTGAGGAACTTCAACATAGCGATTCCTGGCCTCCGAAAGGTTTGCTGCCCGCGCTCGCCAGACTAGGCGAGCGATCCCGGGTTGATGGGAAACACAAATTGTAGAGGAACAGCCGCGCAATTGACAACCGGTTGGCATGATCTCGTCAGGGTCTATTCATTCTCGGCCCAGAGACCGGGGATCAACCGCCAAGACGCCAAGGACACCAAGAGAAAGCCGCTCGCCTTTGGCTTGGCGCTCTTGGCGTCTTGGCGGTTGATCTCCCATGAATGAATAGACCCTGACGAGCTTGCTTTTCCAGTCCCGCACAAGGTGTTTGTTTCATTCCTTTCTCTCAAGGAGTGAGAAGGTGAACGGGTGCTGATTCTTTTCGTCAGCCCCGTGAGTTTCGCTTGCGGTTTCGAGCCAATCCTCCGGGTTGAATTCGGGGAAGAAGGTATCGGCATCGCAATCGGCGTGAACCCGCGTCAGGTAGAGGCGCTCGGCCTGTTCCAGCGTCCGCGCATAAATCGCCGCGCCGCCGCAGATGAACAGCTCGGTTTCGCCATGCTGCCGCGCAAGCTCCAGGGCTTCAGCGATGGAATGCACCGTAAAGCAGCCGGCGATGTGGTAATCCGTGTCGCGCGTGACGATGATCATCTGGCGACCGGCGAGCGGCTTGCCAATCGATTCGAAGGTCTTGCGCCCGACGACGATGTGATGGCCCATGGTCAGCTCGCGAAAGCGTTTCAGGTCGCTCGACAGCCGCCACGGCAAGCCGCCGCGCCTGCCGATGCCGCGCCGTTCGTCCATCGCCACCAGCAAAGACACAATCACACCGCCACCTCCGCTTTGATGTGCGGGTGCGGGTCGTACCCTACAAGCTCGAAATCTGAATAATCGAAGTCGAATATCGAAGTGACCGCCGGGTTGATCTGCATGCGCGGCAAAGGGCGCGGCTCGCGCTCAAGCTGCAAGCGCGCCTGTTCGAGATGGTTGCTGTAGAGGTGCGCGTCAGCGAGCGTGTGAATGAATTCGCCCGGCCCCAGCCCGCAGACCTGCGCCATCATCATGGTCAGCAGCGCGTAAGAAGCGATGTTGAACGGCACGCCGAGAAAGATGTCCGCCGAGCGCTGGTACATCTGGCACGAGAGCCGCCCGTTGGCGACGTAGAACTGAAACAGCAGGTGGCAGGGCATCAAGGCCATGCGGTCCAGCTCGCCGACGTTCCAGGCGCTGACGATCAGGCGGCGCGAGTCAGGGTTGGTCTTGATCTGCTCGACGACCTGGCTGATTTGATCGATTGAGCGCCCATCGGCGGCTTGCCAGCTGCGCCACTGCCGCCCGTAGACCGGCCCCAGCTCGCCCTGCTCGTCGGCCCACTCATTCCAGATGCGGACGCCATGCTCTTGCAGATAACTGATGTTGGTGTCGCCGCGCAGGAACCAGAGCAGCTCGTAGACGATGGATTTCAGGTGCAGCTTCTTCGTCGTGAGCAGCGGGAAGCTCGGATCGAGCCTGAAGCGCAGCTGCCGCCCGAACACCGACAGCGTGCCGGTGCCGGTACGGTCGGTCTTGCGCGAGCCTTGCTCGAGCACTTCGGCGAGGAGATCGAGGTATTGCTGCTCTTCGGGATTCTGCATTTCACGCGGCATCCGGCGTCCTATATCGAGACGAGCGGGAACAGCTCGCGTGCGGATTGAAAGCGCTCCTCGGGTTTCTTCGCGAGCAGGCCTTCAAGCATCGCCTGATGCGCCGACAAGTGCTTGGGCAGCCGCGGGATCGGCGCGTTCACGTGCATGTTGACGACGTTGGCGGAGCTTGCGGACGGGTACATGCGCTCGC